>JAFGOZ010000316.1 GCA_016926235.1 Bacteroidales bacterium | reverse complement strand
TTTAGGGTATAAAACACCAAATATGGTCTTTAAAAATGTAGCTTAATAATTATGTTTAACCTGTAGCCATATTTTAGGACTAGACATGGTTGCTAAATCGTCACATTGATAGAAGGATATATTTTGTAAATTTGTAAAAAAAAGAGGATGAATATACAAGCTGAAAAATTGGAGATTATGCGAATGATACTTGAGACAGAAAATCCAAGTATACTAGATTCCATTAAAAAGATTTTCAAGAAACATGCTAGTAGGGACTTCTGGGATACTATTCCACAATCTCAAAAGGATGACATTCTTCAAGGAATAAAGGAGATTGAAAATGGAGACGTTGTCGATTATAAGGATTTTATCAAAAAACATCGCTGATGGATAGGACGATAAAACTATCCAAAAGGACAACTAGAAAGCTAGAAAAATTGCTTGAGTATCTTAAGAGTGAATGGTCTGAAAAGGTAAAAAAGATTTCATTAAAAAACTTGATAGATCATTAAGCTTAATAAAAGTAAATCCTGATAGTTTTGAGAAAACAGCAATTGTAAAAGGATTACATAGGTGTGTGATAACAAAACAGACCACGATATATTACCGATATGATAAGAATTTCATAAATATCGTGACATTATTTGATGCTAGACAGGATCCCAAAAAAGTAAAAAAAGAGGTTCGGTAATAACCACGTTTTACAACACGCGGTCATAAAACATTGCGCGGGTGGTGCCAAATTTAAACCAAACAACATTTACTCAACGGCTGTGTACCATGATACGAAAGCGCTCCGAACTGCGCAACGATTTTATACTGCAAACCGTTATATGCAAGTGTGGCGAATCAACACGACACATTGATACGATATAAAAAATTGAAATAATTACAAAAAACATATTGACTGGATTAGTACTACGTTGATAAGACGGTGCAGTTTGAGGGGAATTTATTTTGTTTTTTCTCCCCCCGCGCAGACTTCGAGAAACGCCACCGCTCAAACAACACACCATTCGATATTATAAACATTGGTAGTTACTTATGAAGGAATTATAAAGCTGATTATTTGTAACAGGCTGTTGCTTGAACAGTTTGTAAATGGCATTATTAATCTGATTTTTGTCTAAAAAAATTATTGGCATTTTCAATTTGTTCGCTGTCGCCAAGTATAAAAATAATATCATCAGCATTTAAAACAGTTGTTGGAATTGGGTGTTCTAATATTTTTCCGTCTCTTTTTATAGCAAGAATAGTAACGCCCGTTTGTTGTCTTATATCCAATTCTTTAATCGACTTATTTTGACAGCTTAAACCGGATTCTATCTGTATAGAAGATATAGTTGTATTTGCAAATTCATCAAAAAAAGACAATTTATTCACGGTGTCCTTTTGTGTAAATTCTCCCAATTGTAGATTACGCAAGTTATTTAACATCCGATTAATTTCAGATATGGATAACAATCTCCCAGTTAACAAACGATTAAACAAATCAAGAGCTATTTCCAACTTTTCAGGTAAAACTTCATCCACTCCAAGATTATATAAATCATTAACATTTTCGGTTCGATGTGTACGGGCAATTATGCGGACTTTGCCGTTAATTTTTCGTATTTGGTCAACAATAGCCATTGCTGGAATTAAATCGCCTACAGAAACTACAACTGTGTCTGCTTTGTCAGTATATGCTTTTAATAGAATGGGTTCATTTACGGCATCGCCATATATAACGTTGTCGCCCTTGTCCATTTTCTCTTTTGCCAGCATTGGGTCGAAAACAATTGATACATGCGGCATTTGATAATGACTTGCCATCATCGAAAGTTTCATTGCACTGGCATCTTTACCAATTATTACAAGATGGTTTGCCATTTCAGGTATATTAACCTCCTTCAATGGAAATAAACCTTCAACTACAAATATAGGCAATGGCAATTTCAGAATTTTAATGGCTAAGGGCAGAGAAAATTTCATTAAAAAGGGTGTTAAAGCCATTGTAATAACAGCTACCGCAAGAAATTGCTGGTAAATAAAATCACCAATTATCAATAAATCATGACCAATACGTGCCAGTAAAAATGAAAATTCACCTACCTGGCATAGCGCTATTCCCACTAATATTGTTCCTTTAAGAGTATGTCCCAGTAAAAAACCTGTTCCACCAGCAATAATTGTTTTCAATATGATTACCAAAACGACACTCAATAGTATAAGTGCCGGATTTGCAATAATGAAAGAAACGTCAAGCAGCATCCCCATGGAAACAAAGAAGAAACTGGTGAAGGTATCTTTGAAGGGTAATAAATTTGCAAATGCATTGTGACTGTATTCTGATTCCGATATCATTAATCCTGCTAAAAATGCACCAAAAGCAATAGACATTCCTAATTTCCATGTTAGCAAAGCTATAGAAAAACAAATCAGGAATATGCTCATTAAAAATAACTCCTGATTTTTTGAAAGGGCAATAAAATGTAGCAGTTTCGGTAAAATCCATTTATTGCCCACATAAACCAGTGCAATTATCAATAATGCTTTTAATGATAAGAGAATTAATTCTCTTGAAATATCAACACTACTATCTGATAAAATATTGGAAAACAGTAACAACGGTACTAATAGTAAATCCTGAAAAATAAGGATTCCCAATACTGAGCGTCCGTAGTTTGATGAAAGTTCTGAACGTTCTTGTAATAGTTTAAGCACTAATGCCGAACTACTCAAAGCAACTAAAAAACCAATGAATAAACTTGCCTTCCAGTTTAAATGAAACTGTTTTGAAACTAAATAAAAAATGCCTGCCGTTATAAAGACTTGTAGAAATCCCCCTACAAACACCATTCGCCGAATCCTCATTAAGTGTTTCATAGAAAACTCCATGCCTATGGTAAACAGCAGTAAAGCAACCCCTATTTCAGCCAGCACTTCTATTTCATGCTCTCCACTTACAAGAGCAAACAAATGAGGACTGGCTAATATACCTGTAAGTAGATAACCTACAACTGTTGGAATTTTTAATCGGGTAAAAACAAGGTTCACCCCAGTTGATAAGGCAAAAATGATAACGATATCTGCAAGGATAGAAAATCCCATACTATGTACAGTCTGTTTTTTATTGATTAATGACTTTTGAATCTGTAACAAATGAAATTCCCTGTTGACCATAAGTACCAATCATTACAGATTGAATTAACAATTGGTCAGAAAAATGATTACTTCCCCATGATATTATAAAATTAGCACCAGCACCACCTGTTTGGTCTTTTTCATTTACAACAAATTCAATTGATTCTAGCGGTATAAGTAATAATGTAGAGTCAATAAACTCAGAAATCATTTTACCGTAAGAATCATAGTACGTTGCACCAAATATATAGGCGGAATCAGTCAATGAATTATTTCTTATACTAATTGTTGTTGCAAGCATAAACCTACGTGTGCCATCTTGATGGTATATATCCGAATAAACAGGTAAATATTCAGTTTGAATATGATTCAGTTCCGCACTATCCTTATCAACAAAAGTGTATTTATGACTTGGATGACTTTTCTTTTTTTCATTTTCACTTTTGGAGCCATTAGTAGAGCAACCCATAAAAACAACGGCAATTAATATGTATATGGCTTTCATAATTATTCTTTTAATGTATAATATAAAAATATGAATATTGAATGATAAAAAAGACAATTGTCTATTTTTCGTTATATTTACTGGAGTTTCCTGAAAAATTGGTTTAAAAAACGTTCAAGACTAATTTGGATGGGTAGTTCAAACAAAATCTAACTGAAATTATTAAAGAAAGATTCCTTAAAAAAATTGCGCCCAATTTACGAACTTGGCATTTAATCAAAACTTCAAGACGCTTATGGACGCAAATTCTTTGTTAATGAATCGATTCAAGATGCAATGTAATAAATTCTCAGGAACTATTTCAAAGAGGTTTGGAAAAATAAAAAAACGTCTTGTGAAAGAGATGATATATGGTATACAAGCATCAAAATATGTTAAATTATCTAATATTAGTCGCTCATTAAAACCGAAGACAGACTAAGTAGGAATTTGTCTTCTGATGATATTTCGGGATATCTAAATAAGGAAATTCTACGTCTGGCATCTAATAAGGTTGATGACTTTATGATTATAGCCATTGACCGGGGTGATCTCATGAAGCCTTATGCAAAAGAGATGGAACTGCTTTGTAATATTTATGATGAAAGCCAAGAAACTTATGCACGATGTTATCATCTCTGCCAGGTAACAGCAGCAAATCTTGCTCATGACAGGATAGTTCCTTCTATATTGTGAAGCTTATTCATCAGAGTCTGATAATTTTCCCGGTAGTTCTGAAAAAATAATTGAAATTGTTCGAAAAGTAAAACACTCTATCGGAACTAACGGAACCTGGGCAATTGACAGACAAGGAGATGATATTGACATTATCAGGGGATTTACCAATGAGTACCTTAGTTTTGTTATTCGGTTAAAGACAAGTCGTTATTTGCATTTTGGCAACAATATCAATCGACAAGTTAAAGCGGAAAGGATCCATAACCATGTGGAGACTCCTTATAAGGCTCACATTCACATTACAAAAGACGGAAAGGAAGAATTCATTCACCTGGAATATGGTGCAATCACAGTGGCTCTGCCAGAGTTTCCAGACCACTGGTACAACCTTGTTGTCATTAAAGGATTTGGCAAAATACCCATGCTTTTACTGACCAACAGAGATGTGGATATCCATAATAACAAACAATTATGGCAAATCGTGGAAATCTATCTGACACGATGGAAGTGTGATGAATGTTATAGGTATATAAAGCAATCCTATAATCTGGAAGATTTCAGGGTAATGAGATATAATTCCATCCGGGATATTACTGCATTTGTGCATGCAATTGCTTATTTTACCAGTATATATTTGGGCATTTCCCTTAAACTGAAGATAATGGTTCAAAAAATATTTATCCTGTCAAAAAGGTTTTTTGGAGTGCCTTCTTTCTTCAACTATGCAATGGCCGATGGTATTTATGAGTTATTAAAGTATACCATAACAGGCATTGTAGAATATAAGAGTCGTATTGGACCACATCATGGAACTTTCCAACTATCATTGTTCCCTGATTAATTTTTCAGGAAACTCCAGTGAATTTTACCTTGATCAAAACTTTCCAAGTTTAGAATTGGCAAGGAAAGTAAGCCATAATGCAATACGGATATATAATACTAAAAGACTTCATTTATCTTTGAATTATAAAACACCTGAAGAAGTTTTTAAAATGAGAGCTTAAACTATTAAAACATGTAGTCATATTTTAGGTCTAGACATACAAAGACAAAAACTTGCATTTGATTCATATTTGGTGTAAATTTACATCATAAAAATATAAAACTATGCCAAGACAAAGTATATCTTTTTCGAAACCAAATGATGAATGGTTAAAAGCTCAAATAGACAACGAGGAATATTCCAGTAAAAGTGAACTTGTCAACGATTTGATTAGACAGGCTCGAAAACAGCAAGCTCATATTGATTGGATTAGAGCAAAATTGGAAAAATCCGAAAGAAGTGGATTTACAAGTGATACCAAAGAGCAGATTTTAAAACAGTCAAAGACTTTACTTAATGGCTGAATATAGATTAAGTAATGCAGCCAAAGAGGATTTGATTCGCATTCATCATTTTGGAGTCAGAAAGTTTGGTATTGCTCAAGCTGACAAATACTTATATACTTTTTTTAATTATTTTGAAATTATTGCAGAAAGGCCATTTGCATTTGAATCTGTGGATTATATAAAAGAAGGATATAGAAGATGTCCTTGTGGTTCTGACACCATATATTTCAGAATTAATGATAGTATGGTTGAGATAATGGTAATTGTTGGAATGCAAGATTTGAAAAATATACTTTAATTTTTTAGGATTAAAATTATTCATAGATTAAAAAGTACTGTTGGCAACACGCGGTATAAAAAATTGCCGGGAAAGCAGGTTGTTCTTAATTGTTGCTAGTCAATCTAATCAGAGAAATAATATATTTGAGTTATCTTTACTATTAAATAATTGAGATATGTTGACAAAGAATAAGGTAAAAATGACAATTGATAATCTCCCGGATTCATTTACAATAGATGAATTAATTGATCAGTTGATTTTCATAGAAAAAGTTGAAGAAGGTATTCAGCAATCAGATAAGGGTAAGGTTATCTCCAATGAGGACATTAAAAATGTTATTGACAAATGGTCAAGTTAGTTTGGACAGAAGTTTCCAGAGATGATTTAAAGGAAATATTTGATTTCATTGCTCAAGATTCATCCAGATACGCATCAATTACAGTAAATAAAATTTATCAGAATGCTCAATTGATTATTGATAATCCTTCCATGGGCAGAATTGTACCTGAATTTAATGATAAGACCATAAGAGAAATAATTATTGGCAGTTACAGAATAGTATATAGGATTATAAGCGAATTTCAAGTTGACATTTTGAGAATATATCATTCTGCTCGATTACTAAGTGATGATTCTTTGAAATAACAACTAAGCACAACAAGGTTAAATCCAATTTTAGTGTAAACCATGTGCCTTTAACTTTGTAAACTATCTGCTTTAACGAACATTTGAGCTATAACACAATGATCATATTATTATGCAGAGATTAGCGACTATTTCAATATTTTGTTTCTTGTTCACGCAATTCCTGCTTGGACAGAATAGTAAATTATCGTTAGGACTTGTTGGTTCAATTGATTTAAATAAATATTATTTTGAGGATACTGGTTTTGATTATGAATACAATCCTGATTTAGGATACTCATTTGGCTTAGGATTACAATATTTCGTTTTTAATAAAGCATTTTTAAACAGTGGATTAAGTTATATATCCCAAGGATATATGCTTAAATACAATTTGATAGTTATGGATCCAGGAGATCCTGCAATTCCTAGAGAGAGTAATTTACAGGTATCTTTCCTTAATATCCCTGTTACTTTTGGATATACGATTGTTGATGTCGAAAAATTTAGAATTAATCCTTCTGTAGGTATTGATTTTACTTTCAGAATAGGAGATAATGAGAGCACTGTTTACGAAGATGATTCTGAAAGAGAATCAGATTATTTAAGTCAAGATTTAAGTAACACACTTATAATTCTAAAAGTGAGTGTTGGATTTGAATATCATTTAAATGAGCGATATAAAATTTCGTTCACTCCATATTTTGGAAAAGGACTAAATAAATTGGATGCGGAATCAATGAAAACAGGACAACTGACTTATGGAAGTGTCTTTGGATTTTATTTAAAATTTTAATTACAAACGCATTACAACACGTGGTATAAGCAATGGCAGCAGATTCGGTAATACTTAGCTTCCTCCCCCACTTTAGTATTCGCAACGGGGGATACGGACACGGTCCGCATCTCACCACTGCTCATACCGCCAACTGACCCGTCCTGAAAAAAGGCTACACAAAATGATGTAGATATGTATAAAAATGAAAGTAACTATTAAGAATAGAATATGTAATGATTTAAGAGAAAGCAAGATTAATTGGAAAGTTATCATTTTATTTATTCCGATTGCATTCGTCACATATATGTTTCATGAATTCGGGCATTGGATATTTGGAGAATTATCGGGAAATGATATGACATTAAGCCTGAATGCTGTAGCACCTAAAAATGGCTATTTCATTAAGGAGTCTCATGCTTTATTGTCTGCAATAGGAGGACCTTTTTTCACAATTATTCAAGCGCTAATATTTTTAGTAATAATTTGTATAACTAAATCAATTTATGCCTATTCTATTGTATTTTTTGCTGTATTCTCAAGATTTTTCTCAATCATTTTGGGTGGATTTAATTTGCAGGATGAAGCAAGAATAGCTTCTATGTTGGATACGAATAAGTATTTAATTGCTACGATTGTTTTAACAATACTAGGTTTGATTTTGTGGAAATGCAATCGGATTATGAAACTAAATATAAAAGCGTTAGGATATTTTACCGTTTTAGGAGTTTTTGCTATATTGATTATAATAGAATTAAATAGATTATTTATAATAAATTAAATAACAACGGGGCACAACACGCGGCATAAAACATTGGGGTGTAAGTGAGTTGCAAGTCTTAAAGTCCGCGCTAAACATACTCACATGCGATAAGAAACAGCG
>JAFGOZ010000315.1 GCA_016926235.1 Bacteroidales bacterium | reverse complement strand
GAAACATTTTCTAACACAATGTTTACCAATATGTCGTCCCTACGGGACTGTCCCGTTAGGGACAAAATATTGGTAGCACAAAAATGATCTGGGGTCATTAAAGTCCCGTAGGGACGGCATATAAATAAAGGCATTTCATAATTTCATAAAATATTTAATCGGACAGTAGTGATTAAATATATTCATACGATATGATTGTGAAAATTAATCTTTCATTTCGTTAGATAAAACAATCTTCTCTACTTTTTTGTCAATTAAATACACTATATTTAAATCGTTTCCGTTTGATAATATTATACTGGTAAAAAACAACCTAAAGGTATATATTTACAAATGTCATATTCTATTTCATCAAGGCCAATGAAAATAAAGGAAATTAAGAAAGGATTACTTGTCATCTTTATTCTGTCATATACTATTATGGCTTATTGCCAGATAGGGGGCCGGGGTGTATATGAATTTCTTAACCTGAATAGTTCGGCAAGGGTTGCTGCACTTGGGGGGAAGCAAATAGCCATTTGGGATAATGATCTGAACCTTGTTTTTCAAAACCCTTCTTTGTTATCAATGGAGATGAGTAATAGTCTGGCTTTGAGTTACGTAAATTATTTCATGGATATTAACTACGGATATGCTTCTTATGCACACTCTTATAAGGGTAACAGCATGATTGCCGGTGGGATTCAATATATTAATTATGGTGAATTTACCGGCGCGGATGAGGTAGGAACGAAGACAGGAACCTTTACAGCAGCTGAGTATGCATTTAATATCTTATATACAAGGAGCCTGGATAGTAACTGGCATGTAGGTGTGAATATAAAACCTCTGTATTCGTCGCTTGAAAAATATAATTCACTGGGAATTGCTACAGATTGGGGTATTACATATTATAATGCACAGAAACTTTTTACAGCTGCTTTTGTAATCCGCAATTTAGGAACACAAATTACCACTTTTACGAATCATAGAGAGCCTCTGCCATTTGAAATGCAGTTGGGAGTGAGTCAGCGATTACAGCATGCACCCTTCAGGTTTTCATTTACTGCCCATCAGCTGCAAAATATTGATATGACCTATGAATTGGAAGAAGAAGATGAGAGTACAGATTTTTTCGGACAAAATACGAAAGAACAAACAAAGCTGGAGAAAGTCGGGGATGGCTTTATGCGCCATATGATTGTAGGAGTTGAGTTTTTGCCATTTCAGGGATTTTCCCTGAGAGCGGGTTATAATTATCAACGCAGGAAGGAATTACAGGTTGAAGACCGCCTGGCAATGGTTGGATTTTCTTGGGGTGTTGGAATTAAGCTTAACCGGTTTCAATTAAGTTATGGTAAAGCTTCGTATCATCTGGCAGGTGCAACCAATCATTTCTCAGTCAGTACCAATTTCTCTGATTTTAAACGTAAACAAACCCATACTAATTAAAATCAACACAAAACCTATGGAAAACCCTGAAACCTTAAACATTGAACACGGCGATATAGGCCTGGTAGTAAAAACCAAACTTATAAATAAAATCGTAAGCTGGTTTATGGATTTATACCGAAAAATTTTAAAACTTCCTCCACGCAGAGCATACAATCATTGCTTTTTATGTGTAAATATCTGGGGACAACTCTATGTTGTTGAAGCGTTGGCTAAAGGTATAACAGCCACACCCTATATTAAAACCTATGGAGGGAAAAAGAATCACATTATTAAAACTCCTGTTGACCCTTTAACAAAAGAGGGAGGGGAGGAGATATCCAAAATTGCCCTTACCACGGCTTTGGAAAATACAGAATATGATTTTCTGAGTCTTTTTGAGCAAATATGGTATATACTTACAGGTAAGTGGCCGGGGAAAACAGGGCCTGATGCCGAGAAGCGCATGAATTGCGCTGAAGCCGTGGCTGACTGGTGGGATAGGTTTAAACCGGGAATTTTCGAGCATCCTGAATCAACTAATCCCCTGAAGATTGACCTAAATCCAAATTTTAAATTGAAATACGATTTCTTCCCTTCTTAGAACAGGATAAACAAAAGAATTATCATCAATTCCATAGGGAATCATCACAATTCTGCAAGTAATTGTCTTTCTTCCATGCAGCAGGGTAATAATTCTATAGGGAATTGCTTTGATTCGAAACAGCAGCAACATAATTCCATATGGAATTGTCATGCTTCCTTGTAGCAGCAACATAATTCCATAGGGAATTATCATGCTGCCATATTTTAGCGTAATGATTCCTTATGGAATTGTCAAGATTCCATACCTCAGCAACATAATTCCATGGAGATTCATTATAATTTCATTGTAATTCCCTAAATTAGTTCTATTACAAGGTGTGTCTCTGAATAAATTTATGCAAAACACCTTCGAGGCTTGGCTTGCCGATTTCCTGCAGCTCATAATACACGCGGGTTGTTGGCTTGTTGATCTGTATAATCCTGTTAAGATCTATAGGAGTGCCGATTACCACTGTTTCGCAATCTGTAGTATTTATTGTTGTTTCCAGATCTTTTAATTGTTGTTTCCCGTAACCCATTGCTGGTAAAAGGTGTCCTATACCGGGATATTTCCTGAATGTTTCAGCAAGTTTACCAACAACATACGGACGAGGATCAACAATAACCTTTGCTCCAAATTTATGGGCCGCTACTATACCTGCACCAATTTTCATCTCTCCATGGGTTAATGTTGGCCCGTCTTCTACCACCAACACACGCTTACCCTTTATCAGGTCAGAATTATCTACTGTTATCGGGGATGCACAATCAATTACTGTTGCTTCGGGATTGGTTTTATAAATGTTGTCGCGTACAATGGTAATGCCTTTATCATCTGCTGTATCCATTTTATTAATGATAATAACATCTGCCGATCGTAAATTTACTTCACCCGGGTAATAGGAAAGTTCATGACCTGGCCGATGCGGGTCAACCACTGTTATTAGCAGGTCAGGAGTATAAAATGGGAAGTCATTGTTGCCGCCGTCCCACAGTATAACATCACAACCACCGGGATCTTTTTCAGCTTCTTTGAGTATTTCTGCATAATCCACACCGGCATAGATTACATTTCCTCTCACTATATGAGGTTCATATTCTTCCATTTCTTCAATGGTGCACTTATGTTTTTTAAGGTCTTCGATTGATGCAAATCGCTGTACTTTTTGAATGGCAAGGTTTCCGTATGGCATAGGATGCCTTATAGCTACCACTTTCAATCCTTTTTTCATCAGAATTTCAATAACCCTTCGTGAAGTCTGGCTTTTTCCGCAACCGGTACGTACGGCACAAACGGCAATTACCGGTTTATTACTTTTAATCATGGTCTCCTTTTTACCAAGCAGGACAAAGTTGGCTCCAGCTGCATTAACTATTGCGCTTATACCCATTACCTTTGAATAAGGAGTATCGCTATATGAAAAAACACAATCGTGGACATTGTATTTTTTTATCAATGCAGGGAGCTCTTCTTCAGCATAAATGGGTATACCCTTGGGATAATTTTTTCCTGCCAGTTCAGCCGGGTATTTACGGTCATCAATATCCGGAATTTGTGCAGCGGTAAATGCTACTACATTATACTCATTGTTGTTACGGAAAAAGGTATTGAAATTGTGAAAATCCCTTCCGGCAGCTCCTATTATTATTACATTTCGTTTTTGCATAGAATTATTTTTTAGTGATATCCTTATAAATAGGAGTTATACTAAAGGTGCTAAAGCACATGAAGATAATCTCTTGAAAACAAGTCTGCTAAAATTGCGGACTAAAGTCCGCAATTTGGGGAGGGATTTATTTACACCCGGATTTATCCGGGGGCTATATTTAATCCTTCTGATAAGGCCTGTATTCATTTTATAAAATTTTGTTCGGACACTACAGATATTTATTACTATTTCAAGCAAACTGGTTTATGGGGCTAAAGCCCAGGTCAGTAATTGATCTTTATTGCCGTTGGCTTAAGCCAACGGCAATAATTCTATTGGTTTGTCAGGGCTTTAGCCCCATTTTTATTCATAATAAATATACAGTATTTTTCCCATAATTACTTATTGTTAAGAAACATATCATTAATATAAGCAGTAAAACAGTATAGATCATGAGATTTTGTGGATAGTAAACCTATATATTCGTATCTTTGATATTGAGCTGTATTTTTTAAAAAAATTATGAATTATCTGGCACATATGTACTTGTCCGGGGAGGAGGATGGAATAAAGATTGGGAACTTTATAGGAGACTATGTGAAGGGTCGTGATTATGAGAATTATCCGGAACTGATAAGGAAGGGAATCCTATTACACAGAGGGATAGATGATTTTACCGATAAACATCCGATTGTTCGGAATGCAAAAGTTATTTTTCAGGAAAATTACCGCAAGTATTCCGGAATAATCGTGGATGTGATTTTTGATCACTATTTAGCAATCAACTGGGAAAAATTCTCGTCAGAACCTCTTCTGCAATTTATTCATGGTATACATGAGTTACTGAAAGCGAATATTGATATCTTGCCTTTGGAAGTCCAGCGCTTTGTGCCTTCTTTTATAGAGAAAAACTGGATGCGGGCCTACCAAACACTTGAAGGTATTGAAGCGGTGTTAAACCGGATGTCTATGAGGACATCACTTCCAGACAATTCCCGATCGGCCATTGAAAATATACAGGCAAATTATCAGCAGTTTGATGATAATTTCAGCGAGTATTTTCCGCAGTTGATCGAATATGTGAAAAAAGAGTTTGGAATAAACCTTATATACTAAATAACTTGATACGATTCAGATTGATATTTATTCGATTGATTTTCAATAGCCCCTGGTTTTAACCAGGGGGATAAATAATTTCTAAGAATAGAGAAATACTCAGAATTTTGTAAATTAATTGAATTACAAAATTCTGAGTATTTCGGTTTTAGAATTTGATTTTTTACATACCTAAAGGTTGGGGCTATTGAAAATCAATAATATAGTATTATTCTTATATTGAATTAAACACCATTTTTTGGACATCAAGACCTTTCAAAGCTTTTATTTTATCTTCCACCTTTTGCATATCCTCAGGAGAACCAGTCAGCTCAAGAATTATCAACCCTTTTGAACTGCAATTTTCAGCGCTCATTTCATGCAGTCCCAAACGTGTTTTTATGAAACACCCATAGTTGGTAAGCACCTGTTGTAACTGGGCGGCATCATTTTGCCTGTCCTTTACCTGAATGCCAAGAATTCTTGTTTCCATTTATTTAGGGGTTTAATAGTTGTCTTTTTAGCCACGTATACCATCTTTCCAGTCCTTCGCCTGATTTTACCGAGAGTTCAATAAACTCCAGATGATGGTTTACTCTCATGGCATATTCTTTAGCCTTTTCAACGTTGAAATCTACATATGGTAAAAGATCTGTTTTATTTATGATGCAGATATCCGAAGATTGAAACATGTTGGGGTACTTGACGGGCTTATCTTCACCCTCTGTAACGCTTATTATTACTACTCTCTTTGATTCACCAAGGTCAAATAATGACGGGCATACCAGGTTGCCTACATTTTCTATCATCAAAACTGATTTTTCCGGTGGAGATAACTTTTTTACGGCCTGGTTTACCATGTCCGCATCCAGGTGGCAGCCGTTTCCGGTATTCACCTGAACTACCTCGGCGCCTGTTTTTGCAATGCGGTTGGCATCGTTCATGGTCTGCTGGTCGCCTTCTATGACTGTGAACACTATTTCTTTTCCCAGATCAGCAATAGTTATTTCCAGCAAACTGGTTTTTCCTGAACCCGGTGAGCTTACCAGGTTTAAAGCCAGGATGTTTTTTGCCTCAAAATATCCCCGGTTGCGTTCAGCTAACAGGTTGTTTTTACCCAGCACATCCTGCTCAACAGAAATGGTACGACTATGTGAGTGGTCATGTGTATGATCATGAGAATGATCGTGATCATGTGTATGTTCATGGTCATGATGATCATGATCATGACTGTGACTATGGGAATGGGAATGTTCTTCCCCTGCCTTCGTTATTGTAATTTTGTTTTCGTTTCCTTCGCATCCACAGGTATCGCACATGATTTTTCTTTTTAGCAAATATAGTGAAAATTGACGGGCAGCCTTTGGTAATGAAAATATTATTTAAGGTTTTTGAGATATTATTCAATAGTCAAAGACTTAACTTTTAAATCCTTGCCCTGTGTTATTTCTGTTTGAAATGAATTACACCTGGGGCAGGGAGTAAACAAATCATCCGGAGAGTACCGGGCGCCACATTCGAGGCACCTGGCTGCTGCTTCTATAATGTTAATGTTTATTTTTGCAGATTCCAGCATAGTGTCCTTAATTGCGGATTCCAAAGCCATATTTAAGGCTTCAATAACCACTCCTGACTGACTTCCCACATCAATAGTAATCTCACTAATGTTATGTGCACCTTCCTTTAGAGCGCTTGCTTCAGCTATTTCAACAATATTAACCGCGATGGATAATTCATGCATATTGATAAAAGTAAATATAATTGTGCAAAAATATTGATTAATTGTGAAACCGTTGTAAAATAAACGGGATACATAATATAACGTGTTTGAAAACAATTAGTGTCAAAGGCACATATCGCTTATTAATCTTTTATTTTATTCCAAAATTTCGTATATTTAATATAGGGTAATCTTTTAATCAAGAAATGGAGGACACTTCATGGGAAAAATGGTTTCATTGAAGGTGAACTGCCCGGCTTGTGGGCATTCACTTATGGACTTTGAGCAGTATATTAACCAAAAACCCAGTATCAGGCTAAAAATTAAAATGGGGAAGGATAAAGGTTATATTAATCTTTGTTCCGTTTACGGATCATATGAATATGTGTGTACTTTCGAGATTTTAAATGGTAATCTGGCCATAATGTCTTGTCCGCATTGTGATAAAATATTGAATAGTTCAGAAATATGTGATCTATGCGGAGCAGAGATGATCGAATTTAAAGTGGATCATGGAGGGAAAGTATGTATTTGCTCAAGAGCCGGATGTAAGAAGCACTATGTGGCTTTTGAAGATTTAAATGAGGCTCTGTCCAGGTTTTACGAGGAGTACGATCACTAGCAGATGCGGGGTAATTGCTCACCTGCAAGCATATCCACCATCCTTTTACCGCCAATCGAAGTATTCAAAACGACCTTACCGGGGTGCCGGGTTGTTACATTTCCAATTTGAATACTATCCATGCCTGTTGGTTCATTCTTCATTATTTCTAAGGCTTTTTTTACATCCTCTGCCGCAATAATCATTACTACTTTCCCTTCATTAGCGACATATAACGGATCAAAACCAAAGATTTCACATAGTCCTTTCACACTTTCTCTAATGGGAATAGCATCTTCTTCTATTTCAATACCAAGCTTATGCTTTTTTGTTACTTCAGCGAGAACTGTAGCAACTCCACCTCGGGTAGCATCCCGCATAAATTTCATATTAACACCAGCATCCAGTACTTTTTTTATAAGATGGTTCAATGATGCACAATCGGACTGAACTTCATTGCTAAAGCTTAATACTTCACGTGCCCCCATCACTGCAATTCCGTGATCCCCAATATGTCCGTTGATTAATATAGCATCTCCAGGTTGTATGTTCTTTCCGTATGCAATATGCATGTTGTGTGGAGGGACAATTCCTACACCGGATGTTGTTATAAAAAGTTTATCACTTTTCCCTTTATTTACTACTTTCGTGTCGCCTGTAACTATAAGCACCCCGGCTTTTTCTGCTTCTTCGGCCATGGATTTTACTATTTCCTGTAAGATTTGAAAAGGTAACCCTTCCTCTATAATAAATGAGGCAGCAATGTATTTTGGTTCGGCGCCTGAAACGGCAAGGTCATTTACTGTACCGCAGACAGCAATTTTCCCAATGTTACCTCCCGGGAATATAATGGGATCCACAACATAGGAATCTGTTGTAAACGCAAGGTTGCCCTGATTCATTGATAGAATGGCCGAATCGGTTTGGTCAACCAGAATATCGTTATGAAAATAGTTAATGAAAATACGTTCGATTAAATCATGCGAGAGCTGCCCTCCGCTACCATGTCCGAGAAGTATTTGTGAGTTCATGGATATTGGATTATAAAATACATATTAATAATTTATACTTCGGCATATTTATAATGAGCATGGCAAGCTCCCTCACTTGATACCATGCAAGCACCCACCGGGTTTTGTGGATTACACGCTTTCCCAAAAAGTTTACACTCTTTAGGATTCTTTAATCCTTTTAAAATTTCTCCGCATATACAACCTTTAGGCTCGGGTGCAGGTTGAATTTTAATATCAAATTGTTTCTCAGCGTCAAAGTGTGAATATTTTTCCCTGATACCTAATCCGCTATCCGGTAAGATACCTAATCCTCGCCACCAATCTTCACGGGGTTCAAACACTTCATTCATCATTGCCTGAGCTTTTTGATTTCCTTCGGGTGTCACTACACGCTTGTATTGTATTTCCACACGGGGTGTATTATCTTCTCTTTGTTTCACCAGCATGTAAATGGATTGCAGGAGATCAACCGGTTCGAAACCTGAGATAACAACTGAAAGGCCATAATTTTTTGGAATATCCATGTAAATGGAAGACCCGGTAATCGCACTTACGTGTCCGGGAGCTATATAGCCGTCAATTTTTACACCTTCATCAATTAATGCCGACATGGCAGGGGGCATCACTTTATGTGAACTTAGTACAAAGAAGTTTTTAAGGCTTTCTTTTTTGGCAAGGATAATTCCCATGGCACTCGACGGGGTAGTAGTTTCAAATCCGATACCAAGAAAAACAACCTTTTTATCAGGATTAGCTTTGGCAATTTTTATGGCTTCCAGGGTTGAAAAAACCATCCGGATTTTAGCACCATTTGCTTTTTCCATGTCAAGTGTAGATTTTGAACCCGGAACCCGGATCAAATCTCCATAGGTAGTAATAATAACATCTTTTTGACGGGAAAGGGCAATAGCTTTATCAATAAACTCTCTGCCAGTGACACAAACCGGACATCCGGGACCTGAAAGTAACCGTATATTTTCAGGAAGAAGCGACGGAATACCGAATTTTTGAATAGCCATGGTATGCCCTCCACATACTTCCATCAATGCCACAGGTTTTGAGGAAATTTTATGTATCTGTCTGGTGATGGTTTTTACCAGGTTTTTATCGCGAAATTCGTCAATGTACTTCACGGTTCTATATTATAACTTTTGACTTGCTGCCTGGAGGTATGCAGTCATCTTCTACAAGGCCGTTTTCATCAATCCTGTAACCTTTTGAGTTCCGTCCGGTTGCAATAATATTTTTACCTACGCAGGCGCTGATCCCTGTAAATTTGCAGTTAGCACAGTGTTTTGTTCCATTTATCTGAATGCCCCAGCATTCGTCCTGTGAAAGTTTACTGGTATCTATATTTCTCATTATCTATAATTTTTTATTTTCTTCGTCATCCAGCATTTCGTTGAAGTCTTCATATTCCTTAAATAATTTCAAAGTTTCTTCAGCCTCCTCTTCACTTATTTTTTGCAATGCAAAGCCCGTATGTACCAGGATGTAATCTCCTACCTGCACATCATCGAGCATATGCAAGCCGGCTTCGATAATGGTTCCGCCAACAGATGCTTTGGCAATATCGCCATTTATCTCTATCACTTTTGCAGGCATGCTTAAACACATTGTAGTTCCCTCCTTTTTGCTGCTATAGCCATTTGTCCCAGCGCTATACCGCCATCATTTGCCGGTACCTGGCAAGGTATAAATACTTCAAATTTTCTTTTCTTTAATCCTTCTTCTGCCTTTTCAATAAGGTAGCGGTTCTGGAATGTACCACCAGATAATACCACCTTTTTAATTCCGGTCGTATCAGCAATTTGTTTTGCAGATGCAAAAATACTATTTATAATTGTATTATGGAATTTTGTGGCTATTTGTGATGGATGTTGTGAGGCATGAATATCATCCACTATTTGTTTGATTATCTTACTTGTTTTGATGCTGCCGGATATTTCAACTTCATAAGATTCATCACAATCTGGTTTAATCAAGCTTTCCAATCGCATGGGAGCCTCTGCATGAAATTGTGAAGCTGAGCATGCTCCTGTCATAGCTGCTACAGCATCAAATAGTCTTCCGCAACTGGATGTAAGCGGACTATTTATTTTTTTATCAATAGCTTGAAGTATCAATGTAACCATTTTTTCATCCACATTTTGCATAAATGGTAAGTTCAAAGAAAAAAAGTTTTCTTTGTATATGGAGTACAGGTATGAAACTGCCATTCGCCAAGGCTCTTCTACAGCTTTGTCTCCTCCAGGCAAGGGAAAATATTCAAATTGTAAAGGACGTTCAAATGTATTCAGGTCACAAAGCAACACTTCTCCTCCCCAAATAGCACCATCAGTTCCCAGGCCTGTTCCATCAAAACTAAAGCCTATAACCTTTTCGTCCAAACCATATTCTGCCATGCAGGCCGCTATATGCGCATGGTGATGCTGTATTTCCGTATACGGGATTCCTGATTCTTTGGCATATCGTGTGGACAAGTAATCCGGATGCATATCACAGGCAATTAGCTGTGGAGTAAAGCGAAACAGATTTTTATACCGGTCAATCGATTCAATAAAGAACTCGTAGGTCTCAAAATTTTTTAGGTCGCCAATATGCTGACTCAGTAAGGCCTGGTTACCTTTTCCAATACAAAAACAGTTAACCAGTTCTGCACCGGTAGCTAAAATTCCTTCCGTATTAAGTTTAAGATCAATGGGTGATGGGGCATATCCTCTTGAACGACGAATAATGTGTTCCTTCTTATTAGCAATCATTGTAACCGAATCATCCACCCGGTTATGCACTTCTCTGTTGTAGGAAATCAATGCATCGGTGATGGGGCCCAGTTTTTGCCTGGCTTCCTTATTGAAGATACAAATGGGCTCTTCGGAAAGGTTTCCGGAAGTGAGAACTATTGCAGGAGTTTTAAGTTTTTCGAATAACAAGTTGTGCAAAGGCATATAAGGCAACATTGCTCCTATGGTTGAAAATCCCATTGTTACAGATTGTGCCAGCGAAGTTGAAAGATTTAACAACACAATCGGTTTTCTCCAGGAAATTAGCAATTTTGCTTCTTCATCATTGACTTTTGCGAATTGTTTAATGGCTTCAATGTCACGAAACATCACAGCAAAGGGTTTTCCATAACGTTTTTTCCCGGATCTTAGTTTTTGCACCGCTGCCTCATTTAATGCATCGCAGGAAATAAAATAACCACCAATACCTTTAATAGCAATTACTTTACCATTATCAATAAGCTTGTGGACTTCTGATACTATTTCATCTATATCTGAAATAGTCTTCCCATTTATTTCCAGCTCATAATGTGGGCCACAAATACTACATGCTACAGGTTGTGCATGAAACCTTCGATCGTAAATGTTTGTATATTCAATCATGCAGTCATCACACATTTCAAATACACCCATGGTTGTATTCTTACGATCATAGGGCAATTCCTTAATAATACTAAAGCGGGGCCCGCAGTTGGTGCAATTTATAAAGGGGTAATGTATCCGGTTCTCCTGTACCTTCATGTCTTCAAGGCATTCAGGACAAACTGATATATCCGGACTTACTTCAGTTATGAAGTATGAAGTACTTTCACTCTTTACTATAGAAAATTCAGCAAAGTTTGTAGTTTCTTTAATGGAAAAATCTATTGATTTTATGGATGCTGCAAGTGGAGCTTCGTTTTTTATAGTTGAAATGAATTCATGTATAGTTATTTCATCGGCATTTACCTCAATGATGACATTCCTGTTTGTATTTCGCACAATCCCTTTAAGACCCCGATGTTGTGCAATTCGGTAAATAAACGGTCTGAATCCCACGCCTTGTACCAGACCTGTAACTTCTATTTGATAAGTATTTATCATTCGTAGTGAGAAGAACGGCAAAATTAACGAAAGGTTCAGTGATTGGCAAATGTTTGTTTTTTTCAGATAAACACAGAAAAAATATTTCTTTTCTGCAAAAATCAGCGAGCTGTTATTTTACTTTTGGTTAAAGATTTTCTAATGATTATAAAATAGATACTTGCCAGAAAAAACGAAATTCCCAGCATTTCATAGGATCCCAAATAAATATTAAAAAGTTGGGGTTCATTCAATCGTTCATTTGTACTAATGTATAAATGATTTCCTCCAAACATTAAAACCATCCAGCCAAAATGTAGCGCCCATGCATATCCTATATGATTTGTCTTGAGGATAAATAAATACCGGAGGACTCCCACGAAAAATAGTGTTATCAATGTGAAAATATGCAAATTGGTGTGGAAGATAAAAACCCATCTATAAAAAATGTAATGCAATGAAGCAAAAAATAGAGCCAGGCTAAATGTAATGGGTATAGGTCGAATTTTCCATTTCACCTTAAGAATATAAATCAAAATACCTCCAAGTACAATTTCTTCATTGAGGGTGTAGAAAAAGATGTGGTAGTAGTTTTTGTAATTGCCCGGATACAGGATGATCCCTTTGCTATTTCCTATATATTTCATAAGATAATAAGTACCAAATACAAAAACTGCCAATAAAATAAAGGAGAGTAATATACTTTTCCAGTTCATCTTTAATCCCAGGGCAGTTTGAAAATCTTTTTTATATGCGAGATATCCAAATCCCGCTATTCCCATAGTACCCAGAGAAGACAATCTCCAGTCATAAGGTCCGCAATAGGATAATCCACCATAGGATATAGAGAGCAGTGTGATCCAAAGTATTTTTAGTATCCTGGAATTCATGTTGAAATAGATGAATTTAAGGTAATGTCAGTCAACTTTTTTTCGGACAAATATAAACATTATCCATATTAATTGTGTTGCAATAAAGGCATTACCAATGTTTTCATTAAGTTTGCAAATATTTTAATTCTTGTGGGTAAATTAAATTTGGATATCAGGATTAATGCTAATTCAGGCTTTTGTTTTGGAGTGGTTGCGGCTATCAATAAGGCTGAAGAAGTGTTGGTAAGTGGTGATAAAATTTATTGTTTGGGTCAATTGGTTCACAATGATGCCGAGATGAACCGTTTGGAATCCCAAGGTTTGATTACGATTGATCATAATCAGCTCGGAAGTTTAAAAAATGTAAAAGTCTTATTAAGGGCTCATGGAGAACCTCCTTCAACATATGATCTGGCGAAACAGAATAAAAATATAATTATTGATGCTTCATGTCCAATTATCCTTAAAATCCAGAAAAGAATTTTGAAAGCATACACTCATGGTGAAACAATTCTTATTTTTGGAAAACATAATCATCCTGAAACAATCGGATTAAAGGGACATACAAATAATGAGGCGATCGTTTTTGAAGAACCTGCGGAATTAAATATTGATAGTTTACCGCAAGAGGTTACTCTATTTAGTCAGACGACCATGAACCTGGAGAAGTTCAGAAAAGCTATCAATTTAATTGAACAATCAGGCAGGAAAGTTAATGTAAATGACACGATATGCAGACAGGTAACCAACAGGGAGGCAGAACTTAGAAAGTTTTGTAAAGAGATGGATGTTGTTTTGATGGTTGCCGGAAAAAATTCTTCAAATGGTAAATTATTATATAATATTTGCCATGAATGTACACGGGCGTATTTTATTTCCAGTGTGGATGATATTTCACAGGATTGGTTTAACCAGGGTGAAAAAGTAGGTGTTACAGGTGCAACATCAACTCCGGTATGGCAAATGGAAAGAGTGAAAGAATTTCTTGGCAAGCTATAGTGGAGATTAAAATTATCCTCTCTCCTTTGTTTCAGAATTCAGTGAATAATATATATCTGTTGAAGTAAATTCTATAGAAACTGCGTTTATTGAAATCAGGTTAATAAGAACATATTCTGCTTTTCTTCTGGGTATTGAGCAAAGCTTACAAAATTCTTTTATTGTAATTTTGGGATTATCTTCAAGGTAAGTCAGTAGTTTTTGCTCAATAGAGGTCAGTTTTAAATACGTGCCTTTTTTCCTGCCTTCTCTTTTCCATACTTCCAAAAGAATATGGTTAGCCAGAAAGTTCTCATCTTTTACGCGAATATATACTTTCCATTTGCCTTCATCATTTCTTGCATAATAGGGTCGTTTATCACCTTTAGGAACTATAATTTCAATTACTGTTTTGCCTTCCAGATTCCAGATTTTGGTTTCGTAGTTAAT
This sequence comes from Bacteroidales bacterium, assembly GCA_016926235.1. The sequence continues at coordinate 49,699 of JAFGOZ010000315.1, read as the reverse complement.
TTGCGGTTTGCTAAACAAATGTGCAGCTGATTCAACCATATACAATTCTTCATCAGAATGAATTCCTCTAATTGAGCCATTGTCCCTTACCCCAATAAGCAAGATGCCACCATCCGTGTTGGAGAAGGCGACAAGAGTACGTGCAAGTTTTTGCGAATCAGATACTTCGTACTTAAAATCTAATTGCTGGTGTTCACCCTGGCTTATTAATTGTATGATATGATGGCTCAATTCAAAAGAAATTAGGTGAAAAAAATTTTGAGTTCAAAGCTTAACAAAACTATTATTTTTTTCGTACAGTAATGCGTTTCTTTGCATCTATTAAAGAATAATTTACAATATTAGGTTGTATATTTGTTTTGGTAATAATTTAAAAAATGTACGTCTTAATTAGTAGTATAACTGATCCCTTTTTTAATATTGCAGCCGAAGAATATTTGCTGAAGAATAGCTATGAAGATGTATTCTTAATTTATAGAAATGATCCATCCATAATAGTTGGCAAGCATCAAAATACAATAAAGGAAATAAATTTGTCATACACAGAAAGAAATTTACTTAAAGTTGTTCGGCGAAACTCTGGAGGGGGCACTGTTTATCACGATTTGGGAAATGTCAATTATACTTTTATTACAAGTTCTGAAGAAGGTAAACAAGTTGATTTTGTCCGTTATACAGAACCCATTTTAAAAGTATTGAATACTTTTAAGGTACCGGCAATATTCTCAGGTAAGAGTGATTTAACCGTAGACGGGAAGAAAATATCCGGTAATGCTGCGCATGTTTTCAAATCAAAAGTTCTGCACCATGGGACATTACTTTTTAATGCCAATTTAAATAATCTCCAGGAAGCATTGAATGTAAATCTGGATAAGTTCTCTGATAAGGCGGTTTCTTCGAGAAGAGCTCAAGTCGCTAATATAAGTGAATATTTGGAGCAGCCCATTTCCATTGAGGATTTTATGGATGAGATTATAACCCGTGTAACCATTGATTTTGATACGAATTATGAACGAAATTTTAATTCAGGGGAGATGAGACGAATTGAGGATTTGGTAAAAAATAAGTACTCTACCTGGCAATGGAATTTCGGGTATTCACCCAAATACACATACACTTCCAAATTTAAATCCATATCATTTTCATTGGAAGTTTCGAAGGGATTGATTGAACAATTGAGCTTTTCAAAGGGTAGTGAATTTGATAGCGATCTTGAAATCGCCGAAAGGATATTGGTGAGTGTACCGCATTTCCCGGGAGAAATTAAGAACAGATTGAAGGAGCAATTAAAAAGCCCTGTTATTGCAGGGCTTGAGATAGATAAATTTGTAGATTACCTGTTTTAATATTTTTTACCTTTTTATTTGGCCCGGATCCTGTTCATTGATTTCCTTTTCATCAGGATCTGGTAAAGGTTCTGTTCCATAAGCAATTCCTTCCATCGAATAGGATGGCATTTCTCCATACCCACCAATGGCTTCTTCATTTGTAATTAGTATTATTATGCCTCCAATACCTGCAGCCTTCTTTTTGAGCCTTATCTCGCAATTGCTTTTAGCTCTTTTTTTAGTGTTACTCGGGGGTGCTTTTGCATTAATATCGCCTCTGTAATAAAAGCCTTCCACATCTTTTTTCTCATGGGTAATAAGTACTGTCCTCCAATCTGTTACATCATCCAGGATAACAACTACAGGATCACTAAATTTTTCCTTTCTTCCTGAGGCATAATGTATTCTTTCTATTTGTTTCCGTTCAATTGTATAGATATTTTCATCATCTGGCAGAACATAGTTAATATCTACAGATCCTACGTTTGTTACTTTCGCGTATATTCTTCTGCCTCCAAGTTTAATTATTGTGTCTAGTACTGGTGCATCCTGACTGTAAATTAGTGTAGCAGAAAACAATATAATCATACCTGTTAAAATCTTCTTCATAACAATTCGTTTTTTGTTATGTAACTCAAATATTATACCAAATTCAAAGTCTCTTAGCCCTTGTTGCCACGGGCAAGAAAATTAAAGCCAATAGCGGCTATTATAAAATACGTACAAAACACTATATCTATTGCCCCGGAAAAATTTCTAATCAATATATATATAGAAAATACAAAGATTAAAAAACCGGATAATACTGTTAATCCAGGATTAACCAGAAAACCTCCAACAAAGAGTAGTGTAGCTAGAAGTAAATATATTGCAGAAATAAAGAACGAGAAACTGAAGTCAAAGGTTTTAAAGGTACCGAGATATGCAATTACTATAAAACCCAGTAAACCAATGCGCAACAGCCACTTTGATAAAGCAACACCAGATTTTAAAGGCCTCATTATCTGTATTTTTTAGGTTAGTAATACTCAAAAATAGCAAATATTTACTATCTATTCTATAAATGAGATTATTTTTGTTAAAACCAAAATACTGAATGAACCTTATAATAACCATATATATTTGGCTATTGGTGTTGATAACTTTTATTTTATTTTTACCAGTTATCACCCTTCTTTATGTGCTTACGTTTTTATTTGATAAAAGGTTAGTGGCTGTCCATTTTTTTTCATCCTGGTGGGCTATGCTTTATATCTGGCTCAATCCATTGTGGAGAATGAAGGTTGAAGGAAGAGAAAAGATGAAGAGAAAACAAACTTATGTTATTCTCGCAAATCATCAGTCATTGCTGGATATAGCTATACTCTACGGATTGTTTTTCCCATATAAATGGGTTACAAAAGTTGAGAATTTCAGGATTCCCGGTATTGGATGGATAATGATTTTAAACAGATACATTAAAGTAGACAGGAACAAAAGAGAAACCTACATGCAGATGATTGCTGATTGTGAGAGATCAATTAAAAAGGGTAGTTCTGTTTTACTTTTTCCTGAAGGTACGCGGTCAAGAGATGGAGTTATTAAAAATTTTAAAGCAGGACCTTTTAAAGTTGCATTGCAGGCAAAAGCTCCTATTCTTCCAGTAATTATTGATGGGAGCAATAGGGCCCTTAAACCCAATAATTTTATATTCAATGGCAGACTAGTGTTCAGGGTAAAAATTCTTGATCCTATTCCTATTGAGATATTTAAGGATAAGGATATAAAAACTATTGCTCTGGATGTTCAGGAGATAATGGTAAATACATATGATGAAATTAAAAACTCCGATGGTTAATATTATATCTGTAATTCCTTCTCATAAAATTTTACGAAGAATGGGCTATCTGTCTGATCAGCAGGGTATAATTAACAGGTATCTGACTGAAGAAGGGGCTTGGATTTCGCATATTAAACAGGTAAAAGACTTTATAACAAGGTCTGGAAAAAATAAAAAGAAGGGGAGTGTTGCCGTTCTCGGAAGCGGCTGGTTATTAGATGTTCCCATGGATTTTCTAATGCATGCTTTTAATGAAGTATATCTTTATGATATTTTTCATCCGAGCCAGGTTATCCATAAATATAGTGGATATACGAAAGTAAAATTTGTTGAGGTTGACGTCACAGGCGGATCTATTCAACAGGTATATGACTGGGTGAAAATGTACCGAAAAAACAGGATGAAACTATCTTTTGATAAAATAACAGGCCATGATATGGTTTGGAACCATGATTTCGTCATTTCATTAAACATACTGAACCAATTGGATATACTTTTGACAGATTTTATTCGCAAGTATAAAATTTTTAATGCTGAAGAAGAAAAAACATTTCGCAGTATAATACAATCAAATCATTTACGTTCATTACCTGTTGGTAAGTCTTGTCTGGTTTCCGATTATTTGGAGCAGGTTTTGGAACCTTCGGGAAAGATAATCGAAGAGAAATGTCTTCTGTATACTGATTTTCCATTAGCGAACTTTGAACAAGAATGGAGGTGGGACTTTGATTTAAAAATGAATTATAATGCCGGGAAGAAAACTGTTTTTAAGGTAAAAGCCATTGATTTTTAGATTTTTAAATAATTATGGATAAGATATATCATACAAAACTTAACGAACACACAGGGATACTTGCAAAAGTAAAGACACAATCAATGTTATTGGGATGGAGCCGGCTGGGAGTATTTGTTGGAGGAATTTTTATTTCAATATGGCTTTTTAAGGTTGATATGTATTTATTTTCATGTGTATTACTGTTTTTTATTGCAGCGTTTGCCTGGTTGCTAAAATTACATACCCGCAAAGCAATGGAAATCAAGATACAGGAACAATACATATTACTTAATAAAAATGAGCTTCAGGCCATTAAAGGAGATTATACAAATTTTGGGAAAGGAGATGAATATATTGACAGGGAGCATCCCTATAGTTTCGACCTTGATATTTTTGGCGAGGGATCTTTGTATAATGCGATTAACAGAACAACTACAATAAATGGGAGAAAGGAGCTGGCGGGAAATTTAGCGTCCTCTATATCATCGGTTTCAACTATTCTTGAAACACAGGAAGCAGTGGATGAACTGAAAGAAAAATTGGATTGGAGACAAAAGTTTCAGGCGTATGGTAATTTATACAATGAGGATGAGGAGGATATAAAAAATGTTATTGGTTGGCTTAATGAACCTATTGTTTTCCTGAAAATGAAGGGTTATAGAATTATTGCTAATATTTCTGCCGCCTTGACAATAGTATGTATTTTATTGGTTATTTTAAAAATAACAATTTTCTCTGTCGCTCTCTATGCTGTGCTTATTGAAATTTCGATATTGCTTATACCATTAATGAAAGTCAATGCAACGCACCGGAAAGTGTCAAGGGTCATTTCTATATTAAAAAATTATAAGGATTTGCTATCTATCATAGAAGAAGAAAAGTTTAATGCTGTATTGTTAAGAGAACATGCAGAAAAATTAAAAGGTGGCAATGAAACAGCAGCTCAAAGTATTAATCATTTGACGAAAATAATCGATGCTTTTGATAACAGGATGAATGCTATTGCAGGTATATTCCTGAATTTGTTTTTACTATGGGATTTAAAGCATACTATCATGCTTGAACGATGGAGAATTTCCCATAAAGATCAAATTTTAGGATGGTTTGACGTTCTGGGTAAAATAGATGCTTTATCTTCATTCGCTTGTTTTGCTTTTAATCATCCTGATTTTGTAATGCCTATACCAGTTAATGAAGGTGAGCTTTTACATACCATACAGCTAGGACATCCATTAATACCAGGGAAGGAGAGAGTTGATAATGATTTTAGTATTTCCAGGAATGGTGAATTTGTGATTATCACTGGACCAAATATGGCTGGGAAGAGTACTTTTTTGAGAACTGTAGGGGTGAATTTGGTCTTAGCCATGGCTGGAGCTCCCGTATGTGCTGATGAATTTAAGTTTAGAATGATTGATTTATTCTCCAGCATGCGTACAAGTGACTCCCTTCAAAAAGGGGAGTCCTATTTTTATGCTGAACTTAAAAGACTTCAAACCATTGTTCAAGAACTGAAAAAAAATAGAAACCTCTTCTTAATACTGGATGAAATACTGAAAGGCACCAACTCAAAAGATAAAGAAGCCGGGTCCAAGGCGTTTTTGAAACAAATGATAGAATTAGGAGGAACAGGTATTATTGCTACTCATGACCTTACACTGTGCGAGATTGAGAGAGATTTCCCTGACAATATTTACAATCAGTCCTTTGAAGTAGATATTGAAGGCAAAGCCATTCATTTTGATTACCTTCTGCGCACAGGTATAACAACTAAGATGAATGCTACTTTTCTGATGGAGCAGATGGGGATAATAAATAATTAGAATTTTATACAGGGATACAATCGCGCCTATCTTGCATGGTGTGGCATTTTCAAGTGGATCAGTGACGATAAAAATTAATTTTTAAAAAAAGCAACCATTATATTTGTTTAAGCCATGTTATGTATGTAAATTATGCCCAATATTACTATATCAAATTAAAACCCTATTATTATGAAAAAAACAATGTTGATAACCCTGTCAATGCTAATTACAATTATGTCATTTGGTCAGAAATCTACTAAAACAAAGGTTACGGTTAACTGTGAGATATATCCCCTGTTGCCTTTGAAGACTGCTTATAAAACATTTAAGCCCGAAGTTAAATGTGATGTTAAAGACATGAATCCATCTCCCGTATACTTGAGCATGCCCGGAGTCAGAGATATAAAACAAGATGCGGCAAATCCCGAACTAATTATACGTATGACCTACTACACTCCGGTATTGCATAAAGCTTTCTTTGAGGGTAAGTTTGATGTAACCACTCAATTAACCCATGACAAATATTCTATTCCTTATAAAATTGAAGTTGTTGAAAAAGGAAGCAACAATATAATTTATACACGTTTGAAAAGGTATTATGGTTATATGAATTCTGGAGGCCTGTCAACGGCTATTAAAGATAAGAATATGGAAGTGATGGGAAATGAATCTGATTTTTTGCAGGGTACATTTTTTATCTCTGATAAGGAAGAAAAGTTTTCAGTATATTCAGGAAAAGGGAAAGAGGATTATACCGATCTGGACAATGTTGCAACAAAATTTAGTCAGGCTGTAGAAAAATATAATAGTAAAAATTTCTCCGATGCTGATGTGCTTTTTACAGAATGTATAAATGATTGGAAAAAGATACTCGAACAAAAAGATTTTAACAACAAAAAGGCCAGGATTAATAAAGATATTGCTGTGGGTATATATTTCGATATTGCTCAAAGTTACCTGCTTATGAAGAAATTTGATGAGGCAAAGAAAACATTGGAAGGGTTGAGTAATGAAACAGAGATAGAACCAAGAGATCAGTATGATTATAATGAATTAAAAAAACTCATTGAAGACTTTCAATTAAGAAATGAAGTAAAAATGGGAGTTAAATCTTTGAAATTTAAGGATGTAGAAAATTCTGCTCATCTTTCAATTGGATCAGATTATATGGATCCCGGACTTAAAGCGGGATTAAATAAGGAAGATTTGTCTCAATACCTGGGAGGAACCTGGAGACTTGTTCATATGTCCTATCAAATACCAGGAAGTACAACAACTGACAGATGGAAAAAAAACCTGCTTGATGAAAGAGAGAACTGCAAACGCATCGTGCTGGATCATTATTATCCTGATGGAAGTTTGCTTGAACAAACAGGTTCCTGGGATGAAGAGTGCCCTCAAAAATTTGATAACTATTACTGGAAAATAAGATTAAATACAAAGGATGGGAAAAACTACCTTCTTATTGATACAAATCCTGAAATAGATCCTGATGTTGCATCTATATTTTTAATAAATTCCCTTAATCAGGACCAGTTTTCTTGTACAGGTGAAGTATATATTGAAGGAGATTCTACATCAGAGGTTTATATGGTCTTTGAAAGAGTAGAATAATCCCATCTAAAGAGTTATTAGTATTGTAAAAGGGGAATCTTGAGTCCCCTAAAAAGGAACTCTTTAAGAATAACAAATGAGAGTGGTTTTAAGTAAAAGTCATTTCATTTTAAGACTTTGCTATGTGTGTACAAAAGAATACAAGTTCACGATATAATGACTTAGAATCACTCTCCTTTCTTTGCTTTTACAACCTGATATAAAGTGTACACAATGATGATCAGGCCGGCAGGTATGGTTAAGCAAGCTGCAATTATGCTACTACTGCCATTTCCCTGGTGCACCTGATAAGCAACTCCAGCTATGGTCCCAATAATAATGGCAATTCCAAAAGCAAGGGCCAGATAATTTACCATGGATGAAAGCATATTTGTAGTGCGGTACAATTTTGTCTTTTTAAATTCTTCAAATTTCATCCTTGACATTTCTTCCGCCTTTTTCTTAATACGAAGGCTTTCTTTATAAAGCCATTCCCGGTACTCTTTTTCTCTCTCGTACTCTGCCTGCATTTCCTCCTTTGTCTTTTGTCTTTGAGGTTGAATATACATCCAGTTTTCAAGCAGGAACTCATACGCTTCGTTAAGGTGAATAAACTTCTCGTGGGCATCAGGGGCATCATTCATATCCGGGTGAAGCTCTTTGGCCTTTATCCGGTATGCTTTTTTTATATCACTCAGGCTGGAATTCTGGTTAACACCCAAAATATGCAGGTAGGATTCAACCATCTATATTTATTATTATGGAAGTTTAAAAGTACAAAATATACATACTTAAACGATAAAAATCAGAAAATCATTACAAAATTTAGGTAAAAAACACTAAATTAGATGAGAAGTAATATTTTATGAAAAAAATACTTATCGTTGATGATTCGGCCAGTATTCGTGATGTGCTTTCATTCGTACTGAAAGAAGAAGGTTTTGAGGTATTCATGGCGGAGGATGGAGTTGATGCACAGAAACATTTAAACGGGCAACAACTTGATCTGATAATCACCGACCTTTACATGCCCAATATGGACGGGATTGAATTGATAAAGAAGATCCGATCTATGTCTGACTATGAGCGAACTCCCATACTTTTCCTTACGACTGAATCACAAAACGAAAAGAAGAGTGAGGCAAAAGAAGCGGGTGCTACGGGTTGGATCGTTAAACCATTTGTCCAGAAAAACCTCATTGCTGCTATTATGAAGGTAATGAAGTAGAAGTATTTCCGGTTAATCTTCCTCTCCTTCAATTTTTTTCTCAAGGTATTTTAAGAATTCATCGTCTTTCGTGCACTTCCTTGCAAATTTCAAATAATCAAATTCCCAAATATCAGCTCCGGCTTCAATAAGTGTTTTGGCTATCTCAAGATCATCCTGTTCAATCGCCAGACCAACTGCATAATCCCCATCATTGGTACATTCATCTAGGTTTGCATTCTTTTCAATCAGGAATTGTACCATTTCAAGGGACCGGTTTTTAACGGCAAGCACCATGAGTGTATTGTTATATACATCACCTGTATTTACATTCATGCCTGCCTCATTAACCAGGTATTTTACTATTTCAAGGTTATTCCCTTTGGTTGCTAAAGCGAGAATGTTCTCACCATCAGGCGTTAATCCTTCCAATGTTGCATTGTGATCTTTTAGTATATTGAATATTTCAAGGTTTCCATTTTCTGCAGCTACCATAATGGGCGTGTAGTTTTCATTATCGGGTAAATCAATGGCCACATCCTTATTCATAATCATTTCCACGATATCTTTGTCTTCAATAATTACTGCTATCATTAAAAGTGTATATCCAAAATCGTTTTGATGGTCGTTAATAAAGGCCCCGTTATCAACCAGAAAATGAAAAATCTCGTAGTATTTATAATTCAGGGCTATCTGTAATGCATTTTGGTTATAACAGGATTCACAAACAGTATTCATATCTGCACCTTCGGCCAGTAATTTTTTCACCAGGTCCATTTTTCCCCAACTAATGGATGAGGCAAAAGCCTTACTTATAATTTCTTGATAATTATTGAATTTGCTTTTGTTTTCAATGAAAAGGTCTAATATCTGCCATTGTTCATAGTTTATGGCACATTCCATAAGGTTTTTCTGGTATGTTTTCTTTTCACCCCTTTCCAGGCAAATTTCATAACCAAAACTTACATCCAGGCTTTTCCCTTCTTTTATGTATTGATTAACGGCATCTATTTTACCTTTTTCTACAGCAGTAAATATTTGTTTTTGCGAGAAACATATGTAAAAAGAAAACAACGACAGAATACCCAATATAAATAGTTTATTCATAATCTTATTTATTTCAGCTTTATAATAAATATACGAAAAATAATAATACAAAACCTATTGGTTCAACTCATAAGCTCCTATATCTGGTGCCCCAACCCGGGATGCTTCGTCCCTGTCCATTTTTGAGCTTACTTTATCATTAAATTTCAAACCCTTATCAATAATATTTTTTGTAGTTGTATCAGATTTTATCAAATGAAAATCCAGATTATCCGGATCAACAAATAAATTGTAAATATTCTCATAGGTATTGCGACCCACAATGTAATTATTCATCTGCTCCACATTCTTTCCATTTACACTAATTGACCTGAATGCTATATTATTGGCCACAATACAGTTTTCGCTGGGGGTGCCGTTTTTGTGATCTGTAATCAGTATCCATGGCGAAATATCATCCCCCGGTGTCATGTCTATTACTGTATTGTTAACTATTGAGCTATTTAAAAAGCCATAAAAAGATATACCATGATAGTGGTTTACTATTACTACATTGTTTTCAACCGTCCAGCCATCAAACATGCCGTCAAAACAGCCTATGCCCTGCGGACTGCCTGCCAGTGGATGCGTTGGATCTGTAGTGCCAATAATGGTATTTCCCCTAAGGGTTACATTATATACCACACCACCTCCTGAGTTACCATTCTCGCCGTGCGACCAGCTTTGAATTCCATCATCGTGGTTATCGTCAACTTTATAGCAGTCGGTAATGGTATTGTAAGCAAAAAGTACATTACTGCTAATAATACGAGCACCATCGCCGGAAAATCCCTTCACTGTATTATTTACAACATTTGTATAATCTGATTTATCATCAATGCTAATCCCAAATGCAATGTTCTCCAAATGGCAGTTCACAATCTCAGCATTAGTGACAGATCTTAGACCAATTCCGTTTGCTGCTTTTTCAACCCAATCCTCCGCAGTCCATGAAGAAGTATTTTCAGCGGTTTTAAGGGTAAGGCCATTCAAGACAATTTCACTGCATCTGCCCCAAAAATCACTCGTGCTAAAATATGCACAAGCATTCGTGTTTCGGGTTACGTCTTCTGCTTCCCAGTAGGGATCGGTGCCCACATAACTTTCTTTAAGAATGGTGAGATTCTTGAAATATATTTTTCTAATAGCTCCTGTCATCTTAATTTGTGATAATATGGGGGTATTACCTTCTTTTGCTTTAATGGTAAGCCAGTCGTTAAACATGAAAACACTCCGGTTTATAAAACCGTGGTACCCGGAAAGGAGCACCAGAACGTCACCTCCTTTCACGGGAGCATTTTCATTAACCAATTCAAGAGGAGAATCAGCATTGTTATTTTCTGTATGTTTATAATATTGAATTAGGTCATTATCTATTACTTCCTGCAATGTACTCCATGGGTGGGCTTCGCTGCCATCACCATCCATAGAGCCGTTTACCGGGTCAAGATAGAACGTTTTACCACTTGAAACCGGTTCGTGGAATGTGTAGTCATGAAATTTTGTAGCGGGTTTGTCGTCTTTCTTGCATGAAACAAGGGGAAAAATGAGCAATGATAACAGAATTAGCTTTTGTAACATAATGATTAGGTTTAATTAATACTGGTTAAACGAGGCATTTATATTGATGTTTCATTAATTTTTAATACAATTTGAGAATAAACATAGAGCTATGGTTTTAAGAATATTAAAATTATTGAATCGTTACTTCAATTGTCTCTGAAGCTTTAACTGCATTCTCATAACTGTATTCCGAAATAACAGGATCGTAGTAGGTTATTGTATGGCAATTGCACAAATAAATAACTACATAAATGGTTTGTCCCGGGGCATAAGAAAAGTAGGCAAGATTAAAGGATTGTTGGAACAGGTTTGTGGCTTCACCCCAGTATTGAAAGACCAGACAATCACCGTAATTATTTGAGGAGACACTAGTTCTACTGCTATGAAACAATACTCCGCAATATTCTGTTGTTTCCGGTATTGAACCCTGTATTTCAATTTGTGCTCCCGGTTCAGATACTATGCTGATATTGCTAATAACTACTTGTGGTTTTTCATATAATGAGACCTTTTTAAGATTGGGGTCATTTTCTTTTTTAAACTCATAATCGAATTTACGGTAAGTTGAATAACCTGATTTTTTATACGAAATATTATATGTGCCATAAGGTATGTTTCTTAATTCATACATTCCTGAAGAACCGGTTAAGCATGAATGAGATGTTCCTTCAATCGTAACTTCAATTCCGTAATGATCTGACTCCAATTTATCATCAATATTATATAGCTGTGCAACGCCTTTAATAATACCAACTTCTAAATCATTTTCTTTATTCTCACATCCGGATGCAAACAAAACTAGAAAATAGATAAGCAAATATGTTTTTTTCATTTTGTTATAAACTTATATCAAAGATAATAAAACTTTTAAGGAGAACCCCAGGCTATTATTTGTTAATGCAAAATCAGCCGATAATTACTTATAACCTGTCAATGTCATTTCAACAACTATAGGGAAGTAATGAATAATAAGCATAAAGGCCTTATTATTATAGCATTCATATTTTAATGTTTAAATAGTTAAATAACAAGAAGAAACATAAAAAAGTGAATTAACTTACTAAAATTAACACCTGTGTTTAAGGTAAAAACAAACCCTATTTAACCATCACCATCAAACCACCCGAAAAATAAACCACTACCCACCAAATGTAAGCTACTAGTGAATATAGGGATATTGATTTTCCGGTTTCGGAATTCAGGCCGTTTTTTGATTTCAACCTCCACAAAAGAACCATGTCTAGAAGCATGGCCAGCAAAGCAGAATATCCTATGAAACCATGAAAGGTAAACGGGCTGTTTGTTGAACCGATGATCATAAATGATGTTGCTGTAATGTCCAGGGCCACGCCAATCGTTATGAATGTCAACACGATTCCGGTAACCTTTTTGGCCTTTTGCCCGGAAATAATACCAACAGAATAGGAAATGAGGGCAAGCGTAACTATGCCTGCCCCAATAATGGAGAAAATATTCATGCTATTCCAGTTTTGTGGTCCCGTCGGACTGGTAAAAATATTGCATGGTAATATGTGCTGATTTGGCTTCGCTACTGTAGTAAGATTTAAACCACGCCTTTACGTACTTTCCATCAGCAGTTTTTATAACATAGATATTATTGGAAGGTGTAAAAACAGGGGGGTGGCTTGTCGTGTTAAAAGAGCCCCATGTTTCAAGCACTGTGTTACCGGGGGTATCTATCATGGCCTGCCTTGTAGGATCATTAGGATCACTGATCTGGATGGTGTCATCAATGGTATAACCAGAAGTGGGAGCTGCGAGCAATGCCTCGAAAGAACCGGCATCTGAGATTAAAGCACCACCTTGTCCCGGGCCAGAAGAGCCACTGTTAGTCCTCATATGATTACGTAAAAAAGCCAGATCCCACGCTAGTGATGAAGATGTATCTGATATTGTAACAGTACCACCTGCAGCAAATGAAAAATAAACCCAATCCGTATAACTGGTAGCAGCTATTTCCATGCCATCATCATTATTGCACGGGCATTCATTATCGTCATCTTTGTTACAAGCAATAAAACTAATAAATGCCAGGGCTATTGGTAACCATTTCAATTTTTCTGTTTTTTGCATATTTATTTATTTAGGTTAGTAAAAAATTCATCTATCTGAAGGTTGATCCCTGCAAAAAAACGTCTTCCGGGGTTCATCCATATTATGTGCTCTTTTTTTACGATATCAAATATATTGTCCACCCCCAAGGTTACAGCAATCCCCGGTTTTATATACTGGGTGGTTACAAACTTCCAGATACTATGAGCAGGAATTGTGTAATCATATTGCTCCCCGGTAATCATGTCCACTTCATTGTAGTAAAGGTCTCCAATGAACTTGCCGTAAATTCCTGTATTTAACCTGTACTTTTTTGCTTTGTACTGATAATTTAAGCCTGCTATTCCTGAATGTGTATAACTTCCCCAGACTTGCTTGTTTGTTGCATTATCTATTAAATCATTATAATTATAGGTGCAATTGGCCGAAAACCCCAGGGGCAATTTTGTATTTATGGAGGTTTCCAAACCATTAATGCGCACTTTGTTTACATTTTGATAGGTCCATACCGGACTATTTACGGGTTCGTTTATTTCAGTTATCAAATCGTTTATCCGGTTATGATAAGCTATAAACGAGGTGTTGAAAGAAGATGTGGAGTATTCAACGGATGCTGAAAAATGGTTGGAGGTTTCGGGTGTAAGGTTTTCATTCCCGTTTATTTCAATAACGGCAATCGGACTAAACTGCATGTAAAGTTCTTTAAGTGTGGGGGCCCTGTAACCTGCATTGTATGAAGCCCTGAATTTCAGATCAGTCAGCTTATACATCATGGAAATCTGAGGTGTTATCCTGAAACCGTAATTTGAATTGGTGTTTAGGCGAAAACCAACCACTGAATTGAATACTTGTGTTATGTTTATATCATTTTGTGCAAAGAATATCCAGTCATTAACCTGTTTATCTTCACCTTCAATCCTTTCAGAAAACAGGGATTCCTGCAGGAACTCTGTGCCTAAGGTCAGGTATTGGTTTGTTGTAATTTGAATATGCTGCATCAAACGTGCATTGTGAATGAGGTCATTATAAACCACTCGTTTTTCATCGTCAAGTAGCTCATATACATCGTACGTACGATATTGGTCGGTAAACCAGCTTGCCTCCAATTTGTTTTTGCCAGAAAACTTATAATTACTTTTAAAATGCAGGTTCATATCGTCATAGCTTTTGTGGAGGGGAACCGGATCAATATCATAGCGTTCAAGGGTATAATAACTTCCCTTAATGCTCATGTGCAGGCCTTCAATCGGTTTATAGCTGAATTTCTGAGAGGCGATATAGCTTGTATAGGGATGGACTGTCATATAGCCGGGGTCGTCATCCAGGTCATAACCATCCATTGTTTTATATCCTGCTTCAGTCTGTGATCCAAATTTATTAAGATTAAAACCGGTATTAATATGAGAACTTATATCATTATATTTTGAAACACGGGAAGTCACATGAGCCTCAATTTTTTTTGTGGATTCTTTTGTGATTATGTTAATAACGCCACCTATTGCATTGGAACCATAAAGGGAAGAGGAAGCACCCCTGATAATTTCAATCCGTTCAATATTATTCACATCAATCCTGTCATAATCTATATTTCCGTACAGTTCCCCGGCAATACGTTCACCGTCAATAAGAAAGAGTATGAACTTCGCATCCAGATCCTGCATAGCCATTCGGGTGCCAAATCCCGCCCTTGTGTAGTTGATGTCAGGTACATAAGCTTCCAGTATATCCTGAATGTTGTTTCTGGGAACAGCTTCCAGTTGTTTTGCCGTAATAACCTGTGTCAACACGGGCACATTTTTTAATTTTTTTTCAGTGCGGGTAGCAGTAATCACAACAGTGTTTAAGTCTATGTAGGCTTCTTCCATGTAAAATCTTATCAAAGTATCATTGCCTTCCCTTATGTTTTTTTCTTCTGATACATATCCCGCATAACTTACAGTCAAAGTGCAGTTTGTGCTTGAAAGTGCTGAAAGTATAAATTGTCCATTCTGATCTGTGACAGTTCCTTTATTTGTGCCCATAATGACCACATTTGCACCTGTAAGGGGGATGTTGTTGTCTTTGTCAAGGACAATGCCCTTAATTACCATTGTTTGGGTTAAGCCACTAATTGGTATTATTAACGCAAGGATTAAATAAATTATTAACCTTAGGCTTTTCATATTCATTTGATAAGAGTGGCAAAGATATTTATATGTTGCGATAATTAAAAAATCAAACCATGTTTATTGAATATTATTTTGGATTAAACAACCTCAATTATAAAATGTTCGGAAAATTTTACCTGTCAGGAAAATTCAACTTTTTGTATGTAAAAGAAATAATAATCATCTATTTTTGTGGGCTTATAGAGTAAGAGATGAAATCATTATGGCATGACATATGGGAAGCAGTGAAAGGTACGGAGCAGGACTTCACTGAAGGCCGGCTGGGACGGGCAATATTACTATTGTCTATACCTATGGTTTTGGAGATGGTTTTTGAGTCGGTGTTTGCTTTGGTCGATGCCATTTTTGTGTCCCGGCTTGGTTCAGATGCCTTGGCAATTGTAGGTGTTACGGAATCTATGCTTACGATAGTCTATGCTATTGGCATGGGGTTAAGCATGGCCACCACAGCCCTTGTTTCAAGGAGGATTGGTGAGAAGAAGCATGAAGAGGCTAATTTTACAGCCGTTCAGGCGATTATAGTAGGTGTGGCCGTATCATTGTTTATTGCCATTCCCGGGATTTTTTTCTCAAAAGGAATGCTAGGCATGATGAAAGTCGAGCAGGATGCGATTGATATGGGCAGCTCATATACTGCCATCATCCTTGGCAGCAATATCATTATCATGCTGCTGTTCATTATCAATGCTATTTTTAGAAGTTCCGGCGATGCAGCATTATCTATGCGGGTTTTAATAATAGCTAACCTGATTAACATTGTACTTGATCCCTGCCTGATCTTTGGCTGGGGCCCTTTCCCTGAATTAGGGATTAAAGGCGCTGCGATAGCTACGGCCGTGGGAAGGGGTATGGGTGTGCTTTACCAGCTTTACCTGCTTGGGAATGGACGGGGACGGGTAAAAGTAATGGCAAAATATATAAAAATCAGCTTTAAGCATATATGGCATATTCTCGAACTTTCCCTTGGAGGGATTGGCCAATTGCTCATCGCGACATCCAGCTGGCTTATTTTGATGCGGATTATGGCCGAGTTTGGCAGTGATGCCATAGCAGGATATTTTCTTGCAATCAGGCTCTTCGTATTTACGTTGCTTCCTTCATGGGGCATGAGTAATGCAGCGGCAACTCTTGTAGGACAAAACCTGGGTGCTGAAAAACCCTGGAGGGCTGAGCGCGCGGTTTGGGTTACAGGAAAGGCGAATGCAGTTTTGCTGGGTATTATTGGTGTTGTTTTTATCCTTGTGCCAGGTGTTTTATTAAAACCTTTCGATGCAAATCCGGAAACACTGAAAACAGGCATAAACTGCCTGAGAATCCTGGCATTTGGATTTGTCTTTTACGGATACGGCATGGTGATGACACAAGCCTTTAATGGGGCAGGGGATACCCGTACCCCAACCATTATAAATTTTTTCTGTTTCTGGCTTTTTGAAATACCACTGGCATATATCCTGTCTATTCTCCTGGGTTTTGGGTCAAACGGGGTGTTTATTTCTATTACAGTGGCCGAATCTATCATTGGGGTTGTTGGGATCATTCTTTTTAAAAGAGGGAAGTGGAAGGAGATGAAGGTGTGAAGATGGATGACGGAGGACGAAAGATGGAGGGGTATTCATCCTTTCCCAATAAATTTATGTTTTAAATAGACTTCAAAAGATACTATTATTATTACGTATACTAAAAAATGTATGTAGGATGTTTTTATTCTTTTAATTTTTATGAAGCTGGTTATATTATAAAATAGTAATACAAATTCTATCAATGTCATAGTTGAGTTTAATATTATATAGCATACTTCACTCATATTGTAGTATACGGACAAATCTCCATGTAATCCTGGTCTATTTGTAATAGTAACGAATGAATGCCATCCATAAAATAATATAGAAAATAGACATATTAAAATTATTAACGTTGAAAGTATTTTATGGTATATTTTTAGATTCTTCTTTATATTCAATTTAATCAGTCCATTTTTCAATAGTTAATGAAAACAGTACCAAAGCTTCAGCCATGGGATATATGTTTATGATACTTTTTTTAAAGGATCTTCGGTAATGGAGTTGAGTATACTCTCCTTATCATGTCTTACCTCTGATAATAGAAGTTCTAATAATGGCAGCATTTTCTTTAAGCCGCCCACATTAATAATTATATTCCATAATTCTTCAAATTTTTTCCATCCACCTGTGTAAAATAAGTGTTTTAGTTGATGCTTAATTGTTTCATGTGAAAATGATGCTTTAAATATATTTTTCCATTTATAAAATTCATTATATGCCCACCAGTAACCGTTTTCTAATTCATGTTCTGATAGCTTTGTAGTTTTATACACCACATGTCGGGTATCATATAAATCCCAATCTTTTGTAATTATTCTATTTGTTCTATCCATGTTCTCGTACAGTCGGGTTCCGGGATAAGGTGTTAAGATATGATATGTTGACGTTGTTAATGCATTATTTATTCCCCAATCAACAGTTCGTTTAAAAACATCCCTATCATCATTATCTAAGCCAAAAACAAAGCTTCCATTTATCATAATTCCTAAATCATGAAGTCTTTGAACTGCCAGCTCATAGTTTTGTTTCAGGTTTTGATTTTTATTGCTTTGCATTAAATTTTCAGGGGAAAGAGTCTCAAAACCTACAAACAGGCTTCTTAGTCCTGCTTTAGCTGCTTTTTCAATAAGATCACCCTGTAATATTGATTTTACTGTTGCCGCACCCTGGAATACCCTGCCCATTCCCTTCATTCCTTCAAATAATTCTCTGGCAAGTTTAGGATTTCCAAATAAATGATCATCAAGAAAGTAAAGATGCTTTCCTTTTAATCTTTCAATCTCTTTTAAGATTTCATCAACCCGATGGGTATAAAATGAAATGCCCCCTTTGAAAAAACTATCTTTATAACAAAAGTCACAATGGTGAGGGCATCCTCTTGAGATGACCAATGAGTTTGGCACCAGATATTTTTCTCGTTTAATTAAGTCTCTTCTAATTGGAGGCTGATTAATTATGGTTCTTCCAAGAGTTGAGATATATCTCTTTTTTACAGTTTTATTTTTAAAATCCTGTAAAAACTCCGGAAAAGTTTGTTCAGCAGGACCAAGAAAAATGGCATCAGCATAGTTTTCAGCTTCATCTGGCAAAGAAGTTACGTGCAGCCCTCCTAAGACTACAAATGCACCTTTTTTGCGATAATGATTTGCTAGTGAATAAGCTCTTTTTGCATTTGTGATATACACTTGAATAATAACCAGGTCTGGTTCGTCATCTATATTTAGCTTTTCTATGTGTTGATCCTGTAAATCAATCTCATCATTTTCATCAAGATATGCTGCTAATGTGGCCAAACCAAGAGGAGGGAATAGAGAGTATTTTATAGGCCTCCAAAATGCACTTTTTGCCTCTGTAAGTGAAGGAAGAATAAGTTTAACTTTCATATTTTTTAATTAACTATTTTATTATGATAACTTTGAGTTCAAACTTAAGTTTTATTAAGAATTTTATGTTTGGGGTGTACATATTTAAATGACCAGTAATACAAATTAAGTAGTAATCCTAAAAATAAAGTCATTCCCCATGCCTGAGGGTAATTAAATGGGTGGAATAGTTGTTCTGATATATGATTGAAAAGCTCGAGTGGCTCTACTACTATATCCCAACTGTTCCATCTTAAATAACGCCCGATATATACCCCATAACTACTTATAAATAATATGCTTGCAGAAATATAGGGGATTATTTTTATGGAGATATAATTTTGACATAGCCTCTCAATATTCCAAAGACTAATAAAACCAAATAATAAGCCTGTCCATGCGAAGGATAACACCAATACCAGATCATACCACTTTGGGACATCAGACGGATAGTGCAAATGAAACAGATCTGTTAAAATATAGGGCGCATTGGGGAAAAACAACATCCACAAACATATGGTGCATAATAATAGCATCCGGCGTTTTTTATTATTAAACCGGGATAAGCCGAAATAACTGATTAATAAGGGTATTCCTGCCAGGAAAAGATTCCATACTAAAAAAATATATTTGCCTGAGCCACTATATACAATTCGTAAAATCAACAGAAGAAAACATATAACACATGATACAAATAGTAAGGAGATTTCTTTTCTATGTTGTGAAAGGACTTTATTTATTTCCATAATTGCAGAATTTTAGGTAAGAAGATTAATATACCAATGACCAGGGCAATAATTGCAATAAACAGCACAGCCGCTGCTGAAAGGTCTTTTACTTTTTTTATTAACTGATGTTTATCAGGTGAAACAAAGTCAGCCAGGCTTTCGATGGCTGAATTAATGATCTCGGCCGAAACAACTAATCCGATAAGTAGTAACACCATTGTCCACTCAAAAAGTTTTATTTTCAGGAAAATTCCCAAAATGACTGCTAACAATGCAAATCCTATATGGACTTTAGCATGGGCTTCATCCTTGACAAACAGGAAGATCCCTTGAAAAGCATATTTAAAACTTAGTATTCTCTTTTTCACTTCTCTGGTTATTTAAAGGAATGCCCAAAAACAAAACCCCTAAGTATTTATGCAAATTGCGCTTAATATGGGCATTCCTTTTTTTTTAACCCCGAGGCTTCGAACCTTGCAGGGTTAGCCCTTATTCGTTTTCCTCGTTATTGTACCAGTTAATCTTCTTGGAGAAGAACATGATTACAGCAAGTACAATAAATAATCCAATATTGCCAAAGAGCAATGAGTAATCAATTAATTGCAGTATGGTGAACAGGTATACATACAATGCAATGAGCACTCCGGCTACGATTAAGCTTACTTTTGTGCTTTTAAATGCACTTCGGGCGTATAGAGTAATCATTGAAATTACTGCTACTGCTGCAATCAGGTAGGAGAGGTTAAAAGAGATATGTTCAGAGAATGAGATGAGTAGTGTGTAAAAAATGCACAATGCAGCACCAACCAATGTATATTGAACAGGGTGGATCGGTCTCTTGTTCATAATTTCTGCAAAGAAGAATACGACGAATGTGAGTGCAATAAACAGGATAGCGTACTTAACTGAGCGTTCATTTTTTTGGTAATGATCTACCGGGACAATGAGTTTTACTCCAAAGGAAAAATCTTCTAATTCATCATTTTCGTTATAGCTGTATTCGGGATTGTATTTATTACCTGTCCATTTTTGTCCGAAGTTTCGATTAATCTCCAGTACTTTCCAGTTTGCTGTGAAACCGTTTGCATCTATTGTATTGCTCTGCGTAATATAAGCCCCGTCAAAGCTTGGGGTTGTCCATGGAGAATTCAGGGTCACACTGGTTTCTTTTCCTACGGGTACAAAACTCAGCATTTCTGTCCCGTTCAGGTCAATATCAAAAGAAAATGAATAGGTGTCTTTTTCGGTAAAAATGATTGGGGCGTGCATCCCTGAATTGAAATTGTCTGTTGTAGTTAAACCAGTATTTAATTGCTTTACTTCATCATTCCAGGTAAGTGAAATGTATTCATTTAAACCTTTCAGGTCCGGGATTCCAACTGATACTACAGCACTATTCCAATATATTTCGTCATCCTTTACGCCAAGTTCAGTAAAATCGGGTTTTTTAAATTTACCGGTTACTTTAAGTTTAGCTTTATATACTACAATGTCATAAATCCCACGGTGTTTTTTTTCCGGGATGATTGTTCCTGTTATGTTTAATTCTTCAGGAAGAAAATGTGCATCAGTAGTTCTATATGCATATTTCTTTTTGCCATAATCGTCCACCAGATATCTTTCCTTAAAAGGAACGGTTACTATAGGACCAATTATTACCTGCCGGCCTCCCCATTTTGAGCTTATTTCATTTACTACCTCCTGTTGCCGGTTTTCGCGTTCCCTGATGAGTTGCATAATTAATACTTTGGGGATTAAAAGCGCCAGGACAATTCCCATGATGATTAACAGCTTCAAAGTTATTGGCAGCTTTCTTTTCTTTTTTGGAGCATTTACTTCGTTCATGATGTTACATATTTAGTTAATAAAAGTACTTTGTAATTCAAAGTGAAAGTATAAAAAAAATCATTTATTACTTATTAGTTTTTCAAGGTATTCAAGATGTTTCGTAAAAGCTTGTCTACCCTTAAGCGTAGCCTGGTACTTGGTGTTTGGCTTTTTCCCGACAAACTGTTTCCATACCTCAATATATTCTTCTTTCTCAAGCGTGCTAAGGTGACTGGCAAGGTTCCCGTCGGTGATGTTAAGCTGCTCTTTCAGTGTGTTAAAATCTACCCGGTCATTCACCATCAGCATTGACATGATACCAAGCCTTATACGGCTCTCAAAGACCTTATTTAAATTGGATATTATATCCTTCATCGTTCGTATCTAAAATACATTAGAGCACCATATACAATATGCAGGATGCCAAAACCAAATGCCCAGAAAAGTAAACTATAACCAATGAAAAAAGAAGCAACAAGACCTGTAAGAATTTCAAGTAATCCCAAATACTGCACTTCTCTCAGGGTATATTTACTGCCATTTAAAAGGGCTAATCCATAAAATATAAGAGTGCAAGGGGCAATCAAATATATAATTCTATGATAGAGTAGAATAAAGCAGAACATTCCACCTACAACAAGTGGCAGAAATACACTTACCAGCATTCGTTTTGCAGAATTATTCCAAATAGGAAGGTTCTTCTTTTTTGCTTTGCGTGTACTAAAGAAAACCGCTGATGCAAGTGCCAGAAACAGAACCGATGCTCCGTCAGCTAATAGAATGCTTATAAAACGTATTGTATAAAACTGAGGTTGGCGCAGGATCATGAGATTTCCATCGCGAAATAGCACATAATAGTCGAGATGAAAAAAAGCTATAGTTGAACCAATTAGAGCAAAGATGCCTGCAAAAATTCCGGATAAACCGCTTAAGGACATAAAGCGGGTGGATTGCTCCATGATGTTCCGTATCTCTGATATGTCCTGTAATATTTGTTTTTTATCTTCCATTGTAAAAGTACTTTGAGATACAAAGTAAAACATAAATTATCTTTTTTCAAAATATTATTGCAAAAAACTTTGATTTTTTTTGTTAAATAACTGGAATACATGAAAAGAAAGGAGAAAGAATACAGGAGTCAGAATATTGGGGTCAGAGTCAGGAGATTTGGGGTCTATGTACTTTTTTCTATGTCGTCCTGAATTTTGGTGCCTTTTACATTCTTTTCCCAAATAAGTTTGAGAGGATTGATGATACGCATAAGTAGCCTCATTTCTTCTGTCACAATTTCCGCTGTTCCCTGCATTTCCTGGTTGAATTCGAGAATTTTATTATAATTAGTATGCAGCCCTTCAGGTAAATCAACTTCAAGTGAGTAAGTTTCCAATTCAGGTACCAGGGATATATTGCGTATTTCGCCACGTACCAGGCCATATTCGAGATAGGGATAATTTGCCAGCATAATATTTACATCCTGGCCAATTTTTACTTTTCCTGAACGGTTTATAGGCAGATCCAGCTTTCCTATCATCTCTCCCGGATCGTCAGGGATAATGGTGAATATTTTTTCATTAATATTCACTTTTTGGTTTTCGCTCCAGAATTTGGTGAAACTTACAGTTCCATCAATAGGGGCTTTCAAAACATAGTTTTGTTCCCAAACAGAAATTGCAGCAAGCAGGTTTTCCCATGATTCCATCAGGTTGAGTTGTTGCTGTTTTTTTTGTTCTATGTAATCAAGCTCCAAATCAAGTATTTGCTGTTCAATTTTTGAGATATTAATTTTTGTTGACGACAGATTTACTAAAGCCTGTTCAAATGCATATTGTTTTTGCAGATGTTGGGTTTCAGTTTTTTCAAAGTCAGCAAGGGAAATATAACCGGTGGCATATAAAGTTGAATCCCTTGAATATTGACGGTTTGATAAGCGATATTCTTTTTGCAGAATTTGACTTTGCCGATATAATTGGTTATAATACTGATTGTGTTTTTTAATTTCCTCTTCAAGTGAGGCTATTTTTTTACGGTGGTAATCCAATTCTTTAAAATGGACATAATCATTGTAATGCTTAATAAAAGCGGCATAATTTGATTGAACTTCACCTAATGAGAGATTGCTAAGAAAATGTATTGAAGAAGCTTTTTCCAGATCAAGTACTTTTAGTCCAAAAGTGTCAAGCAATTGAATAAGCTTCAACATATCTTCATAAGCAGAAGGATTCTCTATTATAGCAATCACCTGGCCTTTACCTACTTTTTGTTTATCTTCAACAAAAAGGGTGTCAATGGTTCCGTTGGCATGTGAAACAATACTTGCTGGAGGCTGTTCTGTAGTGATTACAATTTTTGATTCCAGTATATCCGGATATTTGAAAAACCAGCTTCCCACTAACAATAGTATGCAAATTCCGAAAATAAACGAAGTACCCCAACGTGTTATCCATCGGGGTGTTTGTCCCATTATCTCGCGGACTTCATCGCTTCGTATTTCAAAATCTTCTGGCATTTAGATGAACGCCGGCTTATTCACTCAGGTTCTTCTCTTTCTTAACCAGTGATTTACGCATATACTGAGGTATCTTACCAAAGATTAAGAGAACACCTTCTTCAAGCCCTGTGGCTTTCAGACAATTAAGTAATTGAGCTTCGTGCTCAGGTTCCATTTGTTCGGCAGCTTTAACCTCTATTACTACCTTGTCTTCAACAATTATATCTGCAATAAAATCACCTATTTCAAGTGATTCATAATAGACTTTAACTGCTTTTTGCCTTTCAGCATGCAGTTCCATTTTACGCAGTTCAATTATTAAAGCTTTTTCGTAAACCTTGTCTAAGAATCCGTAACCCAATGTACCATAAACGGTGTTAAATGCTTTGATAATTTTGTCGGTTATTTCGCGGATGTCCATGTTGTCATTCATAACTATATATTTTTGTGCAAAGATAGTTACTATTATTGAAAAAACAGCTATTAGCTGTCAGCTATTTGCTATTAGTTACCTAATTCAAGTTGATTTTTAACTAGTTTATAATAGGCTCCTTTGAGTTTTGTTAATTCGTCGTGATTACCTTTTTCAATGATTTGTCCTTTTTCAAGCACTACTATCTGATCGGCATTTTTTACGGTACTCAGGCGGTGAGCAACAACGACCACGGTTTTCCCTTTAAAGAATTCACCCAGGTTCTTCATAATCTGCAGTTCGTTATTGGCATCGAGTGCATTGGTTGCTTCATCAAAAAAGATGAATTCAGGATCCTTATAAACAGCCCGGGCAATAAGTATCCGTTGTTTTTGTCCCTGGCTCAGGCCGTGTCCTTCATTTCCGATTTTTGTGTTGTATGCCAATGGCAGCGATTCGATAAAATCTTGTATGTGGGCAACTTTTACAGAATGTAATAATTTTTCCTTGTCAATTACTTCATCACCCAAAGCAATATTTTTAGCAATAGTATCTGAAAATATAAATCCATCCTGCATAACCACACCACATTTTTGCCTCCACATGCGTTGATTGATATTAGTAAGATACACATCTCCAATTTTAATATTCCCTTTAAGAGGGGTGTAGAAGCCCAGCATCATTTTAATAAGTGTGGTTTTACCGCTGCCGCTGCTACCAACTATTGCAGTAATTTTTTTATCGGGCACTTCCAGTTCGAGATTATGAAGGACCATTTCAGAGTGTGGGCCTTCGTATTGAAAAGAAAGATTATTCACAGAAATATCTCTTTGCTCAGGCAAAATGGTGATTTTTGCATCATCGGGGGTTTCTTCATCCTTTTTCAAATGAATTTCTCCAAGACGCTCAAGACTTATTCTTGCATCTTGAGTTGAGTGGAAGAAACCTATCATCTGTTCAAGGGGGGCATTTAGTTGTCCTAAAATATATGTAACTGCCAGCATCATACCAAGGGTCATATCTCCATTCAGGGCTGCTGTGGCAGCCATTATGGTAATAATGATATTCTTTGTTTCGTTAATAAATACGGCCCCGGCCTGTTGGTATTGATTTAAAGAAAGGCTTTTTACATTTATACGAAAAAGAGCTGCCTGTATATGTTCCCATTCCCATCGTTTTTGTTTTTCACAATTATTCAGTTTTATTTCCTGCATGCCTGTTATCAGCTGGATAATATTACTTTGGTTGTTGCTGTGTTGGGCAAATAATTTATTGTCTAATTTTCTTCTTCGGTTCATAAAGATATTTACCCACAAGGTATATAAAATAGTGCCTGTCAGAAATACAGCGAATATCTTTAAACTATAGATAGCAAGAACAATCCCGAATATTATCAGGTTAAATGCTGAAAATAAAATATTTAAAGTTGAAGTGGTGAGAAACGCTTCAATTCTTCTATGGTCAGCAATTCGTTGAATGAGGTCACCAATCATTTTAGTATCAAAAAATGAAATAGGCAAGCGCATCAATTTTGCCAGAAAATCTGAAATAAGTGAAATGTTTACCCTGGTTCCAAGGTGGAGGAGTATCCATCCGCGTATGAAATCTACCGATGTACGGCTGATAACAAGAACAAGTTGAGCAATTAGTATGAGATAAATAAAACTGATATTCTGGTTATTTATACCAATATCTACAATGGATTGAGTAAGGAAAGGGAAGATTAACTGGATGATACTTCCAAAAAACAATCCAAGAAATAGCTGGACTAGATACTTTTTATAGGGACGAAGATAACTGAAAAGAAATGCCA
Source organism: Bacteroidales bacterium (assembly GCA_016926235.1). The sequence continues at coordinate 23,590 of JAFGOZ010000315.1, read as the reverse complement.
GACCAGTCTTATTTATTTCTTCATCCTGTTGCCGGTAAAAATCAGGTGTAGGTTCAAGTAATAAACATAAACCCTGGTCTTCACCCTGGGACCGGGTACTTAACCATCCATTACTAAACTCTTTTCGAGTAAATTTAATCAAACCACCAGCAGGATCAGCAACATATATATAGTCTCCCTTAATTTTATAGACCACAACAAAATGATTTTGCTGCCAATGTACAATACAGGGCAGGGGCGCATCTTCAACAAGTTGTTGAAATGATATTTTCACCCCCAAGGTATGAAAACCGATAGATTCGGCAGCATCACCAATACCGAGCATACTCACCCCTTCCCGGGTTATAAAGCTTCGGTCTCGTAATGTCTGAAGAGAGAAATTTTTGCCATAATGTTTAGCAATCATACGCAGGCAGGTTGGCCCGCAGTCCATGGCATCGTGTTGTTGATAATGAGGAAATTTTGGCATTAACCACAAGTTTAGGATACGAATATATAGCTTTTTGATAAAATATCCAGCAGTTAATACAATAAGGTCGATTGTTTTATTTACTTTGGTAAACGCAACTATATTTGGCAATTCATCATCTTACAAAAAAAATACAGGTATGAAAACGCTTTTACTTTTATTAATCTCATTACTCTTTGTAATATGCTCCTGCCAAAAAGAAAAAAGTGAACCTGAAAATTGTTTAGATTGTATTAAAACAGATTTAAGCGATACAGTCAATCATGAATTGGAGAATAAATGGATATTATTGGGATTCAATTATTTAAATCAATCGGTCGAATGCGTGCCCGAGAAAATAAAGGAAATGAACATTGAGTTTTTAGAAAGCAACAGATTTAGAGCAGCCAGCTCATGCAACGGTATAATTGGTTATTACAAAGTTATTGAACCTGATATTATTTATTTGGACAGTATAATTATAACATCTATGTATTGTTTAGATGCTGAAGTTATGGATTGGGAAAATAAATATTTTCATGGACTAGCTAAAGCTTCGAAGTTTATTATTACATGTAATCAACTTACAATTAGTACAAGTGATAACAGCAAGTTGAAATTTGTAGTAAATTAATATTTCTGATTTAAGTAAATTTTCCTTATCAAAATCCTTTGTTTTCTTCACAAAATTTTCTATATCTTTGCATTAAATATTATCGGAAACAAATTTTTATTCCTGTTTCACAATCTTATTGCTGAGTAATAGCCAATCTATAAAATTCGGGTTTTAAGCTTTTGCTTGTGCAATATTTTTTTTATTTAAAATAGAAGTTGGAGGTTTTTATTATGGCAAAAATATCTTATGTTACCGTAGAAGGTATGCAAAAGCTCAAAGAAGAACTTGAGCATATGGAAATGGTAGAAAGGCCAGCGATTTCAAAGCAGATTGCAGAAGCCCGGGATAAGGGTGACTTGTCGGAAAATGCAGAATACGATGCTGCTAAAGAAGCACAAGGTTTGCTTGAAATGAAAATAGCCAGGCTTAAAGACACCATTGCAAATTCCCGAATTATTGATGAATCCAAGATAAGTACCGATACAGTTCAGATTCTTAATAAGGTAGAGTTGAAGAACAGGAAGAGTAATGCTACAATGGAATATACTATTGTAGCTGAAAGTGAAGCTGATTTGAAATTGAAGAAGATATCAGTGGATACTCCTATTGCAAAGGCATTGTTGGGAAAAAAAGTAGGAGAGATTGTTGATGTGCAGGTCCCATCAGGAATAATACCCTTTGAAATACTTAACATCTCAAGATAAAAATAATGGCTTCCATTTTTACTAAAATTATAAATGGAGAAATTCCTTCCTATAAAATAGCTGAGGATGAATCATTTTATGCTTTTTTAGACATTAATCCGCTGAAAAAAGGACATACTCTCGTTGTTCCAAAAAAAGAAATTGATTATCTGTTTGATATTGATGATGATCTGATCGCAGCAATGATGGTATTCTCAAAAAAAGTAGTTTTGGGAATAGAAAAGGTTATTGAATGCAAACGAGTAGGTATTGCGGTTTTAGGTCTGGAAGTTCCGCATGCACATATTCACCTGATACCTGTTGACGATTTAACCGATACAAACTTTGAGAAACCAAAACTCAAACTTACACCTGAAGAGTTTAAGGAAATTGCCGAGAAGATTAGTAGGGCAGTTGTATTGTAGCAAAAGTAAAAGTGGCAGCGGCAGTAGCAGTGGCAGTATGAGCGTGAGTTATTGGGTTTAAGGGTTTATAGTTAGATTACTTTGGCAAGAATTTATCAGGATTATTTGCCATGCTTCCCAACATACGACCTATCTCTTCATATTGTAGCATTAGAGAATTGTAGGTTTCAGAATTGATATATCCACAATCCTTTGCAAAATCAATCCATACAAGTGTTTCAATTGATTCACCATCTGCATCAGTTATTTTACTTGTAAAGTTTTTAGGGTATCTTCGCTTTCTATAGGCTTCAGCAATATTTGAACATACCGATCTTGAAGGTCTTCTGATATGATCGGTTAAGGAGTAGGTTTCATCTTTTGGAAATGATTTTGAAATATTATAAATCTCCATTGCCAACTGATAACTCAACTGATATACTTTTAGACTTTTAAAACCATTATTGTTCGTCATATAATAAAATTATAATTTTATGTTTTTCCAAAACGCCAAATTGTCCAATTATACTATCGTACTAATTTTTTATTAGAAAAGTAACACTAACTGGGCTTCACTTTGCCACTGCTACTGCTACTGCCACTGCTACTCTTAATACGTTTTGGCTTTAAAAAATTCCCGATTCAACCTGGCGATATTAGTCAGTTTAATTTCTTTTGGGCATTCTGCTTCGCAGGCTCCGGTATTGGTGCAGTTACCAAATCCAAGCCGGTCCATTTCCGCTACCATATTTTTCACTCTTTCTTTTGCTTCAACTTTGCCTTGTGGAAGAAGTGCGAATTGGGAAACTTTAGCAGACACAAACAACATGGCTGAAGCATTTTTGCATGCTGCAACACAAGCACCGCAACCAATACATGCAGCAGCATCCATGGAAAGGTCGGCATCTGCTTTGGGGACAGGTATAGCATTTGCATCTGGTATACCTCCTGTATTTACTGAAATATAGCCTCCAGCCTGAATGATTTTATCTAATGCGCTACGATCAACCATAAGGTCTTTTATTACCGGGAAGGGCTTGGCCCGCCAGGGTTCAATTACAATAGTGTCACCATCTTTGAATTTACGCATATGAAGCTGGCAGGTAGTGATGGCTTCATCAGGGCCATGCGGACGACCATTAATATAAAGACTGCATGCACCGCAAATTCCTTCGCGGCAGTCGTGATCAAATGCCACAGGCTCCTCGTTTTTCTTCACCAGACTTTCATTAAGAATGTCCAGCATTTCCAGGAAAGAGCAGTCCGGTGAAATATTCTCAATGGGATAGGTTACGAACTTACCTTTTGATTGAGCATTTTTCTGCCGCCATATTTTTAATGTCAAATTCATATCAATAATTTATTTTGAGCTAATAGCTAAAAGCCATTTGCTACTTATAATTTCTTTGTTTTACTTCAATATTTTCAAAATGCAGTTCCTCTTTGTGCAGCTCAGGATCAGAATTTTCCCCTTTATATTCCCAGGTTGCAACATAGGAAAAGTCTTTATCATTACGTAAGGCTTCACCTTCCGGTGTTTGGTATTCTTCCCTGAAGTGACCTCCACAAGACTCTTCTCTGTTTATTGCATCACGGGCTATTAACTCTCCCATTTCAAGGAAATCAGCTACCCGTGAAGCTTTCTCCAACTCAGTATTTAATCCATTCAGTTCTCCGGTGATTTTAACATCCTTCCAGAATTCATTTCTCAGTTCCTTTATTTCATTAATGGCAATTACCAGCCCATCCTTGTTCCTTGCCATACCTGACTTATCCCACATAATATGTCCAAGCCTTTTATGAAAAGAGTCTACGGTCGATTTACCGTGCACAGACATAAGTTTTTCTAATTTCTCCTCCACATTTTTTTCAGCCTCGGCAAACTCTTTCATATCTGTTGACATACGGGGCACTCGTATTTCATCTGCAAGATAGTTTTGAATAGTATATGGCAATACAAAATACCCATCCGCCAGGCCCTGCATTAATGCAGAAGCTCCCAGACGATTAGCGCCATGATCTGAAAAGTTGGCTTCACCCAACGCATAAAGACCTGGTATGGTTGTCATTAATTCGTAATCTACCCAGATCCCGCCCATGGTATAATGTATAGCAGGATAGATCATCATGGGCGTATTATATGGATTTTCGTCAACAATCTTTTCATACATTTGAAAAAGATTACCGTATCTGGCTTCAATCACATCTTTGCCAAGTCTTTCAATTGCTTCTGCAAAATCAAGGTATACTGCAAGTCCGGAACCAACACCAAAACCGGCATCACAGCGTTCTTTTGCTGCACGTGATGCAACATCTCTCGGAACAAGGTTTCCAAAAGCGGGGTATCTTCTTTCAAGATAATAATCACGATTATCCTCAGCAAGATCTGTTGCTTTTAATTGACCACTGCGTATTTTCTCAGCATCTTCTTTATTTTTTGGCACCCATATACGTCCATCGTTACGGAGACTTTCGCTCATAAGTGTCAGTTTTGATTGGTAGTCGCCATGAACGGGTATACATGTTGGATGTATCTGAACAAAAGCCGGATTACCGAAATATGCTCCTTTTTTATAAGCCTGCCAGGCAGCACTTCCATTTGATCCCATAGCATTGGTCGATAGAAAGAATACGTTCCCGTAACCTCCTGTAGCTAACACTACTGCATGGCCAAAATGGCGTTCCAGTTTCCCGTTCACCAGGTTACGTGTAATTATTCCCCTTGCTTTACCATCAATTAATACAATATCCTGCATTTCAGTACGGGTGTGTAAAGTTACATTTCCTTTTTTTATTTGTCTGCTAAGTGCACCATATGCTCCAAGTAGCAATTGTTGTCCCGTCTGTCCGCGAGCATAAAAAGTACGCGATACAAGTGCTCCGCCAAAACTGCGATTGTCAAGCAGTCCTCCATAATCCCTTGCAAAGGGTACACCTTGAGCTACACACTGGTCAATTATATTGTTGCTTACTTCGGCCAGCCTGTAAACATTTGCCTCCCTTGACCGGTAATCACCTCCTTTAATTGTATCATAAAATAGTCTATAGATACTGTCACCATCGTTTTGATAATTTTTGGCAGCATTTATGCCTCCCTGGGCTGCAATGCTATGAGCTCTTCGGGGACTATCCTGGTAGCAAAATACTTTAACCTTAAATCCTAATTCTCCAAGGCTTGCAGCTGCTGAAGCCCCCGCCAGGCCGGTTCCAACAACAATAATATCCAGTTTGCGTTTATTGGCAGGGTTAACCAGGTTTTGGGTTGCTTTATAAAGCTTCCATTTTTCTGCTAAGGGACCTGATGGTATTTTTGACTGTAATTTCATATGCATTGTATTTTCTTATTTTATAAAGTATATAACTACAGGTATCGAAGTAAAGCCTAGTACTATAATAAAAGTGTAGGCAACTCCCAAAAACTTAATGACAGGTGTATATACTTTATGATTTAATCCAAGTGTTTGAAATGCTGATTGAAAGGCATGGTATAGGTGAAATCCAAGAAATATAAATGAGACTATATAAATGATTACAAAATCCAATCTGCCAAATTTTGCCGTAACTAAAGCTCCCATGTCATGCATATGTGTTAAACCACCATCGTATGAAATACTATCAATCTCGCCAAAGAATTTGGATTTAAAATAAAAATCAAGCAGGTGGATAACCATGAATGCAAGGACAATGGCAGCTGTATGGATCATATACTTTGAAAAGAAAGAAGTCTGTGAATTGTTGTTCTTTTTATATCTTACTGGCCTAGCAATCCAGTTTTGTATTTGCAGAAATAAGCCAAAAAAAATGTGGATGAGTAAACCTCCAAACAGGATAATCTCAAATACCTTAATTAAAATATTGCTTGCCATAAAATTAGCTGCAATATTAAATGGTTTTGATGATTCGAATAAAATCAGGAGTAAGTTAATGCCCAGGTGAACAAGCAGAAATGTGCATAAAAATAAGCCTGCCAGCGACATTAGTAACTTTCTGCCAATGGATGATCTGAATATATTACTCATTCTTTGTGTTTTTAGCTTAATACTTTGATCCGATTTAAATTTTGCTCAATAATATTGAACACATTCCGGGTTTGAGTTTGATATTTTTTAAAATAAGTTGTTTATCTTGCATCACATGATACTCATTACAAATATTATGAATTTACTTGATTTTTGCTATGCTAATTAGCATAACTCCATAAATTTATAACTAATCTAAGAAAAACAATTACAAATATTATTAAAAATAAGCAGAATGAAGTATTCACCCATAAGTAGTCATCTTTTTATTAAGAACCGGGAAAAACTGAAAAAAGAATTATTACCCAATTCCCTGGTTATTGTGAATTCAAATGATGAAATGCCCCGGAATGGCGATCAGACATTTGCTTTCAGACAAAATTCCGACCTTTTCTATTTGACGGGCATTGATCAGGAAAAAACAATTTTCGTTTTATGTCCTGATCATCCTGACAGGAAAATGCGTGAGGTGCTTTTTATTTTAAAAACAAATAAACAGATTGAAATATGGAATGGTCATAAATATTCCAAGAAGGAAGCAACTGATACTTCCGGTATTGAGAATGTTTTATGGATTGATGAATTTGATGCTACTTTAAAAACACTACTGCACGTGAGTGATCATGTCTACTTAAACTTAAATGAAAATCCCCGTTTTGTAAGTGAAGTTCCCTATAAAGATGTGCGTTTTGCTGAGCAGTTGAAAAAAGAATATCCATTGCATGATTATAGAAGATTAGCTCCCATTATTACGCGTTTGCGGGTGAAAAAGGAGCAGGAAGAAATAGATTTAATTCAGCATGCTTGCGACATTACCGAGAAAGCATTTTTCAGGGTGTTAAGATTTGTAAAACCTGGAATAATGGAGTTTGAGGTAGAAGCAGAGATTATCCATGAGTTTATGAAGAACAGGGCAACAGGACATGCCTATCAACCAATAATCGGATCAGGTAAAAATGCATGCGTACTTCATTATCTGGAGAATAATCAGATGTGTAATGAAGGAGATATGCTATTAATGGATTTTGGCTGTGAATATGCAAATTATGCAGCTGACATGACCCGTACTATACCGGTTAGTGGAAGATTTTCGCCCCGGCAGCGCGAATTATATGATGCAACACTCAGGGTAATGAAACGGACAAAAGAATTAATGCTTCCGGGTACAAGCATTAACGAATTTCATGAACAAACATGCAAATTATGGGAGGAAGAACATCTAAGACTAGGCCTTTATTCGGAAGAAGACATTAAAAATCAGAATCCCGATAACCCTTTGTGGCAAAAATATTATATGCATGGCACATCCCATTTCCTGGGTCTTGATGTACATGATGTGGGCAGCAAGGAATGGAAACTGGAACCAGGAATGGTTATGACTCTGGAACCAGGAATTTATGTACCGGAAGAGAGTGTTGGAATTCGTCTTGAAAACAATATTCTAATAACTAATGGCGAGCCGGTTGATCTTATGGAAAACATTCCTATTGAACCAGAAGAAATTGAAAAATTTATGAAAGAAAAATAGTCAGTACTTGATAGTGGTTGGCATAATAATTGAATTAGTTATAGAAAAAGTACCATGAGAAAGATAAAATACATACTCTGGGTAGTAATTTTTCTAGTTGTTTTATGCCAGAATACTTTTTCGCAAAAAGTATACAAGGTTGCATATGAGAGCCAGGCGGACTTAAAAGTATATATTGTTGATTATGAATCACAGTGTGATTTAAAGGTATATTTTGTTAAATACGAATCTCAGGCTGATGAGGATGGATTATGGTATGTAGTTGATTATGAAAGTCAGGCAGACAAAAAGATATACTTTGTGGATTATGAGTCACAGGCGGATTTGAAGATTTATGTGGTTGAATATGAATCGCAGGCTGGTTGGAGGAATAACTCGAAGATGCATTTACTTAAGTTTTAAAGATAAGTGTCATTTTCAAAAAAGCGGATTCTGTTAGTGTGATAGTAGTGACTGAAATAACAATAAACAAATTTTTGACGGGTGTGTTATATTTAAAAAATTTGTAATTTTATTTCAATGGCTAAAGTTCAACCAGAAAATATAAAGAGCTATTTAATCCTGACCTTTTTTTTACTTTTGAGCAGTCATAATGGTTTTGCACAAAAATTCTTTGAAGTAGAAACTATTGATCAGGCTGAAATCAAGGTTTATTATGAAATGGAAGATGCCAATTGTGACCTTAAAGTGTGTTTTGTTTATGAGGCAAAAGATATTACAAAAGTCGGATTATGGATGGAAGTGCCCACAGCATCCGAGGCAGATATAAAAATCATATTTGTTGATGATCCTTCACTTGCAGATATACATATATGTGTAGGAGATTCTCCGGCACAGGCAGGTTGGCTAAATCCTGCAAAGTCGAAATTAATAAAGTTTTAGTTTAATGCCTTTTATCCTTGAGAATTTTAATTCCTTCCTGAAGCGTATTATCAATATCCTGTAAAATAGGATAGTATCCATCATTGTCAATAATATTCCTGGCTATCTGTGCTTTAAGCATAGTCAATAATATAAACTTTGAAGTATCTATATCATTTGGAGATTTTGCAATCCCATTATTTGCGGCAAATTTTACAAACTCATCCAGTAGATTTTGCTTATCAAGGTAACTATTTAATGCATGATAATCTTTTAATTTACTAAGGACTGAACGATTGTTATCAGCATACTGGAATCCAAACCGGTATATTAAGCCGGTTGTTCTTACTGCAATATAATAATCTGAAACTCCTGAAGTATCCATTGGGATGAATATATCAGGCATAATTCCACCTCCACCATAAACAATTTTTCCACCAGGGGTAATATATTTTTCTTTATCATTAAAATGAATACTATCGGCATCTTCAAATTCCCCATGTTCATAACGTATATTCAATTCATTGTAATAATCTTGTGTGCCATTATTGTAAGGTTTTTGTATACACCTGCCTGTTGGTGTATAATACCGTGCAATTGTCAGGCGAATTGCTGAGCCATCTGAAAATACGGATTGTTCCTGAACCAGGCCCTTCCCAAAAGATCTGCGACCAACAATTGTAGCCCTGTCATTATCTTGCAAAGCACCGGCCAAAATTTCACTCGCTGATGCAGAGAACTCGTCTATAAGTACTACAGTTTCTGTATTTAAACAAGAACCATCTGCAGTGGCATAATAATTATAGCGGGGACTGGTTCTTCCTTCTGTATATACAATAAGGGTTCCTTTTGGCAAAAATTCATTTGCTATTTGAGTAGCTGTCCCCATAAATCCACCTCCGTTGCCACGAAGATCAATAATGATTTTTTCCATTCCTTGACCGGTAAGTTTGTCTATAGCATTGAGAAATTCTTCATGTGTTGTTTTAGAAAACTGATTTATTTTGATATAGCCAATATTTGGTGCAACCATGTATGATACATCAACACTATACAAGGGAATGTTATCTCGTGTTATTTCAAAATCAATGAGTTTAGGATAGCTTTTTCTCTTGATACTTACCATTACCTGGGTACCTTTTTTACCTTTCAGCATTCCAACAATGTCATCGCTGGGTATTTTTTTCCCGGCAACAATGGAGTCGTTTACTTTAATGATTCTGTCTCCGGCAAGAATTCCCAGCTTCTCGGAGGGCCCATTAGGTATGGTTTGTATTATTACCACTGTATCATTTTGCATGTTGAATTGCACCCCTATTCCGCTAAAGTTACCTTCAAGGCTTTCATTTGCCCTGACAAGGTCTTTTGCAGGAATATAAGATGAATGTGGGTCTAACGATTCGAGCATTGCCGGAATCGCTGATTCGATTAACTGATATGTTGAAACGGAATCCACATATTCTTCTTCGATATAATTAAGAACGCCGGTGAGTTTATTAGAAGTAGTTGCCATCAGGTTCATATTCTCGCAATTCTGGAGTCTTTTACCTGTCAAGATGCCTATTACCAGCATTATAGCAAGTAAAAGGGGCATTATTATGGTTATTTTGTTATTCTTCATCGTTAATAATTATATCATCCAGTTTAAAATGCACAACTTCAATTTTTGCTCTTTTTAGTAATTGTATACCTTCATCTTTTGAGTATAATTCACTGAATACCACTCGTCTTATGCCAGCCTGAATAATTAACTTGGCACACTCAATACACGGTGATGTGGTAACATATAACGTGGCATTTTCACTACTATTGTTAGATTTTGCTACTTTTGTTATAGCATTTGCTTCGGCATGGAGTACATATGCCTTGGTTTTATTGTTTTCATCTTCACAATTGTTTTCAAAACCTGCAGGAGTTCCATTAAATCCATCGGAGATAATCATTTTTTCCTTTACAATCAGGGCACCCACCTGTTTTCTTATACAATACGAGTTTTTTGCCCAAATACGAGCCATTTCTAAATAACGCCTGTCAAATTGATTTTGTTTATTTCCGTAGGGTTTTATTGGATCATACTTTATCATAGATGTACTAACAATTCTATAAAAACCTTATGTTAAAAGGATATGTGGAGTACAAAAACACCTGTATCAAAATATACTATTTCATTTGATACAGGTGAAAAGTACCCGGAGCCGGAGTCGAACCGGCACAGCCTTGCAGCCACTGGTGTTTGAGACCAGCGCGTCTACCAATTCCGCCATCCGGGCGATATATAAAGAACTATGTATTTACAACAATATTATAGTAGTTATTGTTTTGCTTTCTCATCTGGCGGCAGCTCAGCCGACTATGTCGTCTTCGGTTCCGCCATCCGGGCGATATATAAAGAACTATGTATTTACAACAATATTATAGTAGTTATTGTTTTGCTTTCTCATCTGGCGGCAACTCAGCCGACTATGTCGTCTTCGGTTCCGCCATCCGGGCGATATGAAAGAACATTATTAGCAATTCAAAACAATAATTATCTCAATTATATCCCAGCACTTTTGGCGGCAGCTCAGCCGACTATGTCGTCATCGGTTCCGCCATCCGGGCTGTATGCAATATAACAGTTACAATTCTAAAAAAAGGAATTGGTTTGCGAAATTACATAAATGTTTTTGATGAACAAAAAATATTTTCTTTAATACATGATAAATTTAAATTATTAATTGCTTTGGGTAGATAAGGTAAATAAAAAAAGGCTGTCCATAATACTTTTTTGTTGGACAACCTCTTTATATCATCATTCTGTTCGCCTCCTGCAACCTCTTATCCTCCTGGTTTTGTTGGTGGTTTGTCATTATCACCCGGATCAGGCAACCGATAAAATTTCATGTAAAATTCCATAATAATAAAGTTTGGTAACGCTTACTCTGATTTTAATGGATTTCCCATTTTAAATATGCTTTTCAGCATCCGCATATTTGTGAAGCACTATTGATTTATTATCTTTAGTCCTCTTATTATGATATACGTTTTTTTTCTGATGAATTTGGAATAATTTGACGAGTAAATGATTTTGTTTGATCTACGAGTGTTTTATTTATGTATTCTCTTGATTCTGGTTTTTGACCTGAGTTTGTATTCACAATCTTTGGGTACTGAGACTGAAAATAGAACTTTCAATCAAGCTTTAAGTTTTCAAAACAGGGGGTGGGCAGATAGTGCTATTTATTATTATCAACTATTACTTAACAACCATAAAGGGGATATTGATAATAATATGGCAATTGAATGTTTAATTAATCTGGCTCAAACATATGGAAATCTTTATAATCATGATAGTTGCATTCATTATATTAACAAAGTATTACAAAACAAGCTTACATCATTGCAAAGAGCCAAAATTTCAACTGTGGAAAGAAAAATATTATTGAGGGAAGGAAAATTATCAGATGCAATAGAAAATATTGAGCAGGCAAAGATGGAAGCTGATAAACATGGAGATGTTTTATTACTTGCCAGTGTACTATTTAATTATGGAGATTATTATTATTACATAAATGAATTAGATAGTGCTTTAGTATATTATAACAGGGCTTTAAATCTTCACATGAAATCCAAAGATATTAATATTGAAACAACATTATTTCTTGAAAATATAGGATTTATTTATCTTGTAAAAGAGGATTATATTAAGGCAACAGAATACCAGGATTTTTCATTTATTATAAAAAAATATGTATTGTTTACGGATGCAAGGCAATTGATAGAAGTTTACATTCAGAAAGGTTTTATATATAGATTTCAGTATCAGTATTATAAAGCTATAGATATGTTTTACACTGCATATAGAATTGCAGAAAAATTTCGGGGTGAAGATAAACGAAAATTTGTTTTGCTCTCTAATATTGGATGGACATACAGCAAATCAGATAAGCATGAACTTGCCTTGTCATATTATAACAAAGCACTAGATATAGCTGTTAAATTAAATGACAATTCACTATTATCGCAGATATATGAAGATATGGGTTATAGTTATCTGGATGTTAAAGAATATGATAAGGCTCTTAATTATTTTCAAAGAAGCTTGTTTATTAAGCAAGGATTGGGAGAAAAGAATATTTCGAAAATATACAGACATATGGCTAAAGCCTATAAATGTATGGGGGATCCTGATAAAGCGGATAGGTTTTACAGGTTGTCTTTAGAAGAAGGACGTAAAGAACCAGGTTATAAGGATGCGGATTTAATACTAACCTTGCAGAATTATGCAGAATTTCTGATGATTGGAGGAAAACTTGAAATGGCACACTGTTATTGGGAAGATGCAAAGAATATTGCTATTGAGCAAGATCAAAAAAACAATTATCATGTATCATGCAGTTATTTAGGTATAGGGGATTATTATTTTCTTATTGAAAACTATGATTCAGCACTATACTATTACCACAAATCAATACAATCTTTCTTTACTAATTTCAGTAATGTCGATATTCTGGTACTTCCAAAAAAACAGAATATTCCCCCATTTGAATATTCAGCTAAATGTCTGGGGAAAAAGGCAGATGCCTTAACGGAAGTAGCCAAATCATTAAGGAACTTTGATTCAATAAATGGTATGTATAAAACTGCTATGGAGAATTATTCATTAGCGCTTGAGATAATTGACAGATTTAAATTTGAATACAAGGATCTAAATTTCGGACTCCTTTTGGCTGAGGACTTCAAACCCATATTTGAGAATGCAGCAGAGGCAGCTTATAATGCTTATGATGCCACGAATGAAATGTATTATCTTAATAAAGCATGGATGTTTAGCGAAGGGAATAAGGCGGCCCTTATCAGGGCTATGTTCTCTGAGAATGAAGCCCGGGATGTATTGAATGTACCTATGGAATTGCAGGAAGAAGAAAAAAAGATTAATAATAATATTGTAATATTTAGAGATCTGATTGAAAAAGAGAGAGATAAAAGTCGGCCTGACCAGGAGAAAATATCAGACCTTAATGCCAGATTATTGATAAGCTTTGATGCATTAGATAGTCTTGCTTCAATACTAAAAAGAGATTATCCGTCATATTTTGATTTAAAGTATAGTACGGAAATTGAGAGCATTGAGGATATTCAGAAAAAATTGGTTAAGGATCAGTTGTTAATAGAATATTTTATAACAGATGAAAGTTTATTAATATTTGCAATTGATACTGACTCGGCAAAAGTTATAAAACATGACATAGATAGCAATTTTTATAATCTTGTAGAAAGGTTCAGTAACTATTTTCGATGTGGCCAACCCGATTTTTCCTTAGATGGTTTTAATGAATATTGTTCTACATCTTTTCAGTTATACCAGATGTTATTCTGTCCATTTGAGAAGAAGATTCAAAAAAAAGATCTAATAATCATTCCCGATGACATTTTGGGATTGATGCCTTTTGAGGCCCTGATACATATTGATCCACAGCTTTCATATGTGGATTACAAAAATCTTCCCTATTTGATAAAACAAAATTCTATACTATATGAGTATTCTGCATCTTTTATAAATAAACATAAGAAAAATACATCCTATAAATGTCCTAAGGTTCTTGCACTTGTCCCGGATTATAGTTCACAGATTCTAACAAAACTTGATACAACATTGGAATATCAGCAAGAACTTAAAGATTTAAAGCCACTTAAAGGAGCTTTAGGTGAGGTTGAATCAATATCACAAAGCTACAAAACAAAAAGATTATTGAACAGGGATGTTTCTGAAGAAAAGCTTTATAATCTGGCAAAAAAATTCAGCATTCTTCATATTGCCGGACACACAATAATAAGTGATGAACAGCCCATGTTTTCGAAACTGGTTTTAACCTTATATAAAGATTCACTCTATGATAATTTAATTAATACGTATGAACTTTATAACCACTATATGGGAAACAAACTGGTAGTCCTAAGTGGATGCAATACAGGTATTGGAAAGCTTAGAAAAGGTGAGGGTATAATAAGTCTGGCACGGGGATTTACATATGCCGGCTGCCAAAGTATTGTAATGACATTGTGGTCTATATCAGATAATTCAAGTGCTGAATTGATGTCATATTTTTATACATATCTATCGAAAGGGAAACTTAAAGGGGAAGCATTACAACAAGCAAAAATAAGTTTTCTCGAGAAATCAGATCCCTTAAAATCACATCCATACTATTGGGCCGGATATATTTGTATTGGTAACAACGAAGCAATACCTGACAAAAGCAATGTTTGGTGGAATGTCTCCTTATTGTTTTCAGGACTTATCGGGATCAGCCTGTATTTAAAGATAAGAAAGAGGAATAGGGATACCAAATAAATTTCAGTTTTTAAGCAGGTTCCCTATTTGATTTTTTTAAGCATTTCTTTCGCTTTTACACTATAGAAATGAGATGTAGAGTCTTTCAATGTGTTAAAAACAGTAACAGCTTTTTCTGTTTGATTTAATTTCAGGTAGCACAAACCCAGGTACCAATCTGCATGTGTTGTATATGCGCTGTTGCCATTTTCAATCAATATTTGCAATGATTGTATTGCTTCTTCGTAATTTTCCATACCTATTGAGGATAAAGCTTTGTAAAAAAGAGCTTCCATGCATGTATTGTTTTGTTCAAAAAGGGATGAAAAAATCGAATAAGCTTCATCATAAAATCCCTTTTGATAATAAGTAATTCCCTCCAATATTTTATTGCTGGAAATTTTGGCAGAGCGATTTATAATATCAGCATCATATGGTTTGTAATACATGCTATAAAGCTGATTGGAAGAGTAGTGCTTTTTGTTGACAAGTAATAAAACGGTACCCAATCCGGCAACAATTAGTATTGCAGCGGCATATTTTATCATATGTATAAATCGCATTTTGCTTATGTTTTTTATGAAGGGAGGTGAATTATCATTTTTTTGTTTATAAGATATATAATGATAATATCCTTCATCAAGTTTTTCAAAGAAGCTTAATGCGGTTTTATCTTTGAGCATAGAGTCTACTTCTTTATGAAGATTCAGTATCTCTTTGAGTTCTGTATCTTTATTTACGTTTTGCAGAAAATTTTCCAGTTCTTTTCCGCTTAACTCACCATCAAGGTAATCAATAATTTGTGCTGTAGTTTTCATTTTTTAATGCATAATATCGAGGATTATTCCTCATTTTGGTTATTAAACTTTTTTTACACCTGTATCGCTGGTTCTTTGTATATTGAACATTTTTAAACTTCATTATATTTGTCACTTCCACCAGATTTAACCCATCCAAGAAAAGTTTAAGCAACTTTTGACAATTTTTAGTTAGTTGATTAAACATTTTATAGATAAATACCCGTCTTTCATTCCATTTTATTAATTCAATATCTTCTTCATCAATCACATTTTCCAGAATCTCATCTTTATCAGAACTGTTTATAAATTCAGGAAGATTATTAGTTGACCTTCCTTTTTTATACCAGATATTTCTTACTATTGAATAAATATATGTCTTCAAAGAACAAGTTAACTCCAGTGATTTTTTTCTTGTATTTTCAAATACTACCATCATTGCTTCCTGAAATATATCTTTTGCATCTTCTTTATTACCATGGTTCATTATAATGAACTGATTTATAGTTTGAAAATACCTCCTATATATTTCATTTATAGCTCGTTGGTCTTCATTTTTAAGGCCTGTTATTAATTCAGCATCAATGGATTTTATCATCCTCTATATATTTATACCAAAATCAAGAAAAAAGTAACCCATGTTTTTCAAAAAAAATAAAAATATTTTATAATTGACAGATATTCAATGGTATAATCAAAATTGAGATTTTTTATTTTTTCTCATATTCGGATATAGGCAAACATGAACAAACCAGGTTTCGATCACCATAAGCATCATCAATACGACTTACCGGTGGCCAATATTTATTGTCTTGCAGCCAGGGTGCGGGGTATCCGGCTTTAACCCTGTTGTATGAATGATGCCATTGATCACCACACACGATATTTGCAGTATGAGGGGCATTAATTAGTACATTATCTTCCTTATTACTTTTCCCTTCTTCTATTTCTTTTATTTCATCGTAGATAGAACTAAGTGCATATATAAAACGATCCAACTCCTGAAGTGATTCGCTTTCGGTGGGTTCAACCATTAAGGTTCCATGTACGGGAAATGAAAGCGTAGGTGCATGAAATCCATAGTCTATAAGACGTTTGGCAATGTCTGTTTCAGTGATATTAGCAGTTCGCTTAAAATCACGGCAATCGAGGATCATTTCATGAGCAACAGTAACATTCTTACCGGTATAGAGCACATTATATTTATTTTTCAACCTGGCTGCAATATAATTGGCATTTAGAATAGCTATACGTGTTGCCTGAGTTAAGCCTTCTCCTCCCAGTAACCTGCAATAAGCGTAGGAAATAGTTAAAATACTGGCACTTCCCCATGGTGCTGAAGCAACTGCCCCTACACCTTTCACACCTCCTGTGGGTGCCAGGGGATGAGCAGGTAAAAACTCTACAAGATGTTCGGCCACACATATGGGTCCCATTCCCGGACCACCACCTCCATGAGGTATACCAAATGTTTTATGTAGATTAAGATGGCACACATCTGCTCCAATTAATGCAGGTTTAGTTAATCCCACCTGGGCGTTCATATTGGCACCATCCATATAAACCTGTCCCCCGTTTTCATGTACAATCTTATTCATTTCAATAATCCGGTCTTCAAAAACCCCATGCGTTGAGGGATATGTAACCATGAATGCGGCCAGATTATCTTTATTTTCTTCGGCTTTTTTTCTCAGGTCTTCAATATCAATATTCCCTTTTTCATCACAGTCAACAACAACTACATTCATTCCTGCCATAACGGCAGAGGCTGGATTTGTTCCATGTGCAGATCGGGGTATCAGGGTGATATTGCGATGACTTTCGCCTTTATTTTCATAATATCTTCTTATTACCATTAATCCGGCATATTCACCGGCAGCTCCAGAGTTAGGCTGAAAGGATATTTGCGCAAATCCGGTTATTTCTTTCAAATAGTTGCCTAATTCGAAGATGAGTTGTTGAAATCCTTCCACCTGATCTATGGGAACAAATGGATGTATATTGGAAAACTCAATCCAACTCAAGGCTAGCATTTCAACTGCGGCATTTAGTTTCATGGTGCATGAACCAAGAGATATCATGGAATGTGTAAGAGAAATATCCTTATTTTCAAGCATTTTAATGTAACGCATCATTTCTGTTTCTGAGCGATAAAGAGAGAATACAGGGGCATTAAAATAGCTATCATTGCGCAGAAATAAATGATCAAGCGTAAAATTTTCAACAGGTTCTTCAACTTTATCAAATTTCTTTCTTACTGCGATGGCAAAAACTTCAATGATTTCATTTATGTCATCAACCGTAGTTGTTTCATTTATTGAAATTCCAACTGTTGCCTGATTTATATACCGGAAATTAATAAACTTATCAAGGGCAATCTTTTCAACATCAACGGCAGAAAGGTACTCAGGCAATTGAATTCGTATAGTATCAAAGAAGTTTTTGTTCAGTTGTTTATAACCCAGTCGTTCAATTCTTTCTGCGGTTATGCTTGCATATTGGTGTATCCTGTTAGCTATTTCCTGTAAACCATCTTTGCCATGATATAAGGCATACATCCCGGCCATATTTGCCAGCAGAGCTTGTGAAGTACATATATTTGAGGTAGCTTTTTCTCTTTTGATATGTTGTTCCCTTGTTTGCAGCGCCATACGTAATGCCCTTTTTCCGTACCTGTCAACTGACACACCTATGATTCTACCCGGCATACTTCGTTTAAACTTATCACAGGTTGCAAAATATGCTGCATGCGGACCACCATATCCCATGGGAATGCCAAATCGTTGGGTTGATCCAACAACAACGTCAGCCCCCCATGTTCCCGGTGGTTGCAATAATACAAGACCCATAATGTCAGCAACCACTGCTACTAAAATTTCTTTTTCGTGAGCACTCTTTACGAATTTTGAATAATCATAAACCTCTCCAAGCTGGTTTGGATACTGGAGAACAATACCAAATATTCTATCATTTATTACCAATTCATTGATATCCTGAACAACTACCTCGATTCCTAATGGATTGGCTCGTGTTTCAATAACAGAAATGGTTTGGGGGAAAAGGTTTTTATCAATGATTAACCGGTTTGCTTCTCTTTGTTTTACTTCTTTTGATCTTGAATTATACATCATCTGCATGGCCTCTGCTGCCGCAGTAGCTTCATCCAGAAGCGATGCATTGGCAACTTCCATACCTGTGAGTTCCATTATCACCGTTTGAAAGTTAAGTAATGCCTCAAGTCTTCCTTGTGATATTTCAGCCTGATAGGGTGTATAGGATGTATACCATCCCGGATTTTCAAGGATATTTCTTTGTATAACAGCAGGCATAATGGTTTCATAATAGCCCATTCCTATATAGGATTTATGGATTTTATTTTTCGCTGCTATTTCTTTCAGGTGATTGATGTATTCAAACTCATTCATTGGCTTCGGAAGCCTTAAAGGGCTTTTTAATCGAATATCGGCAGGGAATGTTTTGTCTATCAAGTCATCCAGATTCTGGAATCCTATAGCCTTTAACATGCTTTGTTGTTCTGCATCAGTTGGGCCAATATGTCTCTTAATAAAGTTGTTATGCATAAATATGATTGATTTAAAGAAATTTTTATTGTAAAAATGGATTATGTTTTTTTTCTTCTCCGATTGTAGTGATAGGTCCATGCCCCGGGTATACTATTACGTCATCATCTAATACGAAGAGCTTTTGTTTGATGCTGCTTATGAGGGTGTTATAGCTCCCGCCGGGCAGGTCTGTCCTGCCAATGCTACCTCTAAACAGCACATCACCGGCAATAAGAAATTTCTGTTGATAATTGTAAAAGGCGATACTACCAGGTGAATGGCCAGGGACAAAAATAGTGGTTAAATTGCTTTTCCCAAATGTAATAGTTTCATTTTCGGCTAAATAGGATTTTACAACAGGAGGCTTTTTTATTTTCAATCCGAAAATATCGGCATAATCAACTACTCCAAATAATAAATCGTTTTCAAGAATATGTGATCGTGGTGAGAGTTTATATTTTTCTGACAGGAAGAAATTTCCGGGAATATGATCAACATGACAGTGGGTATTTAATAAGGCGACAGGTGTAAGATTATTTGATTCAATATGACCCATTATTTCTTTTTCTTCCTGAGGGGTATAACAGCCGGCATCGATAATTACACATTCTCTCGTTTCGTCGTGCAATACAAATGTATTGACCTCGAATGAGTTAAATATAAATGAGTTAATTTCAATCATATTCAAATAGATTAAGATTTTCCTTTTAATAAAGGTACAAAAACAAAATATCCTTTTTCTGTTCGTTTGTATTCACCTTCGGAAATTTTTTCAATCACGCTCATTACCTGGCCGGACCTGTCACCCAGGGGAACGACCATTTTCCCTCCAATTCTTAATTGCTCTATTAATTTTGATGGTATATCAGGCGCCCCGGCTGTTATAAGTATCTTATCGTAGGGAGCATAGGATGGCTGTCCTTCATATCCGTCACCATAAAAAAAGCGCGGATGATATCCCATTTGTGGTAGAAAGGTTTTAACTTTATTGTAAAGGTCTTTTTGTCTCTCAATAGTATATACATTAGCTCCGAGTTCTAATAATATAGCTGTCTGGTATCCCGAACCTGTTCCAATTTCAAGTATTTTGTCATGCTTTTGGACTTCAAGCAGCTCAGTTTGAAAAGCAACAGTATATGGTTGCGAAATAGTTTGGCCTGATCCAATGGGGAAAGCCTGGTCTTTGTATGAAAAATTAATAAAGCTGCTTTCCATAAATAAATGACGGGGAACTTTATTAATTGCATCCAGTATTCTTTCATCTTTAATCCCTTTTCTTTGTATCTCGTCTACTAGCTTCTGTCTCAATCCCTTGTGCTGATATGTATCAATTAATTCCATCCTTTATTCTTGGTTGCTATGCAAAAATATAAATTAAGTTATTAATAAGTATGTTGAAAAGTTGAAATCAAAAAAAAATCCTGTAATATAAAATAGGTTATGTTTGTACAAAATCCTTTCAAAATGATAAAGATAGGAATAATTGGCTCGGATTCTACTGCATTATCTCATATTGAGACAATAAAAAGTATTGATGGGTTTCAGCTTGTTGGAATTTATTCAGATAAATTAGAGAGGGTAAATGAAATAAAGGAATTACATCAAGTACAATCATTTTCATCTCCTGAGGATTTATTGCATAGTGTTGATGCAATTGATATCACAAGTATTTCAAAGTCAAATCATGAGTTTATTGTTGATGCGTTAAAAAGATCCAAACATGTATACATTGAAAATCCAATAACTAACAGCATCGAAGAAGCAGATTATATTATTAAGATTGCCGAAGAAGCAGATGTAACGGTTCAGGTTGCACAGTCAAACAGATACAATCCTGCATATTTATCAGTAAAGGGTTGTATTAAAAATCCGCAATATATACAGATTGTGAGGAAAAACATGTTTTCGTTGATGAATAAGGATGTTCATATTGTATTAGGATCAATGATCCATGATATAGATATTATTCTTAGCATTTTCAAATCAAAGGTAAAACGCATTAAAGCCAAAGCGGTAAAGGTTATGAACGATCGGCAGGATGTGGTAAATGTACGCATGGAGTTTGATAATGACGCAGTTGCAGATCTTACTACCAATGGTATTTCTCCGGTAAATGAACTCAAAGCGAATATTTTTCAATCGGGGAAGCATATTTATATTGACTTTTTGAGATATGAAAATGCGATAATCAGGCTTAAAAATGATTATGAGAAGATTAATCTTTTTAATTTTAATAATGATGAATTGATTATACAAAAGCCTGATATTAAATCTACTAATTCTGTAAGGGAAGAATTATTGAATTTTTATCATTCCATAGTTACGCATGCAACATCTCTTTTAACCCTGGAGGAACGCTTTGAGGCTTTAAAAATAGCTCACGATGTACTGTACAGACTTTCTCACACTCATGATGTCAGGGAAGAGCTGGTTGGTATTACCAGTTTTAATGTAGGATATTTTAATTAAAGATCGTCTTTTTGTAATTTCTATATAATTTTGTATTGAAATTTCTGTTATTAAAATAAACCTGAAATAGATTGAAGAAGGGTAGTATTCGATATGTGCATATAATCTCCGACTTTCTTACCGCTTCGTGCGCATGGGCTTTGTTTTACCTATTCAGGAAGTTTTATCTTGAATCGGCCTATTTTGGGTATAAGATTGACATCTTATTGGACACAAAGTTTTTTCTTGGTGTTTTGATATTACCTGTATTTTGGATAATTATCTATCATTCCGGGGGCCATTATAAAATGTTATGTCGAAAGACCTATGCGAAAGTAATCGGGCAAACTTTTCTGGTTACTCTCTTCGGCGTTGTAATTATATTCTTTGCTGTCATCCTTGATGATGTTATGGCTTCATATAAAAAGTATTACCTGTCATTTTTGGTAATATTTATTTTGCATTACATTCTTACTTTAATTCCACGGCTAATCATTACAGCAGTATTAAAAAAGAGAATCAGAACAGGAAAGCTTCAATTCAATACATTGATCATTGGCAGTGGAAATGATTCTGTTGAAATTTACCAGGAATTGAGCGAATCGAAGGGAACTGTAGGTAATAATATTGTAGGATTTATTCATCTTAAAAAGAAAGAAAATCCTCCACTTTCGAAATATATTTATGATCTTGGAGGAATAGAAGAGGTTGAGGGAGTTTTAAAGAAATATCAGATTGAGGAAATAATTATTGCTATTGAGGAGTCAGAGAAGAAACAATTACCTGATTTAATAAACATGCTTGAGCAGTATGATGTTATAATCAATGTAATTCCCAGTATGTACGATATTCTTACGGGAAGAGTAAAAATTACTACTCTCTTTAATACTCCTTTGGTGCAGGTTTCAACAGATGTAATGCCTGTTTGGCAGGAGAACCTTAAGCAATTTATTGATATTATGGGATCTCTAGTCGCGCTAATCCTGTTTTTGCCGTTAGGTTTAATATTGGCATTACTCATTAAGTTTACATCCAAAGGCCCGGTTTTTTATAGTCATCAACGAATAGGACGATATGGCAAAGCTTTTAAAATAATTAAATTTCGGTCAATGTATATAGATGCTGAAAGAAATGGCCCTGAACTTACCAAGAAGAATGATGAACGTACAACACCGATCGGAAGATTTATGAGAAAATACAGGATGGATGAAATACCTAATTTTTATAATGTTTTAAGAGGCGATATGTCTTTAGTGGGGCCAAGGCCTGAAAGGCAATATTATATTGATCAGATTGTTAAAAAATCACCTCAATATAAATTACTGCACAAGGTAAAACCAGGCATTACTTCATGGGGCCAGGTAAAATATGGATATGCTGAAAATGTGGATCAAATGATAAAAAGGTTAAGGTACGATTTATTATATATTCAAAACCGTTCAATTTATATTGATATAAAAATATTGTACTATACCTTATTGGTAATTTTTAAGGGTCGGGGCATTTAAGTTTGTCGGAGTTAATTATCAGTGTTTTTTCATTGAATTTTGAAAATTATCCATGGATAAATGGATAAATGGATAAATGGATAAATGGATAAATGGATAAATGGATAAATGGATTTTTTGTTATAAATAAAATCAATGCTGTCCGATTTAATATTTTATGAAATTATGAAATGCCTTTATTTATATGCCGTCCCTACGGGACTTTAATGCCCCCAGGTCATTTTTGTGCTACCAATATTTTGTCCCTAACGGGACAGTCCCGTAGGGTAAAGTGTGCAAAACCAGATCATTTCTTCTTCCCGATTTTAATTATTATCCAATATGAAACATCTAAATATTCAAGAATTAGAAAAAACACCATGGAAGAAAAATGAAAAACTCGTTTTTCTTTCCAAAATAAAG
>JAFGOZ010000314.1 GCA_016926235.1 Bacteroidales bacterium | reverse complement strand
TCCGCCGAAATGTCAGGAAAAAATTAATGGAAAATGACCGTTATCAGGCCCCGAAATGGGGGGTCAGCTTAGTCCGAAATATCCAATTTTTTTACAATTGAAGGGAATGGGAATCCTAATGATGATTTTTTTGCTGAATATATAGGTGTTTTATATTCAGTGTCTTATGGGGTTAAGATGAGCCCCAAAAAAGGAATGGAGCCAAATGGGTATTTTGATTATACAGTTTACCCACTTGAAGGAGTTTGGGATTTAAGTGAAGATGCAAAGAAATCATTTAATGGGTCAATAAATAAGAACGATTTAGTTTTTAAATTAATGATACGTCAACCTGATTTTGTAGACAAAGATTTTGCCTTGCAAATAATTGAACATACTAAAAAGAAAAAACCACATGATTTACTTGAGCACATCAGATTTGAAGAAATTATCGAAGGTGATAGTATTCAAATGTTGCACTTAGGTAGTTATGACAGTGAACCAGAAAGTTTCAAAATCATGGAGAATTATGCAGAACAAGAGAATTATAAGCGAAAATCAAAAGCCCACAGGGAAATATATCTTAGTGACGCAAGGAAGGTTTCTCCTGACAAACTAAAGACTGTTTTGAGATTTAATATTGAGAGAAAATGAAATGCCCATGCTAAATAAGCACCAACAACGATGATTATTAACTATGGGCATCTCCCTCCGTGGCGGGGCAAACCATGCTGTAATAAAGATGGAGGAATAATTCTGTTCGGTTCAGCTCAGTGCAATGAATTACGTTTTTCAATGATTGTATAAAAGGCTTTTCATGTAGGTACGTAAAAGGTATAAGCGTTACAAAACGAGCATTAGCTTGCCATGTACTTAGTTAAAGAGAGTAAAAAAACAACACCCAACACTTTATTATCATTAGAGGATAGGTTTCTTGTAATATAAAGTATAGATTTGTTTACCAAGAGCTAAGTGAGCTAAGAGGTTAAAGCACGGTTCTGTGAGCTCCAAAAGCTTTCGGGGTAGGGGGAAGTTGCCTCGGCCTACTCGATCATGTAGCCGTTGTGTTTATTCTTTTATTTACGAATTACTTTTAAGAAATTTAACTACTGTATAAAATATTAATAATTAAATCTTGAATCTATGAACAGAATTTTTTTAATATTAGCATTAATTACAGTTACATTGTTTTCATGTAATAACAACAAACCAGACTTGTATTTAACAACAACAGGCGCATATGCATCAAAAGAAGGTGGTTTTATTGCAACTTTTCCGAGCAAACCAGAAATTACAGTACAAGAGAATGTTTTAGGAGAAGTTAAATTTAACAGCTATCTATTTCGTAAAATTGTTGTTCCAAATTCATTATTTACTGTAGCTTATCTGGATTATCCTTTAAATGTTTTAGAAAACTGGGAGGATAAAAATAATTTATTCGAGCAAATGGTTTTAAGTATGGCTAAAAGCATTGACAGCTTTGATATAATTAAAAAAGAGCCTTTTAGCGGCAAAGATATCAATGGTATTTATTTTGAAATTGGAAGTATTGTTCAAAATGGTTTTGGTAAGGGGAAAGTATTATTGAGAGGGAATAGAATTTATATCGCGATGTTTGTTGGGGTTGGCAAACTTCCATCAGAAGAACAAATAAATAAATTTGTTAATGAATTTAAACTAATGAAAATAGATTAGAGCAGAGAAGTTCAAGTACGGTTTTGTGAGCACTGAAAGCTTTTGGGGGAGGGAAAGTTCTCTCGGCCTACTCTGCCAATTTTCTGTTGTATGAAAGGTGTAGGAACTAAATCGTAATATAAAACACTGTCGATGACATGCCCTGCTTATTAAGCACCAACAACGATTATTATTAACTATTGGCATCCCCCTCCTTGGTGGGGCAGGCTATCTGACCTTTAAAAATAAAATAATTTTTAGATGAAACGAGCATGTAAAACGATCACATCCAAGAGGATGATTAAATTCATGCGATCCCGATTGTTGTCGGGACCATACAGTCCTAATAAACAAACAATTATCGTATGAAATTAATTTATTGTTTATTTGTTATTTGTTTTTTTTCAACTCAATCTTGTAAAAAAGATGAAGTTGAAAGTATTGTATATTCAGAGCCAACTGGCAGACGGTTGCGTGATATAATGGATGAGAAATTTCCTGATAAAAGAATGATAGTTGGTGTAAGCTGTGGCTTATGGGCTTTCGATTATGCTTGTGGTGATATTGTCGATAATGAATTTAACTATGTTACGCCCGAAAATGATTTTAAACAAAGAATTATTCATCCTAATAATGTTGATTGGAATTTTTATGAAGCGAATAAATGGATTGTTCATGCTCAAGAAAACAATCAAATAATTAGAATGCATTGCCCTATTGGCCCACAAGTTTCTGACTGGACAAAAGAAGATAGCAGGACTAGTCGAGAACTTGAAAATAATATGAATGACTTCCTAATAACCATATGCAATAATTATAGCAAGTATGAGCATGTGAAATATATGGATGTTGTGAATGAAACAGTAAAAAATGGAGAATGGTTTAAAGCTAAAACGGGAGTGGCAGACTGGGAGAATCCGTGGACAAAGATTGGATGCCAAAATGATAAACATAAAACACCAATTTATATAAAAAAAGCATTTGAGATTACCAACCTATATGCTCCCAATATAAAACAACTTTATAATCATCATGAAGAACCAAGTAAAATAGAATCATGGAATTTAATTAAAGAAACCGTGTTAACATTAAAATCAGAAGGAATACGAATTGATGCTATTGGATGGCAAGCCCATGTGGACAATGGATGGGCTACAGAAGAAAATCTTAATTTATTATGTGATTTGATTGATTGGACGCATCAAAACAATATGGAATTTCATATTACAGAAGCCAGTTCTTTTATTAAGAATAAAGTGACTGACGACGAACTTATTTTGCAGGCAGAGACCTATTCTAAAATATTTGCAGTATTATTAGAAAAATCAGCATATGGAATTGTAGGGTGGAATACATGGCATTTAACAGATGCATATACTTATAGGAGCGAATATTCTCCTTCAATGTTTGATGAAAATTTTAAACCCAAACCCGCATATTATGCTATTCAGAATAAACTTGTGGAATACTAATTGAATAAAACTACATTAAATTTGTTGAATATTGATAAATATTTCACCCGTAATCGAAAAAAATTTCGACACCATCTCTACCAACCTAAACAAAAAGCGTTGATAATATAGAGTATATTTGTGC
>JAFGOZ010000034.1 GCA_016926235.1 Bacteroidales bacterium | reverse complement strand
TGAGCTGACAATTATTTTCAGGCAAAAAGATAAATATTTCATTGATCTGCTGAACCAAATACGTGAAAACCGACTCACCATGGAAGGTATGCAGATGTTAAACAACCGCTGTAACACGGCTTTTAAACAGGCTCCCGGATACATAACTCTTACATCGCACAACCGGCAGGCACAATATATTAATGAGCAAAAACTGCAGGCCATACCCTCCATACCAATAACTTTTAAAGCTATAATTGAAGATGAATTTCCTGAATATGCCTACCCTAACGACACCAATCTTGTATTAAAAAAAGGAGCCCAGGTGATGTTTATCAAAAACGACAATTCGCGTGAAAAACTTTTTTACAATGGTAAAATTGGGGTTGTTGAATCCATATCGGGTAATACAGTTTTAGTACGTTGCGATGGTGAAGACAACTCAATTGCTGTTGGTCCGGCTGAGTGGCAAAACTTTAAGTTCACACTTAACTCCGTTACAAACGAAATTGAAGAATCCATTACCGGTACTTTCACACAACATCCACTAAAGTTAGCATGGGCCATAACCATTCATAAAAGCCAGGGGTTAACTTTTGAAAAAGCCATTATTGATGCCAACGCAGCTTTTGCCCACGGACAGGTTTACGTGGCTCTTAGTCGTTGTCGCACGCTGGAAGGTTTGGTGTTATCGTCGCCCATTGACGAAAGGAGTATTATTAGTAGCCAATCGGTTAACAGCTTTATTGAACATGCCGGCAGCAACACCCCAACAATCGAAAGAATCCGTGAGTTCCAAATTGAGTATGAGCAGGAACTGATAACCGAACTGTTTAATTTTAAGCGCCTTCACAACCAACTGGCGAACCTACAAAAGGAGATAAACAATAACCTGAATGCCCTGGTTGGCTCATTCGCCAATAAGCTCAATGCGCTTATTCCTGATTTTTCATCAACTGTTACCGATGTTGCGGGCAAGTTTATGACGCAGTTACAACAACTTTATAATCAAAAAATACCTGTTGCTTCGCACGAACTTCTTCAGGAACGCATAAAAAAAGGGTGTGCTTATTTTCTTGAGAAATTTGATGAACTAATAAAGCCCATCACCATGGAGGTGGACCTTGAAACCGATAATAAAGCAATACGCAAAACCATTACCGAAAATCTGGAGCGTATATACCAAAGCTACACCACCCACCACGATTGCCTTAAAGCTTGTTCCTCAGGCTTTACAATAAGCATATATCTGTCAACCAAATCGGTAAGCACCATTGAAAAAGAAGTTAAAAAGCCAAAATTATTAAAAGAAAATCAGCCTTTTATCAATTCAACCAACCCCGAACTGTACAAACAACTGCGACAGTGGCGCAATAACAAAGCCGACGAACTCAACTTGCCGCATTACATGATTGTTCCAACCAAGGCTTTGGTGGAATTATCTGATATAATGCCACCTTCGCTCAAAGAATTGCTGAAAATAAAGGGCTTCGGGAAACGAAAAACCGACCAGTTTGGAAAAGAATTGCTGCAGCTTATACAAGATTACCGTATCGATAATAACTGGGACACTCCGGTCCTTGATTTTACTCAGGAACCCCAAAAAGAAAAACCACCCAAAACCCCATCCTGGCAAGCAACACTTAACCTCATAAAGATGGGCCTTTCGCCCGAGCAAGCCGCCCATAAACGCTCCATGGCTCTCACAACCATTGAAGGACATCTTGCCCAAGCCATTAGTAAAGGCGAATTAGAGGTATCAAAAGTTATGAGTAAAGAAAAAATCAGGCTGGTTACTGAGCGACTGCAGGGTGCCAAAATTTCCTCGCTCACTTACGCCAAAAAACTGGTGGGTAACATGGCCTCATTTGGTGAACTGAGGATGATTATTGCCGCCAGTCAAGGCGATTATGTTGCTAATGAGGACTAATTAGCGTTTTTTAGTTGTGTGTTTTTGGGTTCCCTTAGTAGTTAGGGTTACATGAGGGATAATCTTTATTTGTCATACTCCAAGACTATTTCGTTTTTCGTGATATTACAAAAAAATAATTCCGCTTTTTTCAGGAAAGGAATACTTAATTGAGATTATTATTTAACCCATCAAATATCCTATTGGTCCTTTTTATTAACTATTTTTACTCTACGTCTGTATAAACAATATTCAGTTATGATAACACCTAACACCAAACAAGCGCTGATTGCAGGAGCCACCGGATTGGTTGGCTCACACCTGTTACAACAACTCCTGAACAATCCCGGATACTCCAAAATACACCTGGCCGGCCGACGGGCTCCCGATATAAACGATCCCAAAATTATTTTCCACCACTGCGACTTCTACGACTTTGATTCTCTCCCGGGAAGCGGCATCCAGGAGGTGTTTTGCGCTTTGGGTACAACAATAAAAAAAGCGGGGACAAAAGAAAAATTCCGCGATGTTGACTTCGATGCTGTGGTGAATCTGGCACGATGGGCCGCACTGATAGGGTGCAACCACTTTGTGGTGGTCAGCTCCCTGGGAGCCAACCCCCGATCGCGTAACTTTTACCTGCGTACCAAAGGCCAAATGGAGCAAGTGCTTAAGAACTGCCATCTCCAAAACCTCTCCATTGTACGGCCGTCGCTCCTGATGGGCCAACGCAAGGATTTGAGACTGGCCGAAAAAATGGGCGAATGGTTTATGAAACCTCTGGGATTTATGCTCAAAGGCAAGCTGGCCAAATACCGCCCCATTGAAGCACAACAACTGGCCCAAGCCATGATAAATTTAGCCCAAAACCGCATTGGCGATACCTTTATTGTGGAGGGAGATGGGTTGAGGTAAGTAACACTCTTGTTATTTGCGGTTTCCTCTGCGCTGTTTGCCGTTAATTTTTATGTGTTTATATTTTGATTGTTTATTGCCACATAGCCTTCAGTCGGGTGGCTATTTCCCTGTGTGAGAATCGAAGATTTTTCAATCCCGGAATCGGGAAGCGAAGCTAAAGGCTTGCTCATAGCTCGTTTCATCTTACTATTATTCAGTTTATTAGGATTTTTTGAATTACCCGAGTAGTTACCAGCCTCTTAATAATTTTCTTTCGGCCTTATCTCACAAACATTGAACTTAATGAGCAACCAAAATAAAAAAAAGCGAGACAAATTGCTTTGCCCCACTTTAAATGTTTTCACAACGATAATGTGATTGGCAACAATTCTTATATCGTTGTTTAAAGCCACTGTAAAGATACATTTTGAATCGAAGATCAACGAAGTCAAAGCAATTCACAACAAACTAATCTACTGTATGTGACTTTTATTATCTATCAGAAGCCGACCAATCAATGGAATCATTAGGATAAGACTTTTAAGGTCTAATTCAGAAATAGTTAATAAATCGTATGTCAAAATTCGACAATTTATCTGTTGAATCTGTCAGTAAAACAATTGCATTTTTAATTCTATGTTTCAGTTCTAGTTAATTCATTTATAATATTCTCGTCGTGTTTTTTAAAATGCCCTATAACGTTTGGCGAGTACCCGGAGTTGACGACCAGAAGGAGCCAATTTGGGCGGAACGCAGCGTAGCCGGTTACTCGCTGTTATGTGTCGTTTTATCGGTGTTTGCAATAAAGTATCTCTCTAACTATTTCTCCCATTAAATCTTTTTCAAAATATTTCACAAACTTCATTCCGTTTTTTTCAGCGACCTTAAATGAAGGTTTATTATCATGTTTTGTATAAGTATAAAGGGCTGGATAATCAAAAGTCCGAAATGCATATTCCATACACGCCTTTGCTGCTTCTGTGGCATATCCTTTATTGCAATATTCTTTCTTGATATGGTAACCAAGCTCGGGTAATCTTTCACCTTCAATGTCTTGAATGGTAATTCCGCAATCGCCAAGAAAAACATTTCCTTCTTTTAGAATGACAGCCCAGAGTCCATGTTTGTATTTTTTGTAATTATCAATATTCCATTTAATCCAATCCTCAATTTTTTTATCGCTAAATGGAGCAGGATAAAATTTCATGGACTCAGAATCGCTCAATATTTTTGCTAACTCTTCTTTATCACTTATAACTAGCTCTCTTAGAAAGAGTCTTTCCGTTTCTATTATTCTTTTCAAAATGATCTCCGATTTTATGACATAAAACGTTTGGCGGTATTAAAAGTTGGCGTTTGCGGACAATTTCCTGTAAAGAGACATCCCGATGTACATCCGGATTAAAGCGGGCTACAACCTTTGTATAACCTACCATCTTGGCAATTTTTTCTACCGCTTGCTAAACTAAATCCCTTCGGGATAGCAATGAATTAAACATCATCATTTTTATTCGTCTCCAATTCCACTCTTGCAAAATAACACAACAAAATGTGGTCATTTCATTTTTCGTTTTGTTTATTTGTGCTTCTTACAGTT
>JAFGOZ010000033.1 GCA_016926235.1 Bacteroidales bacterium | reverse complement strand
TTTCCATGACATGCATTTTGGCGAATAATAATTACTCTCAGACCAAAGTGCTGAACCTTAAAATGGAAAAACGTACCCTAAAAGAAGTATTGTCTGAAATTGAAAACCAAAGCGAATTTTATTTCATGTACAGCAGTAAGCTGATAGATGTAAACAGGGAAATTTCGGTCAATTTTAAGAATCAAAAGATTGAACAGGTATTGAACTCATTATTTGCCGGAACTGACATTAATTATATTATAAAAGACAGGATTATTGTTTTAACTACTTCTGAATTAATTAATGATGAAATACCTGCTATTATGGAACAACAGTCTGTATCTGACAAGATAACTGATACTTATGAAATACATACTGTTATGCAACAACAATCCGTGTCCGGCAAAGTAATTGATAGTGACGGACAACCAATTCCCGGGGTGTCGATTATTATAAAAGGCACTAACAAGGGAACTATTACCGACACTGATGGAAACTATTCCCTTTCCGACATTCCTGAAAATGCAATTCTGATATTTTCATTTGTCGGAATGCTAACGCAGGAAATTGTTGTCGGAAATCAAACTATAATAAATGCCACAATGGAGCAAGATATTGTTGGGCTTGAAGAGGTGGTTGTAATTGGTTACGGAACAGCAAGAAAGAGCGATTTGACAGGGGCTGTTATAAGAGCTGATCTGACTACCCTGGAGAATTCGCCAAACGTAAATGTTTTACAATCTATTAAAGGAGTAGTACCTGGCTTGAATATCGGTGTTGCAACCACAGCCGGTGAAGATCCGACTATACAAATCCGTGGACCAAAATCTATTACCAATACTGCCGGAGCCATAGGTCCGTTGATCGTTTTAGATGGGATTATTTACAGGGGAAGTTTAACAGATATTAATCCCAATGATATTGGATCTATAGACGTGTTAAAAGATGCCAGCAGCGCTGCCATTTATGGTTCCCAGAGCGCTAACGGAGTAATTTTAATTACCACTAAGACCGCAACAAAACTTTCTAAGCCAATTATTGAGTATAGCTGTCAATATGCAACTCAGAGACTTATAAGTAATAAAATGCAACGTTTGGACGATGAAGGTTTTGTTCAACAAATGAAAGATGTTTTTATCAGAGAGAGCCGCATGGGTGAGGATTTGCTTCAGGAAGACCCGGATTTTGATGTTACAACAAAATTTAAAGATATTGTTGTAACTGAAGGATATTATGCTGGTACAAATACCGATTGGTATGACCTTCTGTCAAACCCTCATCCGTATATACAAAATCATAATGTCAGTATAAGAGGTAATAATGAATTAGCAAGTTATTTTACGTCTTTTGGATATACTGATCAAAAAAACCTTGTTGAGAACGACAATTATAAAAGATATAGTTTTCGTATTAATTTAGATACAAAAATTACTGATTGGCTGAAACTAGGTACTCAATCATATTATAATATCAGCGATTACTCAGGTTCCAATACAAATTTTAGTAACTTATGCCAGATTCCTGCACAGGTAACTCCATATAATGCTGACGGCTCATTGAAAGAAAGAATCTATTTGGGAGGATTAAATCCTTTACTAAGTATAGATAACCCCAATGTAGATATACGAAATGTTTTATCAGGTACCTTCTATTCAGAAATTTCAATTCCGTGGATAAAAGGGTTAAGTTACCGTGTAAATTATTCACGATATATCGAAAATTACAAGAATTATACTTTTGACCCTTATTTTGAGAATAATCAGGGAAGTGGAAGCAAAAAGATTTCCAATACTTCTTCCTCTACATTTGACAATATAGTTACTTTTAAAAGGGAATTTGGTAAACACTCAGTCAATGCGACTTTGGTTTACGGTACAGAAAAGCGTGAGTACGAAACCACAACTTCAACAGCCCGAAATTATACCAACATGACTCTTATTTATAACAAATTAGATGTTGGTCAGGCCGATTTGCAAAAGGCATTATCAGGTGCATGGAAAGAAACCAGCCTGTATAGCATGGCGAGGTTGGTGTATTCATTTAAGGAGCGCTATATGTTTACCGGGACTGTTCGTCGTGACGGGTTTTCGGGTTTTACAGAAAAAAATAAATTCGGAGTATTTCCCTCGTTAGGTCTTGGATGGAGGTTAAGTGAAGAAGATTTTCTTAAAAATAACCTCTCATTTGTTGATAACCTCAAATTACGTGTATCGTATGGACAAGGTGGCAACAGAACTGCCGAAAGGTATTCATCATTGGCCAGAATATCTACATATGAAGATGCAGCAAGTACTATTGTCGGAGGTTATCTTTATGGTGACGGCGCTACAGGCCAACTTACCCAGGCTATTGCAACAATGGCTAACCCAAGCCTTAAATGGGAGACAACTACATCTACAAACTTTGGTGTAGATTTTTCTGTATTGAAAGGAAGAGTATTTGGCAATTACGAATTCTATATTTCTAAAACCAAAGATCTGTTATATGATGTCAGCACGCCACAAATTAATGGAACTTATAATACGAGTATAGCAACCAATATTGGAAAACTGCAAAATATCGGGCACGAAGCAAGTATTACAGGTGTTCCTACAAGAACTCATGATTTCGAATGGTTAATAACTGCTAATTTCTCTATCAACCAAAACAAGGTTATTACCGTAATCGGTCTTGATGCCGACATGGATGGGAAGGAAGACGATCTTCTTTCCGCCAGCCCATACCCCATTTTTATAGGAAAATCACTTAACCCTATTTACGATTATCATATAATTGGAATGTGGCAGGTTGCAGATTACAATGCCGATACCATTCCAAAAGGATTTACCTATGGTGTATATAAAATTGAGGATATTAATAAGGATGGAAAATTTTCTGCCGATTCAGACAGAGTGATCCTTGGTTATCGGGATCCATTATTTCGCTTTTCAATCCAAAATACTATCAGATATAAAGGTTTTGAATTGAGTATATTTATAAATGCCATACAGGGTGGAAAAGATCACTATTTAGGCCAACCTGCTGGTGATTTGCTTATTCCTGATCATTTGCAAAATTGGAGTTGGTTTAAGTTCGATTATTGGACTCCTGAAAATCCTGATGCCAAATATCGCCAGCTTGGTGAGTATAATAACGTTACCGGACCCGGGTTTTCTCCATACGTCTCACGCAGTTTCATCCGCTTACAGGAACTATCCCTTAGTTATAGTTTTTCATCAAGGCTGTTGAGCAAAGTAAAAATCAGTAAAGCAAAAGTATATATAACAGGTACAAACCTGTTTACTATTACAAAATGGGATGGCTGGGATCCAGAAGCTAATCAGGGTTTAACCTATAATCTTAAAAAATCAACTGATAAAACTAATGAATATAATGGATACCCAACGATGAAGAGCTATTCAGCCGGAATAAATTTTGAATTCTAAATTATACACCAATGTAGCTTCCATGAAATTTGAATTATACTTATATAATGAAATTGAAGTGGATGTTTTATACATAATTAATTTATAAATATTTAAGTATGAAAAAAATCAGAATTATAATATTATTAACGCTCTTGTATAGCGTTTGGTCTTGTAATGAAAAAGAATGGTTAACAGAAGAACCCTTGGATTTTTATGCTGTTGAAAATTCATTAAATACAGAACCTCAATTTAGGCAGGCGCTAAATTATGAATATGACAACTTACGAAGGGCATATTGGGAAATAGGTGACCATAATTTGTTCTTGTTATATGCAGATCTTTCTTATAGCGGCACCGATTATCCTGATCTTAAATTTAACAATGCCGAAACCTGGCTGGTCCCTACCTTTTATGTGGTAAGTACATATTGGAACAGGGGCTATTTGGCAATTGGCAATGCCAATTTTATAATACAACGTATTGAATCAAGTAGTCTGGGAACTGCAGACAAAGCTCAAATTGAAGGAGAAGCATTGTTTTTCAGGGCATATTGGTATAATTTTTTGGCAAATATGTATGGGGGTGTTCCCCTTACCTTGGAACCCTCTCCTTATGCAAGGACCGATTATGTCAGGGCTTCACGTCAAGAAGTTTATGATCAATGCCGTATAGATCTTGAAAGGGCAGTACCATTATTATCCAGTATCGACAGCGTGGATGATGGACAAGTTAGTAAGCAGGCTGCACAACACCTGCTGACGGAAGTATATATATCTTTGGAAGATTATACCGAAGCTATTGAGGTTTCAAGTGCAGTCATCAATCACCCCAGTATGAATTTAATGACCACAAGATTTGGTTCAAGTGCCTCTGAAACTGGAAGCTCTTACTGGGATTTATTCCAAAATGAAAACCAAAACAGAAAAAATGGTTCCGGAAATACTGAATCAATATTGGTTTTACAATTTGATTACGAAAACTCCGGATCAATTGTTTCGCATCAGGGTCCTAGATATTTTTTACCTTATTACGGCGGTAT
The DNA here is from genome assembly GCA_016926235.1 of Bacteroidales bacterium. The sequence goes on along the minus strand of JAFGOZ010000033.1, from coordinate 1,902 downwards.
GACTGTTCAAAATAAAGTTGCTGGACAAGCCGAAGTAGCTGCATTTATAGATTTTCCTGAAAACATGGGAGGTCGTGGAATTGGGTGTGCGCATCCCACAAATCATTTCTTGGAAACTATTTGGGGCACCGATGGAACCAATGATAATAGAAATGCACCTTATTTAATTGTGCGTGATTTTAAAATTAGTAATCCGGATGCTGCAGGTTATGGAGAATGGTTGGTGGCTGACGGACATCTGGATGAACAATGGGAACTTCGTCATTTTTATCCTTTTATTATGAAATTTAGCCGTCTACACGATTTGCCGGATGCTGTTTATGCAACGAATACAGATGGTTCGATCAAAACAGACTCCCTTGGAAATAAAATCCTTGGATATGTTGGTAATGCTTCCGATCAATTAATAGCTAACTGTTCGTTTAAAGATGAATATTTGTATCGTTTGGCAGGAACTTACCTGCTCAGGGCTGAAGCATATATCAAAAACAACCAATTGGACCTTGCATTAGCTGACATAAATGCTTTAAGAACCAGGGCAAATGCTACTCCTGCAGAATTATCCGAAATCAATTTGGATTATTTAATGGATGAACAATTGCGAGAGTTATATTTCGAAGATTATCGCTATGTTACATTAGCCCGCATGAACAAATATGTTGAAAGAACGCGCAAGTACAATCCTATGGGTTACAATGTTGCTGATCATAATGGCTTATATCCAATCCCGTTTAGCGAAATTGAAAGAAATGTAACCGGAAATATTGAACAAAATCCAGGCTATTAGTTTTTTAATAATTAATTATTAGTCGATTTCATTTTAAAATTATACCTGCCAGATTTATACTGGTAGGTATTTTTTTAAAGCTAAATCTCTCCCTGCTCCTGTTTTTAAATATGAATGAAATAGAAAAAAACGAATATTTAAAAAATTTACAAGAAATAGATTTTTGTATGCTAAAATTCTAATTCTCCAAAATTAAAAATTGGTAATTAATTAATTGTAAAGATGTATCCAAAGCCACTATACTATCATTAAAAGCATTGTTCCAACTAGTATTTTGTAAATCATCAGGCAGTTTATAATCAACTGTATCGTCACGTATATTCACAATAATCAACATTTCATTACTATTCAGTTTCTTATTAAAACAAACTACATTTGTATCTGGATAGTTAGAATTAATCCCCCCTCTAGCAACTTCCGATTGGGAATATACACTGAATAGTTCTTCATAAGTTTGCAACATGTCAGGATTTTCGCTCCAATTAATGAGGGAATTGGAGAAAAAAGGAACTTTTTCAACTGTTCCAACCTCCTGACCAGTGTAAATCAGAGGCACTCCACCCAAAAAAATCGTAACCACTGAGGCTGCTAATGCTCCTTCTTTTCCGTTAAACAAAACAATTGGTGTATTATCCCAAGCCGACTCATCATGATTGGTAGTAAACCGTAGTTTATGCTTACCATCCGGAATATTACTATATTCAGAATTATGCGTAGTAAATATTCCACTGGCAATTTCCCCGTTAAAAATATTCTTCAGCTTGTTATAAAAGTCCCAGCTATAATTTAAATCGAAACCAGCATTGAAATGATTGCTCCGACTGCCTTCTGCCAAAAATATAAATTGCCTGTTGGGTATAGCCGTTAATGTATCTAATGCTTGCTTCCAGAAATCAAAAGGCACACCATCGGCATAATCACAACGATAACCATCCACATTGGCTTCAAGTAGCCAGTATTTCATTGCATCTATCATTGCTGCACGCATATTTTCATTATTATAATTCAAATCTGCAACATCCAGCCAATTTGTTCCGGCTGGATGGATTATATTGCCCGAGGCATCCTCAGTATACCATCCTATATTATTTATCCAATCATTATCCCAAGCTGTA
>JAFGOZ010000313.1 GCA_016926235.1 Bacteroidales bacterium | reverse complement strand
TTGCAAAAACAAATACCGCCGAAAACCTTCTTCCAGCCGGCTGGATAATAGCTTCGGAACAACTGAAGCTGCCCCTTGAAAAGCCCAAGCCCCAATTTGATATTACTAAAACCGGAAAAATTACCTATAAAGAAGGAAACACCATAGATATTTCCGGAAATGGATTTTCAATTGTAATTGATTCAAAAACGGGTATAATTATTTCCTATAAATGCAATAGCGATGAATTGTTAGTTAATGGCATGGGGCCACGCCCGGTATTTTGGCGTGCACCAACCGATAACGATTATGGTTGGCGGATGCCAAAGGTAGCCCGTTTATGGAAAAAAGCTTCTGAACAACAACTACTTGCGGCAAGCATAAAAGCAAGCCAATTTGAAAATTTTGTCAGGGTTGAGGTGATTTATCAACTCGATTCATTAGAATCAACCTGGAAAACGGAATATACAATATTAGGCAACGGTATTGTGAAAGTTGAAAATATGTTGGTTACAACAAACGAAAATATACCGGTTATTCCACGTCTTGGTATGAAAATGCATTTACCACAAAATTTTTCACAAATAGAATATCTGGGCCGAGGCCCCTGGGAAAACTATTCCGATCGTAACAGCTCAACTTTTGTAGGCCGCTATAAAACTACCGTATCCGATATGTATGTACCTTATATCCGCCCGCAGGAAAACGGCCACCGCACAGATGTACGCTGGTTTTCGCTTACAAATGCCGATGGAAAAGGTCTTTTGGTAGTTGCTGACCAATTGATCGAATTTAACGCCTTGCACTATACGGTTGATGATTTGGATGCAGGGCCAAATAAAGACATAAACCTGCTCCATGCTAACGATATCAAACCCCGCGATTTGGTAGAACTGCACATAGACTACCGCATGATAGGCGTTGGGGGGGATGATAGCTGGGGGGCTTGGCCGCATGAGCCTTACCTTATCAGGCCAAGCACTATTGGTATAAATTATGGCTTCATCCTTGTGCCGGTTAGTTCGTTAAATGAGGCAGAAGAAATGTGTAATTACAAATATTAAAATAAAACTGAATTACAATGAAGTATATCAATTTTCTCTTTATAATCCTGTTTTTTTTAAGTTGTCGGCATAAGGCTGTTGAAAGTTATATTAAAGATGATAATAAGGTTGTGTTTAATACCAAAAAAGGCATACTGGCTATATATCCACTTTCTGATAACAGTGCCAGAATTCAGTTTTATCTTGACGAAAAAATAAACATTCCCGAATTGGTTTTTATTAACGAAAACACCGTTCCTGATTTTAAAGTTACCGAAACTGGAAAAAACATCCACATTTCGCTTAAAAAACTTGTAATTATAGTTAATAAAAAAACCTGCACCCTAACTTATTTAGATAGTATAGGAAAAGTAATTTTAACCGAAAACGCTTGCTCACGTGTGTTTAAACCCGATTCAATTATGGGTGAACCATGTTATCTTGTTGAACTGAGCTTCGATTCACCTGCCGATGAAGCTCTATTTGGCTTAGGCCAGTTTCAGGACGGGCATTATAATATAAAAGGAGTTACCCGGCGACTGACACAGGTAAACAGCCAGATAGCTCTGCCGTTTATATATTCAAGCAAAGGATACAGCTTATTGTGGCATCAGTATGGGTTGACCGATTTTAATCCAACCGATAATTTTATAGAGCTTTTTAAGCAGGAATACCCTGCCGAAAGCGAAAATTTCGCCGAAGTAACTACTACAGCCGGTACACAAAAAGTAGCACAAAATCAATCGCTATACACAGGCAAATTCACTTTGCCCAAAGATGGTGAATACTCAGTTTTTTTAGACCTGGGCAATATGGGCAACAGGCATTTTGTAGTTATTGACGGTAAACCGGTAATTGATCAGACGAACATGTGGCTGCCACCAACGGCTGGAGTATTGGTAAATCTGAAAGCCGGAGAGCACAAAGTACAACTGGTTTGTAAATCGGATAACTTACCAAAACTTTCATGGAAGTTAAAAGACAATTCCTCTACTTTCCGTTCACCCCATGCAAAAATGCTCGATTATTTCATTTTTATCGGTACAGCCGATGAGGCAATAAGCACATACCGTAATTTAACAGGCAACGCGCCTATGTTGCCCAAATGGGCTTTTGGTTACTGGCAATGCCGCGAACGTTACACATCGGCTACTCATTTAGTTGAAACCGTAAAAGAATTTCGAAAAAGGAAACTTCCTATGGATGTGATTGTGCAGGATTGGCAGTACTGGGGCAGCAAAGGATGGGGCGTACCACAATTCGATGAAACTCATTATCCAAATCCTTCAAATTTCATTAAAAAAATTCATGATTTAAATGCACATTTCAACATATCTATCTGGAGTAACCCCGATAAAAACTCAGAACTCGGAAAAAAATATGAAGCTAACAACCGTTTTATAACCGGCACCAAATGGCTGGATTATTTCAATCCTGAAACCCGAAAAGAATACTGGGCAACTTTAAAAGAAAACATGTTCGACCATGGTGTAGATTCATGGTGGATGGATGCTGTTGAGCCAGAAAACGATGCGCTGACAGGACAAATAACTTACATTGGTTTGGGCGATTTTTACCGTTTAACCTATCCCCTCATGGTTAGCAAAGCAGTATATGAAGGCCAACGAAAAACAACCGATGAAAAACGGGTGTGTATCCTTACACGATCAGCTTTTCTTGGACAGCAGCGTTACGGTGCAATTAACTGGTCAGGCGATGTGGGTGGCGATTGGAATGCTTTTTGCCGACAGGTTATTGCCGGACTGAATTATACAATAACAGGCATGCCATACTGGACTACCGACATTGGCGGATTCTTTCGCCCGGGCCTGGCACAGTATACCGATGAAAAATACCATGAATTACTCATACGTTGGTTTCAATATAGTGTTTTTAATCCCATTTTCCGCATGCATGGATACATGAGCGAAACAGAACCCTGGAAATACGGGCAAACCGTTGAAGATAACATGCGCGCAATGCTAAATTTGCGCTACCAGTTATTGCCCTATATTTATTCCGAAGCATGGCAGATAACCAGCAATGGGTCAACCTTGATGCGGCCAATGGTGATGGATTTTAACAGTGATGCTGAAGCAGTAAAACAAGCCTTTCAATTTATGTTTGGTAAAGCTATTTTGGTTGCACCAATAACAGAAGAAGGGGCAATCCAAAGGGATGTTTATTTACCTGTATATGCTGGATGGTACGACTTCTGGACAAACAATTATATGGAAGGCGGACAAACCATTAAAGCCGATGCCCCATTGAATAAAATACCTCTTTTCATAAAAGCAGGTTCTATCATTCCTATAGGGCCGATAATACAATATTCCGGTGAAAAATATGATAAAGACATTGAAATCCGCATTTATGAAGGCGCCAATGGAGAATTCACCCTCTACGAAGACGAAGGCGATAATTATAATTACGAAAAAGAAATATATTCAATTATTACATTTAACTGGGACGATACCAATAAATTGCTTACTATAAGTGATCGAAAGGGCTCTTTCCCCGGAATGCATGCTGACCGGAATTTCAGAATTGTAAAGGTTAACAGCAAAAAAGAAGACGGAATAAATAACAACAAAACATTTGATAAAATAATATCATTTTCTGGACAAAAAACTAAAATAAAATTATAAAACCTTTTACCATAATTTATGAATAAAAACAGGATAAATAAATATTTAGTTAAGAAGTTCTTCTTTGCAGCAATATTTGTAATATTTTCATCGACTGGTATTTCGCAAAAAACAACAATTACTTCCCCTGACAAAAAAATAAATATGGTTTTGGTTTGCGAACAAAATGGAGATATAGGAAATTGGTATCTCCAGGTAAATTATTATACAAACGAAACCCGGACAGAGGTAATTTCACGTATTGATATCGGGCTTGTACGAGATGATCAGGACTTTTCGAAAAACCTGAAATGTCTTAAAACCAGCAAACCGGTAATAATAAATGAAAAATATACTGCCATTCATGGTAAACGCAGATATTGTAATAATTCGGCAAATGAAGTTATTGTATCATTCGAAAATACAGGTAAAGCAAAAATGAACCTGATAATACGTGCATATAATGATGGGATAGCTTTCCGGTATGAATTTCCTGAAAATAATGGAAAATTTAAAATGAATGAAGAATTAACAGCTTATTACATTCCTGACAGTACTGAACGTTGGTTGCAAAAATTTGATCTTTCAAATGAGGGGCTTTATTTAAAAATGAATGATTCAAAAACAAGTGGCGACTGGTGCTACCCTGCGCTTTTTAAATCGACCGGAAATAATTGCTGGTATCTGGTGCACGAAGCCGATGTAGATCGAAATTACTGTGCTACAAAACTTAGTAATTACAAGCCATTATCCTACAAGGTCACTCTCCCCTATCCACATGAAGGCGAAGGCGATGCATTGCCAACTATAAACCTTCCCTGGAAGTCGCCCTGGCGGGTGGTTATTATTGGCGAAATTTCTGATATTGTTGAATCAACATTAATTAATGATATTTCAAAACCTTCGATATTGTCCAATACCGAATGGATTAAACCAGGGCTCGTATCCTGGAACTATTGGTCAGATAACCATGGAACCCGAAACTTTCAAACTGTATGTAATTTCACGGATTTAGCTGCTGCTATGAACTGGCCTTACACTCTATTCGACTGGGAATGGGATGCCATGGAAAATGGCGGCAATGTTGAGGATGCTGCAAATTATGCTCTTTCTAAAGGGGTAAAACCCTTAATTTGGTATAATTCCGGAATGTTCAAATGGATTACTGCCACTCCGTTTGACAGGTTAAAAACTCATGAAAGCAGGATGAAAGAATTTGCCTGGCTAAAAAGCCTAGGGTTTGCAGGGATTAAAGTTGACTTTTTCCTTAGCGAAAAACAATACATGATTGACTACTACATCGACATACTTGAAGATGCTGCAAAATCGGAAATGATGGTTTATTTTCACGGATGTCTTGTTCCTCGAGGATGGGCGCGTACCTATCCTCACTTGATGACCTATGAAGGCGTGCGGGGTGCCGAATGGTACAATAACGGGAATGAATTAACAACTACTGCCCCTGAGCATAACTCAGTATTGCCATTTACCAGGAATGTCGTTGGTTCAATGGATTATACCCCTGTTACATTCACAAACTCTCAACATCCACATATCACCTCATATGGCCACGAACTTGCCCTGGGTATTGTTTTTGAATCGGCATTTCAACATATGGCCGACCGTCCCGAAGGTTATTATAATCTGCCCGATGCAGCCAGGTCTCTTTTAAAAGAATTGCCTGCCTCTTGGGACAACATTAAATATCTTGATGGTTACCCCGGAAAAGATGTAATAATTGCCCGACAGAAAAATGATGCATGGTATATTGGTGGATTAAATTCTGAAAATATTGAAAAAACCAGAATAATAAAACTCAACTTTCTGGATGACTTAACGAAGTATAAAATTACCCTTATTACTGACGGTAAACACGATAAAGAGCTGGCAACACAATACATGGTTATAAACAATCAGTCAGAAGTTGAAGTGAAAATGCTCCGAAGAGGCGGTTTTGTAATGATTATTAAATCCTTAAAATAATAAAACTGAAATTATGAGAATACAATCAAGCAACCGGAAAAGTTTATCGCTGATAATGTCGATGCTCTTAGCTATTAGCATATCTGCTCAAAAATACCCTTTTCAAAATCCGGAACTAAGCTTTGAAGAACGGGCCAAAGACCTGGTTTCAAGACTTACAATAGAAGAAAAAGTTGCTCTTATGTGCGACCAAAGTGATGCAATACCACGCCTGGGTATAAAAAAATTTAACTGGTGGAGCGAAGCGCTGCATGGCTATGCCAATAACGACAGCGTAACTGTTTTTCCACAACCCATTGGTATGGCAGCTTCTTTTAATGATGAGCTGCTTTATGAAATTTTTAATGCAGTATCGGATGAGGCACGTGCCAAATACCATCAATGGCTGAGCAGGGGAAACGAAAATAAACGTTTTCTGAGCCTTTCAGTATGGACTCCTAATGTGAATATTTTTCGCGACCCACGTTGGGGCCGTGGACAGGAAACATACGGCGAAGATCCCTACCTGATGGCACGTATGGGCATACAAGTGGTTAAAGGGCTGCAAGGCCCTGAAGATGCCAAATATCGAAAATTACTGGCTTGTGCAAAACATTATGCCGTACACTCAGGCCCCGAATGGAGCAGACATGAGCTCAATCTTAACAATGTGTATCCGCGGGAATTTAAGGAAACCTATCTGCCTGCTTTTAAAGCTTTGGTGCAGGAAGCCGATGTGCGACAGGTAATGTGCGCCTATCAAAGGCTCGATGATGAACCTTGCTGCGGTAACACCCGCCTCCTGCAACGCATCTTAAGGGAGGAATGGGGATATAAATATATTGTAGTGTCCGATTGCGGAGCCATAACCGATTTTTTTAATACACATAAAGTTTCATCAACACCTGTCCATGCAGCATCGAAAGGTGTATTGGCTGGCACCGATATAGAATGTATTTGGGATAATTATCCATACAAAACCTTGCCCGATGGTATAAAACGAGGTTTAATTAAGGAAGAGGACATTGATAAAAGCCTGATGCGTGTATTGATTGGCCGTTTTGAACTGGGCGATTTCGATGACGATGCCCTTGTTCCCTGGGCTCAAATTCAGCCTTCTGTAATAAACTGCGAAAGGCATAAAAAACTTGCTTATGAAATGGCCCAACAGTCAATGACCCTTCTCCAAAATAAAAATAATATTTTGCCTTTGTCTAAATCAATTCAGAAAATTGCCGTAATTGGCCCTAACGCTGATGATAAAGTAATGTTATGGGGAAATTATAATGGAACACCTATTCAAACCGTTACAATTTTAGACGGAATCAAATCAAAAATCAATGATAATAATATATTTTATGATAAAGGATGCGACCTGGTTGAGGACAAGGTAACTGAAAGTTATTTCAGCCAGCTCTCGTTTGAAGGAAAACAAGGTTTCAAGGCAACTTATTGGAACAATCCCGAATTAAAAGGAGATATTGTAACTACGGTTCAAATTATCAATCCCATTAAAATGACCACAGCCGGACAACATGAATTTGCCTCAGGCGTTAAACTCGAGGGTTTTTCTGCCTTGTTTGAAGCGGAATTTACTCCGAAAGTATCGGAAGAGTTGGTGTTTAAAGGCGGGGCTACCGGCTATTTCGAATTAATAGTCAATGGTGAATCATTAAAAAGATATCACAACTGGCGAACTCTTCCTTCAAGAATACCACTGAAGGTAGAAGCCGGAAAAACCTATAAAATCGAAATCCGTTATGCACAACTCTATAATTGGCAAGCCAATATTGAGATAAATTTTGGAAAAGAAGTGGATGTTGAATACACCGAACTCGTAAATAAACTCAAAGACATTGAGACTGTTGTGTTTATTGGAGGCCTTTCAGGCAAACTTGAAGGTGAAGAGATGCCTGTTTCATACCCCGGTTTTAAAAATGGTGACCGCACCAACATAGAACTTCCATCAGTGCAGCGCAATTGTTTAAAAGCTTTAAAAGCTGCCGGTAAAAAAGTAATTTATGTAAACTGCTCAGGTTCGGCCATTGCCTTCACTCCCGAAACCGAAAGTTGCGATGCTATCCTTCAGGCATGGTACTCTGGGGAAATGGGCGGGCAGGCTGTTGCCGATGTTTTATTTGGCGACTATAACCCGTCTGGAAAATTGCCAGTAACATTTTACAAAAATTCAGACAATCTGGGCGATTTCGAAGATTACTCAATGAAAGGGCGAACATATCGCTATACAAACGATTACCTTTTCCCATTCGGATATGGATTAAGCTATACAAATTTTGAAATTGGAAAAGCAATTGTAAGCAATACAACAATTAAAAAAGATGAATCAATTCAGTTGACCATACCTGTAAAAAATACAGGAAAACTTAATGGAACGGAAATTGTCCAGGTCTATATCCATAAGGTGGGCGATGTGGATGGCCCTGTAAAAACACTCCGTGGCTTCAAACGCATTGAGATTGCACCAGGTAAAACCCAACATGTTACCATTAACCTAAATCCTTCGTCTTTTGAGTTTTACGACCATACCCAGTATAAAATGAATGTAACACCTGGTGAATATGAAATTTATTACGGTAGCAGCTCTGATATAAAAGATTTGAAAATTTTAAAAATTAATTTATTATAAACAAATTATAATATGAAACAAGCATGTATTAAGTTAAAAACAACTGAACAAAAGCGGTCTCATGAACGAGGCAGTATAAACACGGATGAACAAAATGCGAGTTCCCTGTCTGTTATGCATACAGGTATCCTGCCATTTTATTCAGAAAAAATTAAATTAACATCTGTTAAAGCTACTATGTATTGATAAAAAATAACCCGATTAAAACAAAAATAGTTTTATATATAGAAGTCCTAAAAATTTTTAATTATAAAACTAACTATTTATAAATAATAAAAACTAAACTAACAATTATGAAAAAAAACAAATGGCAAACTGCTTTCCTTGATTTCAGGGATTGGTCCTTTAAAGCTACTTTATATAGCTTTATTCTCCTATTTACTGTTTCCAAAGTTTTTTCTGGTCAATCTCTTGTTAATGGTAGTAATTCTCAGGGAGTGACAAAAATTACCGGAACAGTATTCGATGCTAACTCAAAAACTACATTACCCGGGGTAAATGTATTAATTAAGGGAACCAATATTGGTACTATTACCAATATGGATGGCAAATTTTTTATTGAAGTTGAGGCTTCAAATGCAGTACTGGTCTTTTCATTTATGGGGTATCAATCTGTTGAAGCTCAAATTGAAGGAAAAACCGAACTGGACATATACCTTAAAGAGGAAACCAAAGCAATTGATGAAATTGTTGTAATTGGTTATGGGGTTCAAAAGAAAAGCGATTTAACAGGCTCTGTAGCCTCGGTAACCGGGGAAAAAATGGTCGAAATGCCAACATTAAGTGTTGACCAGGCTTTACAAGGCCGGGCAACGGGTGTAAGCATTACATCTAATACAGGAATGCCGGGGGGCCAGGTGCAAATACAAATCAGAGGAATCTCGTCTGTGAATGGCTCCGAGCCATTGGTTATTGTCGATGGGGTAAAAGGAAGTTTATCGAATTTAAACCCTTCTGATGTTGAATCAGTTGAAATCCTTAAAGATGCTTCCTCTGCTGCTATTTATGGGGCAACAGGCGGAAACGGCGTTATTCTTGTAACTACAAAAAAAGGGAAAACCGGAAAGATACAAACCAATTTAAATATCTATAAAGGATGGCAACGTCCCTGGAAAGAAATTGAACTTCTTGATTTACAAGAATATATTGATATGCGTAACTATTATAATGCTGTTAAAGGCTTTCAGCCTTTTACTACCCAACCTGATACTTTTAAATATTATAACTGGCAAAAAGAAATGATAAGGACTTCATTAATGGACCAGTATGATTTATCTATCCAGGGAGGAAGTGAAAATTCAACACATTTTTTCAGCGCTAATTATACAAGACAAAATGGTATAATAAATAATAGTGACTATGAGAGATTTGGAGTAAGAATGAACTCTCTTTACAATTTATCTAAATATATTAAGATGGGTGAGAACCTCCAGTTTACTAAAACAAAAAGGGTTGGCTACGATGAAGGATATTTTCAAAATGAGTACAATACCCCGCTAATTCCAATTTTAAGGATGGATCCCAGTATTTCCCCATACGATGAAAACGGAGATTGGTCATTAACACCGAGTGGGTATAATCCGATTGTTTCCCAGGATGTATTAAACAGAACAAAACAGGAATATTCTCTTGGAGGAAATGCGTATATAGACATCACACCATTTAAAGGCCTAACTTTAACTTCAAGAATAAATGCCTATACAAACTTCAATAATAATGATGAGTTTATTCCTTTTTATGAATATAGCCCCCTACAAGGCACACAGTGGAATACGGTCTCAAAGGAAATGGCACAGCAATATGGATGGCAATTGCAAACTTATGGAAATTACAATACTACAATTATTGAATTTATCAATCTTGGATTAATGGCAGGTTATGAATCTGAATATTCAAAATTCGGAAATATCCAGGGGGAAAGGCGTAATTATTTGACTGAGGTAGAAGAAAACCGCTATTTATCAAGTTCAACAAACGATACTCTGGCGGCCCAGATAGTTGAGGGCACAGGATGGGAAGATGCCGGTTATTCATACTTTGGACGTATTAATGCGGATTTTAAAAGCAAATACCTTCTTACTTTCAATATTCGACAAGATTATTCTTCCCGTTTTGGGCCTAATTATCGCAGTGGAACTTTCCCTTCTTTTTCGGTTGGCTGGAAGTTTTCTGAAGAATCCTTTATGGATCAATTAACGCTTATAAATTTTGGGAAAATAAGGTTCGGATACGGCCAAACCGGCGCAAATGCTCCTGAAAGATACCGATATTATGCTGTTGTAGACCCGACAAATGACACATACCGGTATATTTTTAACCGTTCTTTAAATCCAAGCTCAGGTGCTGCATTCGTTCAAGTACCAAATTTTGACATGCACTGGGAAACAATGATTATGTCAAACATTGGAATTGAC
>JAFGOZ010000312.1 GCA_016926235.1 Bacteroidales bacterium | reverse complement strand
AGTTATGAGTTGAGAGTTATGAGTTGAGGGTTGTGAGAAGTGAGTTTTATTAAGTCAATCTCTTTTTCCACAGGGCAAAAGAGTGTCGCAACATTTCGCTAATTATCTGGTGAATTCCATCCGGACATAACAATAAAATTATTTACGGATTAAAATTTACCGCAAATACGCAAATGAAACCGCAAAGAACACAAAGATTTAATTTCTAATCTTTGTGTTCTCTGCGGATAAAAAACTTTGCGGGCTTTGCGTTTTAAATGTTTAGCATGTATGCCCTGAGTTCTCGCTTTTGCCTGTAATTCACTGCACATCTTTTGGATATATGCATTCACAGTTTATTTTTAAAATCATAGTGATATTTCTATACATTTTAAAAGGTCTGTCTAAAATGCCAGACAGACCTTTTATTCATGTTAGTTAGAAAAGCAGTATTATAATTTATCCCTGAATTGTCATTAAAAATTAGAGCCTAATGCCAATTTTTGGTTAAATATACTGACTGAAATTAATTATCTCCATCGTGGATCACCAATCTCAAGCGTGTATATCTCATGGTTAAGAACCTTTTCGGTAGTTTTGAAATACAAACCATCAAGATTGTCAATTTCATGCATATTCGGATCGTCGGCCTTTTTCGGTGGATTCGGATTTACCATTAACTCTGTAGGCGAAATAGCAGTTGTGCCAACTTTCACTATCAGTTGGTCTGTTCCTTTAATTATACCAGGAGTGTATGATTCAAAAGCCCCTGCACTGTTTGATTTTGCAGTAAAGGCTGCAGCTGTAAATATTCGGTCATTAAGCTGTTGAGTTTCGACACAACTTGAAGAGTAGTTGTCTGCTATATCAAAAGTGATCTGTTGTGCTGCACCATTAATAAAACGGATGTCCATGCCCTCAAAATATAGATTTCGGGTGTCATCATCTTGTTTGGACTGTATAAACAGGTTCTTCTTTACAGTAATGGAACTTCCACTTGGCAGGTAGCGCAAATCGAATATTTTACGACCAGCCGAACGTGTACTGTAGTTAACAAGTGTGTTATTTTCAAATGTAATATTGTATTTAACATTATCCGGCCAATTCAAATTCTTTCCGCCATCTGTAAAGAAGCAGGTACGAGGTGAATCATAGAACGTATTGTTACGGAACACCATGTCCTCGAAAATGTTTGATTTAGCATTTGATCCATCACCTGCAATCCATGCATAACCACGACCATTGTTGTCGTAATAACCGCAATTGTAGAACAAACATTTATCTACAATTAAGTGTTCAAAATTCTTGCGGTTAACACCTTGTACGCGAATAAATCCACGAATCATGCGTTGAAATGTACAATTACGAACCTCAAACGATTGCAGAGTTACTGCCATTCCGTTTGAATACATATTGATGAAGTAGTTACCATTTGCAGTTCCGTCACCATAGTTTTTGGCCAACGGACAGTCGAAGTCAATACCTTCGAATAAAATTGACTTAATATTTATACCGCCCAATTCACCTGCTTGAGGTTGACGACCAAACATAAAGTTCATTTGATTAGCAACACTTGATGATGCGGCCAACGACATTCCGCTTAACAATACTCTTGCACGCTTGCCTGCTGCTAAATCATCAGGCTTGGTAGCAAGTGTCATGCCTTTGCACAAGTTTGTATTGTTATATAGGTAGTAAGTTTTACCACCTTCAAGGTAGAAAATTGTTCCTTCGGCCAACGACGAATCAGAATTGTAGTTATCGATAATTGTATCGATACGGCACGCATTGTAATCGACTGCTCCCGGTATCGTATCATTAGGATCGCAATAGTGTTGGATAATAATAGGTTCGCCAGGTTCGCCATCCATACGGATTACGCATGTATTATATATAGCATCCCAGTGCACCGGAATATTTGTGTTTTCAACATTTATCACATATACACTATTTTCCTGTAATCCATCAATGTCGATGTAACCTAATGTAAAGTCATCATTGGTAATAGTATATTTTTTCCATTTGTCTGGAACGATTGCATTCGGATTGGTAGCCGAAGCCTCTACTGTAAGTATCTGCATGACGAAATTTCCGTTTTCATCAATTTCAAAATGCGTTGTAAAGGTTCCGTCATCTCCTGATGTTGCCAGTGCCCGGTCGAAGTTTACACGTAACGAAGTTTTTGTGATATCACCCACCACTATAACTTCAGGAATGCTGTAACGCTCTTCTGTCGCCAACCCTTGATATTCAGCCCACTGCCGACCACTTCCATAACCATACCATTTTGAGTGATAGCCTTCTCCTTTGGGTGAGAGTGTACGTATTGCAAAACGGTAATCGGTGCTGTACTGAAGATCCTTAATAAGAAGATCCAAAACTTCGGGACCTACAATTGTATCAAAAAGAATATTATCAGGATTCTCCCAATCAGAGGGCAAACCTGAACTAACGTTTGGCTGCAGAGCCATTTTTAATTCGTATCCAGCACTCCCAATCACACCATACCAATATAGCTGTACATCGTTTACGTTTACAACCTGACAACGATAAGGGTCTGAATCGCCCTTACCTGTATTGTTATCGTTTCGGAACATCGTCATAAACTCCCTGTCAGAAGAGTATTCTCCTACATTTTCAATCTGTTCTTCTTTGCACGAGTACATAAATGCAAATAAAAGAAGAAACAGTCCGTAAATTAGTTTATTTTTCATTTGTTTATAATTTGTTTTTTAGAGGCCACATGTAACTCGCCAATAATCCCCGACAAACCTGGGGTAAGCTATCCTCTTGTTTGACAATGGTTTGCTCATGGCTCGTTTCATATTAATTACTCTAACAGATTACTTTGTATAACCATAATAATTTTGATAAGCACCAGCACTGCGTTGTATAGCAGCATTAGGATAAGGCAGAATGTAACGTACAACCGGAAGGTTACTTGCATCCGAAGGCATTGAGGTGAGCATTCCGTTGTCAACAACGGATATATTGCCACCATCATCACCGCGAATAAATCCGAAGAACGAATAAAGACATTGATCGGTAGGACAGCCTACAGATTCATTCCACCATGCATAAAAATCAGATGTAGACCATGGGTTTAAGGCATCTATAGGTCTTTGTGCAGTGATATATGGATTATAGATTTCAAGTATATCCAATTGAGTATTAGGATATACGTTGATATTGCCAGGATTGCTTGCAATTCTGTAGTAGATATTATAAGGAAGCCATTTTGACAAATAGCCAGGCATACCATCATATGTTTCAACTCTTTCTATATAATCTGAAGATCCGGCTGAGTTCTCAGCAACCGAATAATAACGCAGAAAACTGTAGAATAACACTTCGCCATACATATTGTTACGCACAAGGTCTTTCCAACGCATATTTTCTCCGGCAAACTCCCATTTACGTTCATCAAGCACAGCTTTCAGGAATGTCTCTTTGCTTGAGGATACAGAATCAACATAAGCCGTAACTTTCGAGTCATCGTCGAATGCCCGTGCACGAACCTGCTGTAATGCTGCTTTGGCCTGCCCCGGGCCATTCAGTTCGTTTAATGCCTCGGCATACATCAGAAGCACATCAGCATAACGCATGTATGGATAGTTTATACCTGTGTTACTTTCGCTATTGGTTCCCATTGATTTTGAAGACCATAATTTCGACCATTTATTGTTGTGCACAGTATAGTCACGGCGAATAATAGGTGTGCCGTCATAATCGTAGTACCATAAGCCGTTAAGGAAATCACGGCGTAAATCGCTAGCGTCAAACTGGAAGCGATAGAATGCGCTCAAGCGTGCACTTCCACCACTTTTACCCCAGATATTCGTTCCTGAAGTTTCTCCTTCGTAATTTTCCCCTGACGGTCCATGTATATAACCAATACTCCCGGTTGAGTTTATTGCAAAAGGAATTTCAAAGATTGGATCATCGTTGTTTACCACAACATAGTTACATTCATTGAGAAATACCTTGTTATAAGGAAGAGACAGCGAGTGTGTTCCCGATGAAATTACAGAATCGCAGTATTGAGCTGTTTTTGCATAATATTCAGTATAGTTTTCAGGACGTTCCATAGTTCCATAGTTACTTGGGCTGATCTCGTCGGGATGAAGCGAATAACCACCACAAGTTAAAGCCATACGTGCAATCATCGACCAGCAGAACTCTTTTGACACGCGTTCTACACCATAATCGAGATTGGCGGCAAATGACATATAAGGAGCAATTGCTTCCAAGTCGGCAATCAATTGTTTGTGAATTTCTTCCCGATCGAAAACCGGCATAACAAAGTCATCACCTTCTGAACTTGGAGTTAATGAAAACGGTATATCACCAAACATCACAATCAAATCGTGATAAAACATAGCACGCATAACTTTAGCTTCACCAATCTGTTGCATAATATCAGCATCAGTCTCGTCATAAAGCTCACTGTTTTCGAGGTTATAGATGAAATTGTTTGCATATTCAACACCTTTGTAAGCTGCGGTCCATGCTTTGTTAATATCACTACCTTCACTCGAACAATCGAAACGACGATATTGATCATCGGTAGATACATTGTTCGTATTTATATACATATCCACGTCGCTATTAAGACAAAATGTTTCCAAATAAGCCTTACCATAAGTATCATCGCTCAACAATTGTGCATATACACCATTTAAAGCACGTGAAACTTCATCTTTATTGCTGTATACGTAGTCACTGTCGAATGACGAAACGGCTTCTACATCAAGGTAGTCATCGCAAGACCATAGACCTGCAACCGTTAAAGCGATTAATAATATATTTTTTAGTTTCATATTTGATCTCCTTGAAAATTAAAAAGTAATGTTTGTTCCAAATACAATACTCCGGCTACGTGGGTAGCGGTTGTAATCCATTCCAGGAGTTAAACCTGTTTGAATGTCAACTTCAGGGTCATAACCTGAGTAGTTTGTAATGATAAATGGATTCGTAACACTTCCATAGAAACGGACTTTTGATATTCCCCATCTCTTTGTTAAATCATTTGGTAGTGTATAGCCAAGGGTGATATCCTGACAACGAAGGAACGAACCATCTTCAATAAAGTATGAATGGGTAACTTTAGTTGTTACGTCAGCCGGATTCCATAATGTTTTACCTTCATTAAGAGAAGCATATGTTGCTACAGAATTTTCGAGGTAATAGTTCTTGTACATGCACTCGCCATTTGAATAATCTATGTACGTCCAGCGATCATTAAATTTTGATAAAACATTATAAAAGTTACCGCTGTTACCTTCCGAAGACGAAAGTTGATATGCAGTGGCATTGTTCACATCGAAACCATACATGAAGTTGAAGTTAACGATAAAGTCAAAACCCTTGTATTGTCCATTAAGCCCAAAACCACCTTGAAATTTAGGATTTGTATTACCTATAACCGTACGGTCTTCTTCAGTGATTTGTCCATCAGGTACGCCATTAGGGCCACTAATATCTTTGAATTTGATTTTACCAGGCAGTGTTGCATCGCCCGAATTACTCTTTCCTGATACAGTATTGATAATTGTTCCATCTTTGGGAACTGCCAGTAAATCCTGGTTTGGATCGAAAGTAAACTCGTCCATACTGTAAAGTCCGTCGTATTCGAAACCATAAATCAAACCAATTTGGTCGCCAACCTTTAAGCGATAATCGTTATAGCTCGATTTCCAACGATCGCTCTGCTCCCAGATTACATCATCAGTATCAGTCAGTTTGTCAACAACCATTTTGTTGAACCCAAATGTAAAGTTACCGCTCAACACATAGTCTTTACCTCGAATAATATCAGCATTCAATGTGAATTCAAAACCACGATTGGTTACCTGCCCAATATTTTTTACTTGTTCGCTAAAACCTGTTGTCGATGGGATATCCGATTTATAAAGCATATCGCGTGTTGTATTCCAATATATTTCAGGTGAAATAGAAATACGATTGTCGAACATGCCAATATCGAATGCCAGGTTACGTTTTACTATGGTTTCCCATTTGATTTTCTCATTAGTAATTTTTTTATCACCAGCAGCACCATACCATTGTTCGCCATTCTCTGTTAATTCACCAAAACCGGGACCACCGGTTGACTTAACTACATACAAATAACGCCATTGGTCGTTATCAATATTGTTGTTTCCTGTTAAACCATATGCTGCTCGCAATTTTAAGTTGTTGATAACTTTGACGCCGTGAAAGAAACCTTCGTTAGAGATAACCCAAGCTCCTGAAATGGAAGGGAAGGTTCCCCATTGTTCGCCTGGTGCAAATTTAGTGGAACCATCAGCACGCATTGTAACAGATAAAAAGTATGTACGGGCGTAGTTGTAGTTTGCCTGGCCAAAAAATGATGACATCCGGTCAGGAGTTGAATAAAACGATGTTGTCTGATATGGAGTACCCAATCCCATATTGGCAAGAGCTTTATCAGCTGTAATACCCTTTGGAAAATAATGATTCTGTACAAAATCCTCCTTTTCATCGTAGTTTTGTATTTCCTGACCCAATAAGAATGAGTATTTATGAACACTGTTTATTTCTAAGTCATAAGCAGCTGTATTCGTCCATGTGTATTTAAAGCCACGTTCTTTTTTGATTGAAGCTACAGGCAAATTGTTATTAATGGTTTTCTGTCCTTCTTTAGTCATTGCACCATAGAAACGATCAGTGTTTTTAAAACTAAAAGAACCAATAACTTCAGAACGCAACGTTAAACCCTTTACAGGACGCCATTCCAAACGGAACTGATTGGTACTTGCATAACTGTCTTTTTCTTGAGTGTTCTGATCAATATCGCTATTAGGATTTGTATATTCAAACACAGCTTCATCGTCAGGATCAACAGTTGCAGGATCCCAAAAAGCGAACTCACGCAGACCGTTGGTTGGACGGTAACGAAGTACATCGATAACACCACCTGAACCAATATTATCACCACCGGCACCTAAATCGTGACGATATGTCAATTTTGGATTCATTGTAAATGTCAGTTTTTTAGATAAATTGATGTCCAATTTAAGGTTCATGTTGGTACGGTTTACTCCCGAGCCCTTTATAATACCTTTGTCTTCAGATTGCGTTAACGAAAAGTTAAGACGCATATTTTCGGTACCTCCACCTATTGAAAGATTAGTAGAGTAACTGATTGGAGTTTCCCCCATCACTTCATCTTGCCAATCGTGAGTTGTTGCTCGTTTGTAAATATCGAGGTCGGCAGGGTTACCAAAGTTGGCACGGAAGTATTTTGCACTCGAACTACGGGTACCATTTGAAGCTGCCCAATCGTACTGATAACGAACAAAATCTTCAGTGTCCATCAAATCAAGTTTCTTCGAAAGCATACTTACTGAGGTGTAAGCATTAAAATTAACTTTAACCTTACCTTGTTGTGCCGACTTAGTTGTTACAACAACAACACCGTTACCACCCTTGGCACCATAAATCGAAGTCAACGAGGCATCTTTCAAGACGTCGATTGAAGCAATTTCAGTTGGAGGGATATCATTAATGTTATTGGTTTGAAAACCATCAACGATGAAAAGAGGGTCGTTACTTGATGTTACAGAAGAACCACCACGGATACGGATATTGATATCAGCACCAGGCGCTCCATCAACAGTCGTTACCTGAACTCCGGCAATTTTACCCTGAATAGCCACTGCAGCCGAGGTTACAGGTATTGACTCCAGTTTTTTACCGGAAATAGATCCAACAGATCCAGTTAAGTCTTTACGAGCCCTACTAACGCCATAACCAAGTGCGACAACCTCATTTAATGCCGTAGATTCGGATTCCATTTTTAGGTTAATTACTTTTTGAGAACCCACCTCAACTTTTTGTGCTTTATATCCAATAAAGGAATAAACCAAAACAGAACCAGAACCAGGAACCTCTATCTGATATTTACCTTCAAAGTTGGTGATAACACCGATTTGCGTTCCTTCAACATAGATGTTTAGTCCTGGTATAGGTTCATTTGTTGAACCGTCTGTTACTGTTCCCGACACTTGAATATTCTGAGCAAATGACATCATATTCACAGAAACAAAACACACAAGTAGAAGATGAAATTTCCAATGTGTTTTTAAAAGCGTTTTAAACTTTTCATTAATCTTTTTTGTCATAACAAGTGAAATAATTAATACTGATTACACAATAGTTCGCCATACATACACAAAGTGTATATAACTATTTATAAAACTAAACAAATGTTAATTTTACAATGTGTAAAAATTGATGTCATTAGTGCAATAAATGATTTAATCAATTTTCACACAACGATGTTGTGTTTTAGCCCGGGGTAAACGCATGAAACAAGCTATGAGAAAATAGTTATGAGTTGAGAGTTATGAGTTGAGGGTTGTGAGAAGTGAGTTTTATTAAGTCAATCTCTTTTT
>JAFGOZ010000311.1 GCA_016926235.1 Bacteroidales bacterium | reverse complement strand
TATATACAGCATGATCATTTGATGGAAGCAGAAGCCAGCCTTTAAGATTTTCCTGTTCTCCAAGCTCGATTAAAAAATCAGCAAATTCCTCTGCCTGAAAATCAGGGCTGCGGAAAAATTTCATACAGAATTTGGAATACCGGGCAACGCAATCTGATTTGTCAACGACATAAACCGGTATACCGGCCTCACCAAGAGACCTGGCATTGCTTAAACCCTGAACATGACCTTCAATGATTATGGCCCCGGGTAAAGATTTATTCATTGGAAATTAATTCTGCCAGGGCTAACATCATCCAGGCCTGAGACCAGCGCATATATGGTATTTTATTTGTGCACAATAGATTTTTACGATAATAGAAATAGCCATTATCAGATAGCATATTCTCAATAGTCCATTCTGCAACCTTTTGCGCAAAACTGATATAATCAGCTCCATATTTCTGTAACCTTGTAAAAGTAATGATCCCCTGGCTCTGATTATGAATATCAACAGGCCATTTGTAAGGTATTCGCCATAAAGCCTGACCTGAATCAAAGAATTGTTTATTACGGTAATATGATAATCCTTTTTTAACAGCTTCCTTAATATCTGTTCGCACAAATCCCATTAAGCTGTTAATCTGATCCAGAGAGACCAATATGAAACCCTGATGGAAGTCGATTTGCTCCCTTTCAGTACCATTATCTGTGTTGTAACTATAATTCCATCTTCCGTCAGGCATCTGTTTTGAGAGGACAAAATCAACCGCCTTATTCACCAATGAGGTGTATTCGGCTGTATTGTTGATGAAATCCGTCTTAGCCAGAATCTCAGCAGCAAGCAGGCTTGCGTTATAACAACAACCTTTAGACAAATGAGTATAAGCAAAAGAAATACCTTCCTTAAAATGAGTTACCGGAATATCGTTAATTATATAACTGGCACTGCTTCTTATTATTTCTGCGGCCTCTTTTGAATTTGTTATCTTGTAATATTCAAATATACCATCAATAATAAATGATGTAACGACAACAGATGGTGTATAAGCTTTCAAATAACTTCCCGGAGAAGCCCAGTCAAAATTATAACCCCAACATTTTCCTGAATAGCCTTTAGAAATATTTTGGGATAACCAACTAAATAAAAAATCAGCTTTCTCCAGATATTTACTATCATGTGTTTTACAATACAGGAGGCAATATGCTTTCAATAATAATCCTGCACCTTTGGGATTTATTTCCTTTTTGATACCAATGAAAGAACGGACATTTACAGGATTTCTTTTGTGTATCTGGGTAAGAATAGCAGCAGCTTTGGTGCCAATCTTTAGAAAATCAATTTTAGAATTAAGGATATCATAAGGGTCATAACCTTTAAATGATTCTCTTTCAATGTAGCTAACTAGTGATTTTAAACTCTCCTCTATCATCCTTATAGAAACCTGTTTACGTATGTTTTAATACGTTCAGCAACAATCTGGACATAATAATGCTTTTTTGCAAAATCGTAATTATATGAAGCAATAGATTTGCATAAATCCTTATCTTCCAATGTTTGTATCATCAGTTCAGCAATTTTCTCTGGATCTTTTTGATTAATTATAAAACCCATCTTCCCTTCCTCAAAAAAATCAGATATACCACCAACTTTTGTTGTCAGTACAGGGACGCCAAAAGCCATTGCTTCCAGAACAACATTGGGCATCCCCTCCCTCTGAGAAGGGAAAATAAATAAATGCGTCTTACTAAAAATTTCTGATTTTGGCTGTCCCAAAACATACCCCTTGTACTCTATTGACCCGTTCAAATCATCACCAATATATTTCAGAATATTATTTTTTTCTTTACCATCACCACAAATATGCAATAAAGAATTAGGGTACTTCTGCATAAATATCCGGAAAGAATCAATAGTCTCATATATTCCTTTGATTTTTTCAAGGCGCGACATGAATAATATATGAATGAGATCTGTATTATTATACTTCTCCTTAATGGATTCGATATTAAAGGCTTCCAGTAAAGCGCTATCAACCAGTGTTGTTTCTATTCTTAAACCACCTTTATATCCCCATGACTTCAATTTATCAGAGAATTGACGGGACAAAACCCAGATTTCATCAACAGTAAGAAAAGTTTTTCTAAACAAATTCCATAAAAGTTTACTATCAGTTATTTCAGAAATAATTTTTTCATCAATCCCTCTAAAGAAAACAATGTTTTTCTTTCCAAATACTTTACTTATTCTGATGAAAATACTATCTCTGATTATTCCGGTTATACCAAATGACGTATTTATGAGGATCAAAGATACTCTTCGTCCAGAGGAGATGAGAAAAAATCTCATAATATCCCAAATAAAAACTAAAGGATAGATCAGATGTGCAAAATTGTTATATTGGTATCTTACTCCCCTTCTAAAATATCTAAAATTATTTGGTAAATATGGCCGTAATTGTTGATAATAATGAGATACACCACCAATTGAGTTTGGTGAAGGCACAAGTACAAGAATATTATTGTTAGCCACCGTAAATCTTGATTATTTCTTCCAAACGTAAATTATAGGATTCGTTCCTATTGAAATCCCCTGTCTGAAATTCCCATGTTCCGTTATTAAATAAGTATCTTCCGGTTTGATCGTTCACCTTGCATATGTAAGGGTTTTTATGCCCAAAAATAGTCTGGAGTTCATTAACCAAAATACGTTTATCATTATAGAATATGTCCACTGACATAAACAAGAATTTGAATTCTTCACACAATCTCCTGGTAAAATCTAATAATTCAATCGGAGGAGGGCCATACTCAAATTGCTTTGAGCCACTGGCCTTTTCACCGATCTTCAGTTTTTTATATGCAAAATAAGAATCACCTATTCTAACACAACGCCATTCAAATTCATGCTCAATATATTCCTGAAAGATCAGAATGCCTTCCTGAATGTCATCATTTCGTTCACGGTATTGCTGCAATTTCTTAAAAAAATATTCCGGTGATTGAATCGCTTTATTAATCCATGACCGGGGAGTGCCGACCTTTCTGTTTGGTCCGAAACGTCTTCGGATTCCTTTTGAGTAAGTTTTTCTGATATAATTCTCAGCTTCTTTTTTTGATTGAAGAATTTTAACTCCTGAACCAGCAGCTCCAATTACTGTTTTTGCAACAAGAGGAAATGATACTTGTTCCAGAATATCGGCTGCTTCCTCCCTGTCTGAACTTACGTAAGTAACAGGATGTGGTATGTTATTTGTTTTAAGGAACCAGGCTAATGCCGATTTGTTTTCATAAATAAATGTTTCGAGAAAACCGGGATACACAAGATAATCTGTAAAATATTGTAAAAAGAATATTTTCTCGTCAAAGATCCTTTTATTCTGCAAAATGTCTCCGGGGGGACGTGTCACACAGAATGAAGGATCAAACTCTCTTATCAGTTCGAGCCAATCATTACGTAAAATATTGATAGACATGAAAAGAAGATTATATTTCTTACAGGCCATCTCCCACTTAAGTGAAGATTCAGTATGATTATCGCGTAATACAGCTACTTTCATTACTGGATTTTACCAGCTTTATACTTGTTTACCAAATCAAAAAAAATCGGATTAGAAAATTTATGCCAATAGCCTTCATCACTTTTATGACTATTTTGGTTTAGTGTATTAAAATACTTCTCTTTATCATAAATATCCCATAATTCGGGAACAATCTCTCTTGAATGCTCCTGAATAAAATCTTCGAACCACTTACCATATGAAAATGATGGAAGATATACTTTCCTAGATTTAACTTTTCGATAAACTCTTAATGGTAGGTAATACCATAATCCTTTCAAATAATCTGCAGGAGAATACCTATTTGTTAGCTGGTATTTAAGCAATCCAGGATATAGTTGTTCAAGAATCTTACAATAAACACTCGGATAATTGTATGATTTAAAATATTTTTTATTTCTATTAATAGAATTATAGGATGACCTGAATAATGTTACAAGATATTCTTCCTGCAGAAAGACTGGGATAACATTTGGAATGTAACTATTAAATATTCTTAGATCTTGAGAATGATGTAATTTGGCAACAAGTTCAGTTAAAAAGTAATGTCTGTTATTTTCATTGTTATTCTTCATCCATGGTAATTTCATCACGTCGGAAATCAAACTATCAAACGAATTGTTTTTCACTTTGATAAAGTATTTATCTAAAATTTGCAATGCAGCCAATTTTGGAGTTTTGTTTCTCTCATTTACCAACTCAACAAAGCTGGAAGAAAAATAATTATTGTAGGAAAGTCCTCTTAATCCTTCTCCACCCATATGTCCCGTGAACAACACCTTGGGGCTATAATACTTTGTATGCTCAGCAATTGCATGTGTTCTGTGGGCACGATGTAAATAAGAATTCCCTTTGTCACGTTTAATTGTTTCAACTACCCATTCATAATACCATTCTTTATTTGGATAATCCTGAGAAACAACATGATGATTAAGATGAAGATCTTTAGTAATAAGTACTGAAAAGTTAATATCTGCTGATCTTGAATTACCATAAGTTAGACAATTGGGCTTTATACCTAACTTTAATAAGGCAGCTAAAATCAGTCTACTGTCTAACCCTCCTGTTAATGTAACTGATATTTCAGAATCCTTCAAACCATTGATATTTTTTGTTATAACCGAAGAAATTGATCTAGAAATCTCTTTAATATCATTTGATGTTTCCCCCTGAGTTAATTGTAACAATTTATGGGAATCAAAATTCAAATAGTCATTCTTTGAATTAATATCATGATGAAATAGGGTAAAAAGAATTGCATCATCAGTTGAAATCATATTGTAAACGAATTAGGTTATCCAAATTAATATCAATTTTCATTGAGTTTAAACAAGTAGTTATTGCTGGCTCCAATATTAACCTTCTGTTTATGCCTACTTTGACTTCATTTCATCGATTTATAATAGCTTTTTTTGTTTTAAATTTTTCTGAACATTTCTATTTGGAGCAAGTAGGGTAGTTTTTAAAAATGATGTTAAGGGTTTTAACCTAATTTTATCATAAGTATATATAAAATTCAATTTTTATATATATAATGTTGACAATCACAATATTACTTAATCGATCCTTTAAAAATCAGGTTTGATAATAATTTATGCGAATTTGATATTTCCAGATCAGTTTTTCGATAAGTTCATTTAAGACACTGATAACAGATTCACGGATTCTCCGTAAAATCTTCATCATATTGAAGGCTGCTCCAGCCAAAAGCGTGTTAATCATATCACCTTCAACACCTTTGAGATAATTTATCAGCATTCGGTGATCTTGTTTTATATGTCCGATAGTTGGTTCAATCGATGCTCTTCTTCGGAACCTCTCTCTTTCTTTTCTTTTTTGGTAAGCAGTCTT
>JAFGOZ010000310.1 GCA_016926235.1 Bacteroidales bacterium | reverse complement strand
TAATGCTTAAAAGAATAGAAAACATATATATCATTATTATTATTCTATTATCTACATCCTTCTTTAGTCTGAGTTTTTTAGGACCACTTGCTAAGGGCTTTGAAATCTTGGGGATATTATTCACATTTGCTTTATTAGCTTTGTATTTGGTTTATTCTGACCAGAAATTATTTAAGCATAATTTTACAACCTATATAGTTTTAGTTTTTCTGTCACTGATAACAAGCATGTCAATGGCTTATTACAGTAGGGGGCAATCAATTGCTGATACTCTTTTAGCCCAACGTGCTATTTATTATTATATATTCTACTTTTTGCTTCATCAGCTAAAAATTAAACCCAAGGACCTAGAACAGATATTTATTTTTTTTGGATTACTTAGTATCTTGTTATACCTGGTACAGTTTTTCTTGTATCCCAAAGTTATTTTCGATGTATTCATGCTGCCCGACAGAGGCACCATAAGGATATATATGCAAGGCTCTAGCTATGTGTCGATTGCCTATTTAATGTGTATCCAGGGATTTTTCAGAACTAATAAGATCGGCTACTTGATACTGGTTCTTATATTCTTCTCCAATTTTGTTCTTCTGGGTGCAAGAGAGACTATGGCAATTATGTCTTTAGTTCTAATTTTGTTTCTACTTTTCAGCAAAAAAGTTAAATCCAGGATATTTATCGGTATTTTGGTATTGTTCGGTATAGGTTTAATATTTATATTGTTTCAGGAAATATTTCTTGCCTTAATAGTACAATCTAAAAGAGACACTAGTCTGGGTACCGGTTATATAAGGTTTGCAGCAGCAAAATATTTTCTGACCGACTTTTTTAATACCCCTGTTGCCTATTTTACAGGTAATGGTATGTACAGTAATAATTCAAGTTATGGTGTTGAAATATCACGTATC
Source organism: Bacteroidales bacterium (assembly GCA_016926235.1). Next base: position 7,222 of record JAFGOZ010000310.1, on the reverse strand, counting down.
ATGAGTAAGCGCTTTTTTTTGGGCGATATCGGCATAATTGGTAATTACGCCATTTATGGGCCATTATTTGTTATCGGCGTTTTAGGAATCTGTTTTAAATCAATCAAATCAAAGATCCAGGAAAATTTTATTTATATTAAGTATATGTTTATCGTAATAATATTGTCACTTCTTACTGGTGGCGCGTTCGCTGATGCAGATTTTATAGTATTTATTATGTGTTTATTGTATCTGATCGATGTATCCATTTTTACACAGCACTCTACAGCCAACACAGAATTATTAACCAGACAATAATATTATCAGCTAGAACATATGACAAAAATAGCATTCGTTATTCCGGTTTTTAACAGGTTGAAATATACCATGGAGTGTTTAGAAATTTTAAACGCTCAAAAATTAACTCAGTTTTTTTTGAAGAATGAAATCATAATCATTGTTTCCGACGATGGATCTACAGATGGTACCGATCAATGGATTCATTTGAATTACCCAGACGTGATCGTTTTGAAGGGGAATGGAAATCTTTGGTATAGCGGAAGCCTGAACCTTGGTATCCGTTATGCACTGGATAAACTAGCCGCTGATTTTATCATGGTATGGGAAAATGATATTTACCCAGTGAATAACTATTTCGACAATTTACAGCCGATCCTGGAGGCCTGGGATCATGAGACTATTATCTGTTCGAAATTGTATTACAAAGTAAAACCTGAGGTTATCTTCGGTATCGGAGGTACTTTTAATCCACGAACAGGTTTTAGAAGCCTGATTGGACGTTTGGAAACAGACGGACCTCAATATAACAAGATAATGGAAGTGGATTGGTTTTTAGGACAAGGAGTTCTAATCCATCGGGACATAATTAAAAAAACCGGATATTTCGACGAAATTAACTTCCCACAGTACCATGCTGATATCGACTACGGATTACGTGCAAAAAGAGCAGGATATCATAATATTGTATACCCAAATCTTCAGCTCCTTAATGATACTGAAACTACGGGCATAAGCCATATTAAGAACAAAACAATCAAACAGTTTATCGAAAGCTTGTTTTCTATTAAGTCAAATACCAATATTGTTAAGGATTTTAAATTCAATAAGATTCACACAACCAGCATATTGGCTTATTACTTTATAATCAAGAAATACGGGATATATACAGCCAGCTTTATCAAATGGAAGGCTTTGGGCTGGTTTGGTATTAAGAGAAAACAAGAGGACTTGTTTTGATAATATTTTTGGTATTGTTTTAGATTTAATTGTAGTCCCAAGTGTTATGTTGTTGTGCTATTTTGATTAAGACTTGAAATGAGAATCCTATCCATATCAAGTATATTACCTATACCAGACATTGTCGGTAGTAACGATTTTGTCTTTCAAACCTACCTGAATTATGGGAAACTATACAAGGATGATCTGATTGTTATAATTAGGCCACTCAAATTAGGTTTTAATATTTTCTCCATCATAAAAAAAAGGACCCAAATACAGCGATTGAATAAATGTCTCACAAAAACTATTTACGGTTTTCAGGTGGAGATTTTCCCTTTTTATTCAACATGGCGTTTTAGAAATATCCATTCATTAATTACCCGGACATTATATTACTTTAATAAAAAAAGGATATCCAGGCTCTTCGCTACACACAATTTTGATATTGTTCATGCCCAATTTATATTCCCTGATGCCCTATTGGCGAATATTTTACACCACAAGTACAATGTACCCTATGCAGTTACTACACATAATGAAAGGTTTTATTTCGAACACACAATATCAAAAAAAATCGCACTGAAACTATTGAATCAAGCTTGGGGATTATTTCCAATCAATCATTACAATTTCACATTTTATAAACAACTAGGTCTTAAAAATATTGAGCTTATTCCGTTAGGATTTGATGTTTCGTTTGTAAAGAACCAGAAGCCCTTAAAAAAAGGAATGATTCGTATACTGACAGTCTGTGAACTGATAAAGCTAAAAAATGTTGATAAAGTTCTCCAGGCTGTTAGCCAATTAGTAAAGAACTACGATATTCATTATACAATAATCGGGAATGGCCCGCAAAAAGAGTTACTGAAACAATTGGTTGTTTCGTTGGAGATAACAGAATATGTTACTTTTACAGACCGGATTCCATATGCAGAAATTGCTGAAGAAATGTACCATCATGACATTTTCATTATGCCGAGTTACTTTGAAACTTTTGGGCGAGTATATTTTGAAGCAATGGCCATGGGGATTCCGATAATTTGTGCAAAAAATTCAGGAATTTTTGGTATTTTCAAGGAAAATCAGGAGGGAATTTCAGTTGATCACAATAATGTTTTCGATATGGTTAAATCTTTAGAATTCCTTATTAATAATCCTGAAGAAAGGCATAGAATCGGACTTAATGGGAAAAAGCTTGTGGAGCAATATACATGGGTGAACATTGCAGAAAAGCTACATCTAAAATATTATAAAATGTCTCATTCATAAATATTTAGCCTTAATGAACAATGTTTTAGTTAACACAATCAATATTGTACCATTAAAATTGTTAAGGAAAATTGTGGATTTCAATCCGTTAATTGCAAATTATCACATGATTTCGGATCAAAAACTTCCTTATGTTTGTCATTTGTATAAATACAGGGATGTTAAATCATTTGCTGAAGATATGGACTTTTTCTCCAGAAATTATCATACTATCGGTTTACTGGAATTTCTCGATCATATCAAACTCAATCACAAACTGACAAAGAATACATTTTTGCTAACATTTGATGATGGATTTAGCGAATTATATAGTATTGTAGCTCCAATACTTCTGAAAAAAAAGATCACAGCAACAATTTTTATTACCAAAAATTATCTGGATAATTTGGAATTAGGTTATGACAATAAAAAGAGCCTTTTGATCGATCGAATTATTAACTATAAAAATCACAAGGAAGAAAAGGAGGTAATCTTTTTACTCGAAAAACATAATTTATTGGTGAAGGATTTGGCACATTCTTTATTACAAGTACCCTATGCCAACCGACAATTAATCGATGAAATCGGGAATCTCCTTCATGTTGATTTCAATGAATTCTTGATAACGCATAAGCCATATATTACTAGTGGACAGGTACAGGAACTTATCAAAGAAGGCATTACATTTGGTGGACATAGTATAGATCATCCGAGATTTACAGAATTATTACCAGAGGATCAGTTGAATCAGGCAATTTCGAGCGTTGAATTTTTATGCGATAAATTCCATTTGAGTTATAAGGTTTTTGCCTTTCCATATTCTGATAAATCAATCCCACAAAGCTTCTTTGATGCAGTCGCAAAAAACTTTGATGCCACGTTTGGAAACCAGGGTATGCTCGAGGAAAGTGTATCAATGAATATTCAGAGAATCACTATCGAGAAATCAGGTGATATAGCGGCCAAAGCTATTAAATATCAGTATATAAAGAGATTTGTATATCAAATAATGAATAAGCATAAAATAATCCGTAATACCAATTAATAACATCCTTGCTTGCCTGGATTTCATAAATCACATCAGTTACAAGTCTAAATTTAATTATAGCAGTCCTTTAGAAATGGTTCCTGAAAATTTATTAACTTGCATCCTTGAAACGATGAAAAGTCGTTGGATTTGTGTCCATGTATAACGGTTAAATTGTTTTTACTCGAACTAATTAATTCAAAACTATATTATTTATCGATGAAATCTTTTGAAAAGAAAATTTTACTTATTACAGGAGGTACCGGTTCATTTGGAAATGCTGTACTGCGCCGCTTTTTAGATACCAATATAGGTGAAATCAGGATTTTTAGCCGCGATGAAAAAAAGCAGGACGATATGCGCCAATTCTACCAAAATGCCAAAATAAAATACTTTATTGGCGATGTACGTAGCCGTCAAAGCATTGACAATGCCATGCAGGGCGTTGATTATGTTTTTCATGCAGCGGCTTTGAAACAAGTACCTTCGTGCGAATTCTTTCCCGCAGAAGCAGTGCGGACCAACGTACTGGGTTGTGAAAACGTGCTTGATTCTGCAATTCAAAGCGGTGTTAAAAGGGTTATTGTGCTTAGTACCGATAAAGCAGTATATCCCATCAACGCTATGGGTATGTCAAAAGCGCTAAGCGAAAAAGTTATGGTTGCCAAATCAAGGAATCTCAATGGCTCAGGTACTGTTTTTTGCGGTACACGCTATGGTAATGTCATGGCATCGCGTGGTTCGGTTATTCCACTGTTTGTAAAACAGATGAAATCGGGTCACCCCATAACCATAACCGACCCCAATATGACCCGTTTTATGATGACACTGGAAGATGCCGTTGAACTGGTGTTGTTTGCGTTTGAGCATGGAAATAATGGGGATATTTTTGTTCAGAAATCACCTGCTTCAACAATAGCAGATCTTGCACAGGCACTTAAAGAATTGTACAAATCTAACGATGAAATAAAAGTAATTGGAACCCGCCATGGCGAGAAACTTTTTGAAACCCTTGTGAACCGAGAGGAGATGGTAAAAGCCATTGACGAAGAAGGTTATTACCGCATACCGGCTGACACAAGAGATTTAAACTATAATAAATTTTATGTTGAAGGTGAATCAAAAGTAAACAAAGCCGAGGAGTATAATTCACATAATACAACTCGTCTTGATGTAGAAGGCACCAAAAAGTTGCTTTTAAAATTAGGTTCCATACGTGAAGATGTGTTGGGAGAAAAACGTGATAACGTTTACACACCTTGAATAATCACTTTACAGAAGGATGATTAATCCTTAATACAATCAAATCCTATGATAAAAATTGGGATTACCGGCCAGGCTGGCTTTATGGGTACACATTTCTATAATTACTTTGTACTGAGAAAAGATGAATTTGAAACGATTCCCTTCCAAGATAAGTTTTTTGATGATCCATCAGCCCTTGAAAAATTTGTTGGCCAGTGCGATGTAATCATACACCTGGCTGCGTTGAACCGTCATAATGATCCGCAAACCATTTATGACACCAATATGCTACTGGTAAACAAGCTGATCCGTGCTCTTGATATAACAGGTTCGCGTCCACATATTCTATTTTCTTCCTCTACGCAGGAAGAACGTGATAACCTGTTTGGCAAATCCAAACGCGAGGGACGTGCATTATTAGCTAATTGGGCGAAAAAAAACAATGTCTCCTTCACAGGCCTGATAATTCCAAATGTCTTCGGCCCTTTTGGCCATCCTTATTATAATTCGGTAGTAGCCACCTTCAGTCATCAGGTTACTCATAATGAGCAGCCTAAAATTGATGTTGATACCAAGCTTAAGCTAATTTACATTGGGGAACTAGTAGAAATTGTGCATAAGACCATAACCCTTCAACTTTCAGCTAATGAATACAAAGTGGAACATACAGCTGAAAAAACAGTTACTGAATTGCTAGCCATGATAAACGTTTTCAAATCGGAATACATGGACCAAGGTATATTTCCAGATATAAAGGATTCATTTGAAACAAACCTCTTCAACACTTTCAGGTGCTATATGAATATTCCTGAATACTTCCCGGTGAAATTGGTAAAAAAAACTGATGACAGGGGAAGCTTTGTTGAAACAATTAAAAGCCGGCTTGGAGGGCAGGTATCGTTTTCAACAACAAAATCAGGCATAACCCGCGGAAATCATTTTCACACAAGAAAAATTGAACGCTTTGCAGTGATTAGCGGTAAAGCCAGGATTCAACTCCGTAGGATCGGTACAAAAGAGGTCTATAATTTCGATCTTGATGGAAATGAACCCTCTTATGTTGATATGCCCATATGGTATACTCATAATATAACCAATACCGGTAAAGATGACCTGTATACGGTCTTCTGGATCAATGAATGCTATAATCCGGATGATCCGGATACCTTTTTTGAAGCAGTCTAAAAAAAACAGCAACAAAAGCTATTAACTCTTCGATTTATGCAGATTTTCTAAACTTTTTATATGTCTATGCAAAAAATTAAAGTTGTAACTATAATTGGAACAAGGCCCGAAATCATACGCCTCTCAAGAGTTATGGCAAGGCTTGATGAATTTGTTCATCATATCATTGTTCACACAGGGCAGAACTACGATTACGAGTTGAATGAAATCTTCTTCAAAGACCTAGAGATTCGTAAGCCGGATTATTTTTTGAATGTGGATACATCATCTCTTGGTGCTTCTGTAGGTGATATCATTCGCAAATCAGAAGAAGTTTTAAGAAAAGAAATGCCTGATGCCTTGTTGGTGTTGGGTGACACCAATTCCTGTCTGTCTGCCTATATGGCCAAACGTCTCCATATTCCGGTATTTCACATGGAAGCCGGCAATCGTAGCTACGATTTTAACGTGCCGGAAGAAATTAACCGAAGAGTTATTGATCATATTGCCGATTTTAACCTGGTATATACCGAACATGCTCGTCGTCACCTGATCAGTGAAGGATTGCCACACCGCAGAATATATCTTACCGGAAGTCCGATGAAAGAGGTAATTGACCATTATATGCCCAGAATTAAAGGTTCCACAATAATGAAAACACTTAATCTTTCAGTTGGAAAGTATTTTTTGGTAAGCGCACACCGCGAAGAAAATGTGGATAATCCGGCTAATCTTGAAAGAATAATAACAGTATTGGAACTTTTACAGAATGAATATAAATTTCCGGTGATTGTTTCAACTCATCCGCGCACCAGAAAACGACTTGAGTCAGGTAAAAAGGGATTAACAAATGATAATATCCTCTTTCTTAAACCATTTGGTTTTACTGATTATGTGAATCTTCAACTAAATGCAGCATGTACCATATCCGACAGCGGAACTATTAGTGAAGAATCTGCCATTCTTTCGTTTCCTGCGATTTCAATAAGACAATCGATGGAACGTCCTGAGGCACAGGATGCCGGCACCATTATACTTACCGGCTTTAAGCCTGATGTGATTTTCGAATCGATAGCACTTGCCATTGAGGAACACAAACGCGGCAAATATGGGCAAATACCACAGGATTATACCATTGAAAACACATCGTGGAGGGTATTAAAGCTGATAATAGGAAATGCCAGTTTGAGTAACAAGTGGCATGGGATAGAAAAATGATTGTTATTCCCTATCTAGTTGATCCTTATTAACTCGGTTTTTTTCATCTTATTCTGGAAGCGATCCTTTCCGGAACCAAAAAATATGGTTGGAAAAACAGCC
>JAFGOZ010000309.1 GCA_016926235.1 Bacteroidales bacterium | reverse complement strand
TATAAACGACAATCATCCGCTCAGGTAAAAGCTTCGTGGATGTTCCATCTGACCATTAAAAATAAATTATTAACAGATGAAACATAATCCAAATGAATTTTAATGAATTATTTTACACTTTATATAAAAGAACTTGTATTCCTGGTAAACGAGATGTCTCCCTATCTCTTGCTAGGCTTTTTATTTGCAGGTATTCTTCATGTATATCTTCCGGAACACAAAATATATAAATACCTTGGAAAACAAAATTTCATGTCAGTAACTAATGCGGCACTTATAGGTGTGCCTTTGCCTCTTTGTTCATGTGGTGTAATACCCACAGGTCTTTCATTTTATAAAAACGGGGCTTCAAAAGGTTCTTCGGTCTCCTTTCTTATCTCTACTCCACAGACCGGAGTCGATTCTATTATGGTTACCTATTCTTTACTTGGTTTACCATTGGCAATCATCCGGCCTGTTATCGCATTTATAACAGGAATTTTTGGAGGAGTAGTAACAAATATGGTCGAAAAAACCGATAGAACAAAAAAACAAGTCGATATAGAATCCGCACAAACCAAACCTAAAGGTATCATAGAAGTTTTACGATATGCATTTATAGAATTTCTTAGTGATATTGTCAAGTGGCTGGCTATTGGCATGTTGTTGGCTGCACTCATTTCTGTACTTGTTCCGAATGATTTTTTCGCACAGCGTATTAATAATAATTATCTGGATATGCTGCTTATTTTAGTGGCTGCTGTACCCCTGTATGTTTGTGCAACCGGTAGTGTACCTATTGCAGCCATACTCATGATGAAAGGATTATCTCCCGGAGCTGCAATTGTTTTCCTTATGGCTGGCCCGGCAACCAACATTGCCACTATTACACTTATAGGAAAAGAGCTTGGACGTAAAACCTTATTTACCTATCTTGGTTCAATTATTATTGGGGCATTATTTTTTGGGTTCCTGGTAAACACATTTCTTCCAGCGCAATGGTTTACCCGTACTTTGGTCATGACACATGCAGAACATGGCGCTCACTTTATTCCTGAATGGTTTAAATATGTATCTTCCTTAATACTTGGAGGATTGATTATTTTTGCGCTTGCTAAAATGTATCTCAGGTTTTTATTTCCGTCGAAGACAAAATTAACAGCAAATACAATGGATATAATTAAAATTAAAGTGGAAGGAATGAGTTGCAGTCATTGCAAAGCAACTGTAGAGAATTCCATCAAAGCACTCGATGGGATAACAGATGCAGATGCGGATTTACGTACAAATGAAGTAACCATACATGGTGATGATATAAATGAAAACCGTTTAAAGAAAGCCGTGGAAGACAGAGGGTATATATTTAAAGGAAAAGTATAACAGACCACATGTATATAAAATCTTTTCATTATGAAAGGGTGTTATAAAAAAGATGTATTTTTGCACCGATTTTTGTAATGAGTAACTTAAAATTGATAGCATGAGTAATGGTAAAAAAGTAATATTGATGATCCTGGATGGATGGGGAATTGGTAACAAAGATAAATCAGATGTAATTTTCAACTCCAACACACCTAACATGGACCGTTTGCAGAAAGATTTTGCTCACTCGCAACTTCTTACATGTGGCGAAAATGTGGGTTTACCAGATGGGCAAATGGGTAATTCAGAAGTTGGGCACCTGAATATTGGAGCCGGAAGAGTTGTATACCAGGACCTTGTAAAAATAAATAAAGCAATCCGCGACAATAGTATATCTCAAAATCCTGTTCTTACAGAAGCCTTCACTTATGCAAAGAACAACAATAGAAAAGTTCATTTTATTGGATTAATTGGCCCTGGCGGAGTACATGCCATGAGCCATCATTTATTCAAACTCTGTGACATTACAAAAGACTATGGACTGAAAGATGTATTTGTACACTGCCTTACTGACGGGCGCGATACGGATCCTAAAAGTGGCTATGGTTATGTAAAAGAACTGGTAGAACATCTGAAAACATCCAATGGTAAAATTGCTTCCCTTGTTGGCAGGTATTACACCATGGACCGCGATAAGCGATGGGAAAGAGTAAAAGAAGGATATGACCTGCTTGTTCAGGGAAAAGGTAAAAGAGCAAAAGATGTGCTCAAGGCTATACAAGAATCTTATAATGAAAATGTTACAGACGAATTCATAAAACCTGTAGTAATCGTAGATGATAATGACAAACCTTTGGGTACAATCACTGAAGGAGATGTGGTGATCTGTTTTAATTTCCGTACAGACAGGTTGAGAGAAATTACTGTTGCCCTCACGCAAAAAGATTTCCCGGAATATGAAATGAAAACCATGAAACTTCACTACTGTACAATGACCCGTTACGATGATACATTTAAAAATGTTAATATTGTTTTCGATAAGGATAATGTTAATATGACCCTTGGGGAAGTAATGGCGAAATCTGGTAAAAAACAACTTCGTATTGCCGAAACAGAAAAATATGCACATGTAACTTTCTTTTTCAGTGGCGGACGTGAAGAAGAATTTGAAAATGAAGACCGAATACTTATTAATTCACCCAAAGTAGCCACATACGACTTGCAACCTGAAATGAGTGCATACAAAGTGAAAGATGCTATAGTAGCTGATTTGAAAACACAAAAGCATGACTTTGTTTGTCTTAACTTTGCAAATGGCGATATGGTTGGCCATACAGGAATTTACCCTGCTATTACAAAAGCTATTGAAGCAGTAGACCAATGTGTGGGTGAAGTAATAGAAACTGCCCAAAATAATGGATACAGTGCCATTATTATTGCTGATCACGGTAATGCTGACTATGCAGTAAATCCTGATGGCTCGCCCAATACTGCACACTCATTAAATCCTGTACCCTGTATATTGGTTGATAAAGATTACAGTAGTATAAAAGAAGGTATATTAGCCGATGTAGCGCCAACAATTCTTACAATAATGGGGATGCCAGTACCTGCAGAAATGACCGGAAAGAGTCTGGTATAAGTATACATTTATATTCACTACTGTCCGATTAAATATTTTATGAAATTATGAAATGCCTTTATTTATATGCCGTCCCTACGGGACTTTAATGACCCCAGGTC
>JAFGOZ010000308.1 GCA_016926235.1 Bacteroidales bacterium | reverse complement strand
TGGTCTTTTCCCGTGGACTCATCTTTTTCCCGGAAAATTCGCAGGAATTAATCACCTATGCAATACGCAGTTCCCAGGGCGGATACGGATTACCCACTAAATATATCTTCAAGCAGATATATTGTTCCTGGTAAAGGATTTTAAGGAAGAAGGAATAAATCACAGAATGGGACATAAGCATTCTGAGAACAGCCATGACTTAAACTTGCTGATAAAAATGGTTAATATAGGTTCTGCCTATAATCTTCCTATGACTCCATGGTCATGGTTGTTGTGCTGCATTCTCTAAGATATAAGCTCAATCTAATAATGTACTTTACATATACAAAGAACTCCTATGCATCTTTCAAGGAAGGCCCAGTTTTGTTCATTGAGTCTTTTATTTAATTTGAGGTTCGTACATATGTTACAATATTAACCAAGTACTTCATAAATATGGTACCTGTATAATAGCTGGTAAGCATTAAAACACTCTAACAGCCCTAACCTTTGCATGACTTGCTTTCCCAACATTTATTCGACTATTTGTCATTAGGTTCAACACCCAAACAGCGTTTTCATTAAGTTCTGTGGAACTCCAATAATATGAAGATGTAAATGCGCTTCCATGGTTTTCTATAGCCGTCTCATTAATTATTGTCCTGTTTTCATACATTAAAGATAGTTCGAAGAGCGATGGTAAGTACCAATCATTATAACCGATACTATTTTTACTATCATAGACATAATGCATTGCACAAATTCGAGCGGCATATAAAGAACCATCGTCACCATATGCTTCATGGGTAGCAATTATAAGTGGCGTATTACCCTTACCCGCATTTGGCCCATTGCCATATGATCTTGTATCACAAAAAGTTCCAGCATGCCAGTGTGTTCCACTACTTTGATCTTCTTTTGCACAAACCAGTCCATGTTTACCGGTATTGTCTACCCAAAAAACAATTCCTCCAAAGGCGAAATCTCCCAATTTAACACTATCCCCGCATGATTGTGCTTTTGTTGCATACAATGCATAGGGAACACTCATTATTTGACTGGTACTAGATATTGTAAAGTTCGTTCCCCCTGATGGATCAATTTCTATTTTAAGAAAATATGGTCCATCGGCCCAGTCGATTCTCCCTTCTAAATCTTGGTTACTAGTTCCTTCACCAATAATTATACTTACCAGTCCATTTGCATTTGTTTCTTCTCTATGAGTTTCCGTATATACTGACGGACTCGATGTTGACCCTTTTAGTATTTCAATCTTAATACCAATATTTGTATTGGTTATCAATTGATTACTTGGATCACGAATTATAGCTTGATAACTAATTTTAGCTGGAGCCTGGGCAAATACATTTACAGATAAAAATAAAGCACTTGCTATACACAAACCTTTCATGATTACTAGTATTTAATGATTTTAAACACATTAATAACGTTTCCCTTTGACGATATTTCTATAAAATACGTAGCAGGATCCAAATCTGAAATAGGAATCCGTGTTTTTATATCTTGAACCACATTGCTTTCCAACAATTTCCCACTCGAATCAAATAATTGATAACTCAAACTTATCAAACTTTTACAATCAGTAATTAAATACAAATTATCTCTAGCAGGATTGGGATACGCAAGAGATACTATATCAATTCCTAGCATTTTCTCCAATCCAGTTGTAACAGTGATTTCATAAGATTGTTGGATACCTGGTGAAGCAGAACCTGTTGTCCCATTGGATATGACATAAACAACTTGTCCAACAGTATAGCTCACCGTACCACCAATACCTGAAGCCTGACCGCTTGTAGTATTCATTGATTGTTGTGCTTTTATTACAGAGGAGCCAGCTAATAAAAGGGCTATGGCACCAACCATTAATGATGTGTATCGCTTTTTCGTCTTCATTTTTCTATATTATAATTGAAAACTACTTGATAAAAACTATTATAGCTCAATGTGAATGAAATTATTCTTCTTTAATGCATTAAAGAATAAGAACATAAATATTTCTATTTTGCCAGTTACACATCGCTCTGTATCATCTCTGAGCCTATTAAAGTTACAACTTAGATTTAGCGAAGTCAAATAAATTGCTTATTATTTGCAATCATTAATGTCCATTACAAAAAAGATGTTCTTTGAAACTACTGCAGAATTTATGCTGTAGGACTTTTTTATTGCATGTCGTTTTGCAAATTATGCATGTAGTGTTTATAATTTGAATTAAGGTAAAATAATTCATCTAAATAGGATTCCTAAATTCAATCCTGGAATTAGATGCGATTATAAAAATTCCAACTTTGCTTTTGATCCAAAAAGAATTAGAGATAGCCATAGTCTAGTTGGTGTTAAAGAGAAAAAGTCAAGGAAAAATTCGATTTTAATCCAGGAATGATGTTAATAAACACGATACAATTGGACTCGTATAAGGTTTGAAAACGGAATACTTAAGTGGAATAAAATAAAAACGCTCTAAGCGTGTCCAATACCGTAATAAACCACCCCATAACAAAGAAACAAGTAGTTTTTTGTAATATCCAAATTTCTTTCAAACTTCGACTTTCTATTTTATTTCACAATCGATAAAATCTTTCCCACTAAATTTTGTATTGAGTATATTTATTACTTTTTCATATTCTCTTTTAATAATAACTCGATTGGTTTTAATATTTTTTATAATTTCTTTGTAGTCTCCGGCGAAAAGTAGCTTTCCTTTTGTTTTTCGGATCAGCTCTGCACCCAATAAATCGTTGGGCATAGTACTTAACCATCCCTTATTTATCTTTTTAAAATCAAGAGTTACCATAGCAGATAGATCCTCACTGGTCATCATCTCTATACCTTTACCCTTTGCTGTTCCGTTCTGGCTGAGGTGATGCCCGACTTTGTAAAAGACCGTCTTGTTTAAAAGATAATCAACTTTCTTTTTTACAATCTGTCCGTTGATTTTAACCGGCCACTCAAGATCTTTATGCCAACTTTCCCAGTTTCCATATTCAGCATCGCCGGTAAACAATAAAACTCGCTCACTATCTTCGAATTGGATGGCAAAGGCAAGACTTGTATTGTTTACACTTCGTTCATATCGCATTGCCAGTTTCCCGGCACTATACAGCCAATCAAAATCTATTTTCCTCCAATCACCACCTTCATGATATGCTTTCCGAATATCGTTACTTTCAGATGTATCTTCAAATTCTAGTTCAAATGGCAATTTTGCAGAACTTTCATATGTGTTAGATACACCTAAAGCCGATAGAAAAGAAAAATCAATAGTGCTCTCTTCCTCTCTTTGTTCGTACATTTCTCCTTTTGCTTTAGTTTTATTCAGATAGTCACTTTTACGAGGCGGCCCCAGTATGTAAAATCGGATTCCCTCTGCTCCCTTCAGGTCACATCGGACATCCCCGGGCTCTAAATACTCTACTTTTGTATTCTCTTTAATGACCTTGTAGTCTTTGAACAATTCAACCATTGTTGGGAGTGGTTGGCCAACACTTAATCCTTTCACAGGGTTTAAAGAATCTAAAGAGGTAAGTGAATCAATAAAGTGTTTCTTGCCTTCTAGCATTAATTCCCCTCCTACTTCTTTGGAGTATAAAGAGTCATAATAATTTTCTTTTACCAGTCGGTTGAGTTGCTTTACTACTTTATTTAGGCCTATACTCAACTCGCTATGATAGGTACGGTAGTCATTGGCAATCGGATCTTTATCGTCTTCTGTCCAGGCAAACCATACCTTTTTAAAGGTAAATTTGTCAAACAAATCGGCACATTTCTCAAAGCCATTAATGTGATCTGCATGCTGGTGTGTGATTATAAGTAGGTCAATATTTTTGTCAGTAAGAGTCCCCAAATCATTCACCTTTGATATAAAGTCTTTCTTACCTGCGTTAATGCATCCACAATCAACCATCATCTTAAAGCTTACAACGTCTCTTTTTTTTAACAGCAAGATAAAAAAATCACCGGTTCCAGGGCGATACATGCGTATTTGTATCGTTGTGATTTTGTTTGATGAATTTGTTGTATTTGCCATGACTAACAATTAAGATGTGTGAAGAAAATTAAAAGGTTCGTTGAATGAGTTTTGCCTGTCCATTCCAAAATATGCCTGAAACTGACTTTGATCAAATGACATACCTTTTTGATAATTGTATAGGGCCAAACTACGGCGCTTATTAAGCTGATGTACATTATCATTCAATGCTTCAATATCCAGTAATGGTTTGGAGATGGCATATTTTAGTGTCAGTGTATTCAGGTCAAATATTAGCGTGCAACCGCCATGAATAACAAAACTACCTTCTGTATCATCGGGTACAACAATTAAAGAACCCTTATTATCTTTTTTAATACTGATGTTTGCCCGCTGGGTGAGCGATACTATGATTTGGTTGCTTTGATTGCCATTGGGGCCAATGCGTGATGCCATATAAAGTGAATGAACCGAGAAGGAAGGCCATTCACCCCTATAGGCATTTGATGTTGAAATTCCCAATTTTTGCCAGCCGTCGCCAAACATTAATCCGGTAAGTTTCTCAAATCCGGTTACGTTGTCAAACTTCACGGCCAGTCTTCTATGTAAACCGAATATCTTTTGATCTGTGTCATAAGAACCCGCAATGTATTTTCTGTTTATGTCGAAAATTTCGTTTCTCTTCATGGTATAGGTTATTTCGTTCCTGTATTCACGCAGGAAAGTAACCAGGATTTCTATCTGTTGGCGCAAATCTTTTGTTTCTGGTACCGGATAGCACAAGCTCTCTACAGAAAGATGTTTGATGCCTACAGGGTAGATTCCTCTTTTTCTAAATGCATCAATAAATGCGAGTCTGTAATCATGAATATCATCTTCAACCATATCAATATCAGCCGTAATAATGGCCCTTAGAAAATCTCCGAAGTTGATGTCAACGGGAGGGCAATAGTCTAGTGCGCGAATGCAGATATTTAGTATATGGCGCGAAGCTTTGGAAGCTTCTGAGGACAATCTGTTAACGAGGTCGGGCTGCAGTTCTCCTTGTTGTAACACACCTGTGCCACCAGTGGCAATGCGCAAAAGATCAGCCACTCTGCTTTTATATATGGTAAGGAATGCTTCGAATATTGCTGAAACTAATATTGAACCTCTGGCATGTGGTTCCATAACGGTTCTGTATTCATTTCCGGTAGGTTCTATGGGCTCCCATTTCTTTGTTTTCTTGTCATAGATTCCTATAGCATCTCGCAAAGCGCCATAATTACCAATGGCAATACCAAACTCCTGGGCCAGTTTCCCAAGTAGGTTTTGTTCTGCAAGATTACCACGGGTAGCTGCAATCTGGTTCTTCAATACACTTGGAAAGGTAAAATGCTGAAATAGTGCCACAATATCAGCAAAAGCTTCATGAAAGGCCAACACATCAGGGTTGGTATCTTCAGTATATTTACGATGCAGGCCATCAAGAATGGCATGTGTTGTTTCATGGGCGATGATATCATGGCTTAAACAGGTAAAAGTAAGATTGTCTGGCATCTGAAGTGTAATATCTACTGGTTTGGCAGAAAAGTATCCAAACAATATTGCTTTCTTTTGTGGGCTGTAAAAGGCATTTGCATCTCTAAATGCATGTGGATATATTCTTAATGTAGGTACATATTCATCCCTTATCTTTATTTTTCCTACAGCCTTATCCTGTTTTGTTTCATTTTCTTCAGTTTTTGCATCTATTACCTCTTTTAGTCTATGAGGACTCCACAGCACAGGTCTTCCCAATCCTGCCTCAAAGTTTTTAATAGTTGTCATGGCCACAGCATATACCATTTGCTGGTGAAACTGTGGATTACTTCCTGATGGATCTAATCCGTCCTGAGCCAGAATATAGGTTTGATTAAGATTAACCGGTGTATAAAACTTACCCACCGTAGGATCATAATCTATTACTTCGATATACTCACCCCTGGGTCCTGGTTTTAACACATCGGTTTTAATACCAATAATGCCAGTCTCATCTGCCGCATCTTCCCATGGTATTTTGTATGTAATGTTGTTGATTAAGGCAGTGTCTAATGTTAACGATAGTGAGGGATCAAAGGCATAACCCCTTAATTTTCTGAATGGAGGTTTCTTTATCATAATGGTTTCAATAAAGATGGGCAATACAACTTTACCTGGAGTTCTGTTAATGCCTCAGCTTGTTTTATTAGGCAATCAATTTTTTGTTTGCTAAGAGCGGTAAGATTGGTGCTTACTTTGCGAGCTGTCTTTTTTTCTTCTTCCGTAGGTTTGTTAATAATGTTATATCCGGTTCTTTCCTGTAAATGTGCAATGATCTCTGAAGCATAGTTCTTCGGATCAGCAATCCATTCTTCCTTTATTTGATGTGCATCAATAACAGCTTGTGCAATTTGCTTTTTATCGAGGTTTTTAACAAAGCCTAGAATACAATTCTCGATGTCCCATCCTAGCGAGAAATAAGCCACCTCTTTGTTGAAAGTACTGGCATTGTCATATACATTACGTACCATTTGAGCCTTTTTGATACGAGACATAAATATGTTTATGGTTTCCATAAGAAGCGTTATGGTGTTGCCATATTGGCGCTCACCAGATGAGCCTGTGCCAGCATCGCTCGTAATAATAATGGAGCAGGCGTACTGCCCTTTCTGCATAACCTTATGAATTCCCTGATTATCATACACACCGCCATCTATTAATATAGGGTGATAAAGCTTGGCTTCCTGCTCATCTTCAAAAAACTCTTTCCCAATAGTAACGGGTGCAAAAGCAAAAGGAACGCAACTAGAAGCCATGACTGACCGGGCAAGCGGAAAACCTTTCACCTCAAATTTTACAGGGTCATCTAGATACTCATAAGTGGAATCCTGCATCTTGTAACGGGAAAAGGTAAAGGGTCGGGCTGTTTGGAGGTTAGTGGCACTAATAACAAGTTCTGGATGTTTGTTGAGTTGCTCAAGCGTCTTTTTTTTATAGAAAAATTTATCATAAATATCTTCAATGCGTTTGCTAATAGGGAAAAGGCGAAACTGAAATTTGAATAACAGGACTATTAATACCGTTATTATGATAGGGAACAACCAGGCATGTAAAGTGAATAAGAAATAAAATGCCCCAATTAATACAAATGTCAGAGCCAGAAATCGAAGTCCAAACCAAGACAGCAAGACTTCTTTTACTACATTTTTAGTCTGTAATCCCGTATACAATTCATCATAAAAGCTATTAAAATCGTCTTCCCATGAGCAAAAGCAAGCACCGATGATAGAACCACCTGAAATAGCAGAAATGATATCTACTTTCTGAAGTATGTCCATTTCATTGAGTTTTTTTAATGTCCCCAGATGGAATGCCGTAGCTCTGTATCCACCTCCCGACAGGGCAAGACCGATCTTGGGGGAGTGGGTTGTCATTGGATTTATACTTGTTGGTTTATAGAAAGTTACTCAATGTTCTTTAAAAAAACAATAGCAATCTTTTTAATTACAACTGTATTTGAATACATTATTGTATGTAACAAGCTTCGGGGCTTGGGACAATATTTATTTAAAGATAAATAAAAGAGATGACTATTAAATGTTCTGCAAAGGCAGCTTATATGTTATGTTAAACCTTGTTTACTGTACTTTGTTTGTATTCAAAATATCATCTGCAAGATTTCCGCAATGACATACCCATTTCATCATTATAGTCAAACACCGATTTTTTCAATTATCCATCGCTTAGTATTTGGTGAGCCTTTCTGTTTGATTGGAAATAGAGTCATAGAATCTGATGACTGAATAGTCATAGATTTCTCTTTAGGGATTCCTAATTATGAGGTCTTGGGTTCAATTCCCGATCTCGCTACAAAAGGCCCAGTGTTTACTGGACTACTTTGTTTGTTGGAAACGTATTGGAAATATTCGGAGGCAATTTTGCCATCAGGAATCGACTGCGTTCACCAGGAAATGGGTTGCCTCAGCCGGCCAAGAGAAGATCATTTTCAGGGAGAGTGTCTCAGAATTGAGAAAAAGGGCATTAATTTGCCATTAACAATAACAGGCGGAATGAACCGATTCATCCTGCCCAATTTAAGGGTGCGTAAAATTTGCATTATGTACTGCTTACATACATTGAGGTCGCAAAAAGTAACCCTGTGGCTTGAATAAAAATCCCAAGAATGAAGATCACGTCCGAAACATAATGTGAACTATGCCTATGATAAGGATAATCGTCTTGGTTAAAGATTTTGAGGGAGAGGGACAATAATCAGGTTGTTGTATGCCGTGTTTATTTATTCAATAGTCAAGATTGTCTCGCTCAGCACTTTCATCCATTCTTCTGGCATCTGCTTCATAGCCTTTGGCTAAGCTAGTTAATATTTTTGCTGTTTCTGGAAATTCATACTTAATAGCAGCTGCTTGCCTATGAAAGTATTCTGCATGCCCTCTCTCTATATCACCTCCCTCAAAAGAACCTCTTGTCGAGGATCCTCTTTTATTAAATGTAGCTGATGAAAAACCACTCTTCAGACTATCTGTATTGATTTTCTCAATCACCTTGCAGATTTCCACTGGTGGCCAAGGTTCTTCTTTTTCAGGGTATTCAGCTAACACATTCCCAATTTGTATATCTGCCACCTTTTTCCTACCTGATTGCTCTGCCAATTCTCTCACTTTATTAATCCAATCCCAAAGAAAATCCTCATCAATTTTTTGTTCTTCAGTTACTCCAGGTATTTGTTTCCATGAACGTAAAAGATCGTAGGCATTTCTTCCTCTATTTCGTTTCACTTCATCCGAAATATCTTCTGTATCCTCATCTTCTTTATCCGATTTGTAAACCCATTTTAAAACATCAATAAAAAACTCCGGATTGTTTGTCAGCTCTTCATGTAGCACTTTTGGTGTGTGTCCAGATTCGTATGAAGCAAAAAATGGTAGGTACAACCATTCCAAATGCAATAGGATTGGTTTTTTAATATCCTTTCTTGTTTCGAGCTCCTTGATAATACCGGTTGCATGATAACTATCAAACCTTATTGTCTCATCCGATTTTTGAGTTCCGGCTTTTTCCATTATTTCAACCAGCTTTTCGGTGGGTAGCTTCTTGGGTTCATGATATGCAATTTCCATTGCACTGATGAACCTGTTTACTTCCATCAGCTTATTAATGCCGTAAATCAAATCATCTTCCGGTACTCTCCAGAAACGAGGATAAATACTTCTCCAATAACTGTTTTGAGTTTCCTGACGTGTATTATCAATAAAATCCCAAACTTTCTTAGTTTGTTCAACTTGGCAAAATATTTTGGATAGCTGATCGTCTGAATATTCAGCGGCTTCAAGTCTTTCGTAGAGATGAAATACCCAATCAGTACTATTGATAATTGACTTTCTGAAAATAAATCCTTGAATAAAATTCTGAACAGGTGCTTCCTCTACTTTCAGGTATTCACATAATGAAAGAATTTCATCTTCATCATCCATAACATGAGCCAATGTATCCCCATATATCCACGTTTCTTTAACGATACTTACTATTTCCTTTACCTTCTCAAATCCAAATTCCCGATAAATGGATTGTAACCCTTCAACTCTTTTTTCCAATATCAATTTCTCTTCATCACGGTAGGATAATTCATTTATTTTAAAACCTTCTGGAAATCCGGGCCAATGATCGTTGAACATCCATATCACACGCTCCACCGAATCGGACGGTTCCAGTTTTTCATAAATAACTTCATATCGCTTTAGTTGTTCTTCCGGTAGTGCCCATTGCGCATCCGGGTAAGAGCGGTGGTGAGATAAAATGCTCCTAAGTTTATGCCAGATGGAATTGTCTATAAGCCTAATTTTATCAAGATTGGCTTCAATAAACGAAAGTACTTTTTCCCGTTCATTAGATTGAATCCGTTTTGATTCAGATTTTTCCAACAAGTCAATCAACTTCTTTTCGGAAAAATCGAAATATTCTATAAGAAGATTCAGAACACGAGAATGAGTGGCAAAAATTTCGGAAAATAGGTATTGATTATTAAAACTGCGTTCAAACAGTCGCCATCTCAATTTATACGTTGGGAAAGCTATTCCACCGGTATTATCTGGAATTAAACTAATCAACAACGCCCACCCGGTTTCATATTCTCTTTTGATGATTTGCTCTAATATCTTCATTCGATCCTCAAAAGATGCAAGTGTTTGATAGTGCCAAGGCTTGTATATCTCCCTAAGGCTGTTTAACGGCCGATTGGATAATTTACCTCCAGGGTCTAAAGTGGCTAATTTTGTGAGTAGTAAAGAAGCATCATAAACGTATTCTTCGGTCCATGCTAGCCCCTCTAGTGCCCAGAGCAGACCAGTATGATGACTAGTAGGTGAAATAAAACTGTCCTCTTCTATGAACATATTCATGATAGGCTTATCATCTAAGGACAAAGAGTGATAAGCCGACT
Organism: Bacteroidales bacterium; assembly: GCA_016926235.1. Next base: position 7,318 of record JAFGOZ010000308.1, on the reverse strand, counting down.
CAAAAAAACTTTTTGGGGACGCTTCTGCAATTAAAGGCATTTCATAGTCTCGCGAAGCCCACAAATCACCAGGTGCTTCAAACAAAAGCCCTTTGATAATATTATCCACCCATTCTTGTGTATGAAAGCTCTGTTGAAACTTCAATTTGTCACCGTGCAAACCAATCAAAATCATCGATTGTGTTAATCCTTCGCGACACCATGAAGAAAATAAAGACTCCTTGCCCCTGATAGAGGCCATTTGTCTTTCTTCCGGTTTTAATTCAAATGCCGGATTTATTTCTTGCATTACCTCAAGAAAACAGGTTTTCAAATTTTCAAAATCTTTAGTTGAAATATGATTCGAAAGATTTGTCCAGGCGTCTAGTGGGGAAGTAAGCCGCCACGAACTCCCGATTTTAATTATTGGAGGGGATTCTACCTCTAACCATTTATAGAGCTTTTCATAATATGTTTTATAGCTTTCGCCTGTAAGCTTCTCTACCACTTTTCGATCTCCTTCTTTCTTCTCATCCCACCGGCCGATTAACAATATCGGAACCAATTGGTTAATTTCATTAGAGAACTCCCATTTTGATTTACTTAACTCAAATCCAAGTAGCCTTTTTAGAATTGTGATTTCTCTAGCTGATTCCCTAGAATATTTACGAGACTCTTCTTCGGTTAGACCTGAATCAATTAATGCTTGAATTAGGCCATCCCTATCTATTAAGGGAAGCGATATAATATTCTGTGAATTAAATGGGTCATCAGGCCCAAGAGGTAGAAGTACGTGATGTTTTCTACTTACAGCACTAAGCAATTCACTTCTGTCCTCAAATTTTATAATAAGGTTAAGATTGAAATTGCTTTTTTTTATCAACCTGAAATCGTGAAGCAGTTCGATTACTACACCTTTTGACAAAAATTTTAAGTAAAACTGTTCAGATGTAAGTATTGCAGTAGCTATAATAAATGCAATTGCTTCATCTTTGGTTGATCCCCTAACAGCTAATAAATCTGGGTCACCATTTAAAAATTCAAGAAGGCGTTGAGACTCTAATTTCCTGCCTGTTGTGACAACTCTTGGGTGTAGTAGGATGTGGTTACCATTAACTTTTGGACCAGTTGTCCAAACTTCCCAGAAATCTTCGATTGTTAGGCAACTATAGTTACGGTCTAATTGACCATTGAACCACCTGAATGCAATTTCCGTTGTATTGAGCCAGTTGGAAAGATTAATAGCATCATATACACGCACTTCTTTCCAAATATTCTCTCCTTGTTTTTCCTCAATCCATTTCTTTTTACCCTTCCATGTTTTGGTAGTAACGAAAAGGAATGTAACTTTCGATTTGTCTAATCCTTTGCTATCCTGAGTTCTTTTGCTATAATCTGAATCAGCTTGTGTTTTTGCTCCGTTGGTTTTATACTCCCACATCGAAACACCTTCCGGCACGAAGGTGGTTGATGATTCACATTTGACATACCCATCCCAATTCTCTAGAAATACTCCACTACCTGTAGGTATTTCAAAGAATGTGTTTCTCGGAGTGGTTTCAAAAATAAGTTTGGCAATTAACAAAGGAAAATCACCTTTAACTTCTTGCCGTTTACCCCAAGTTTCTATTTCAGTTCTGTCAATTTGCATTCTCTGTATTTTTTACATGGCATACAACAACTCCATATCCTTACCTAAGGTCTATTTAACTTTGTTTTGTCATCCTCCAAATGTATCAAATATTCATCAAAATCAGAACATTGAGAAGGAAATATACGTGTATTTGTATTGCGAACCCAATTCTATTTTTTATGAGGCAACTCAATTCAAATTCAAAAAGAAAGCTAAAATATGGGGGAAGGCGTACGGTTGAAAGTACCGGAGTCTATTCTATGCCTTGCATAGATTGGGTTCGCAGCGATCTTCCCTTCTTTTATCAATCTCAAAATTCTCACAACTATGCGAACCCAAAGACAATTAAAGAACACCAAGCGTGTTCAGAATCCGGAAGCCAGGGAATCCTCCTTGGAGAATTTACTAAAGCCGTATTCATTCGGTGATCTTATCGCTGAAGTTCAGCGGCAGTTCGTTATTGAAAAGAATAACAAGAACAATCTCTACAGTTACATCATTCAGAACTATATATTCAATGAGTTGAAGGAGTATTCTAAAACTCATGACATGTCTGCTCCCGGTGGCCATGATGAGGTTCTCAATATGCTTGTCTATAACCCTTGGGATCTTATCAAGTATTCTCCCCGCAATTCCATGCTGAAATACATTTACCAGAGCAATACTTTTGCAACGGAATTAACGTTTCTTGTTCACAGGTCTCTCACATCGGAAGAGCCCATCAGAGAGAATGATCCGGATCTTGAGAAATGTCTCTCAGGTTATGAGGTCCTACAGAAGGTTTTACTCAGCCAGAGTGAAAACCTGGATAACCTGTCACAGGCACAGATTGATCCGAAAATCCGAAAGAGTTGATTCTAATATCAGCGACAGTGGAATTGAAAGCTCCGACTTAAATGAGCGGGGCTTTTCTATAGCTGAAAGTAAAAATGTCTCAAAAAGTGTTGCATTTCAGCTGAAAACATAATAACTTTAATGAATTCTTGTCGTTTTTTTTTGGAGAATTGGGGAAGGTAGAATTCAAAAGATACTTTAACTAGCTAAAATATTTATGTGAAAGAGGATTGTCAGCTTCAATAAAGCAACTAAACCGCAATTTTAGCCGACATGAACATGTAATCCTTTGTTAATAGCGGGTTTTATTAAGTCAGTCTTAGAGCTAATTCGTAACAATTAGACAAAAATAAGTCTTAAAGAAACAAAAGTACATAATAACTGACGCTGTCAATAATTAGAAGCGCCAAAATAGACAATCCATGGATCCAAAGACTGAAAAACCACAAAAGCCATACCATCAGTATTCAGAAGGTCAGATCTTTGCAGGGGATAAGATAGTACAAATATTTTCAGCTCACGAAGATTTTCTTATTTACAGAACGAAAGGTGACCAATGTGTAACATTCTATTATGATGATTCGAATCAAGTTTACAGAAAGAATATTGACTTATTATCTCATAAAATTTCTTTATTAAAAAGTTGTATTTGCAGTAAAAATGAACATAAGAGATATAATTATCAAATTGCACATTTTTATAAAGATTGTCTATTAGGGAACATAGAATCTGCAAATATTACAGTTGAGAGAATAATAAAGGATGTTCACCGGTTCAAAAGTAATGTTGCTAGATTGTTGTTCTTGTTAAGTTGTTTTGGTGTCGTCATTATTATTTTAATACTATCTATCATACAAGATAAGTTTATAATGAACGATTATTTTAATCCATACTTAAAAATAATGCTCTTTGGAAGTATGGGAGGATTTATTTCGGTTTCATTTTCTTTAAAGAAATTATCGCTTGACACATCTTTTTATAACTGGTCGCACTCAGTTTATGGAATATCTAGAATATTGATTGCATCAATGTGTGCTATTATCATTTATGTTTTGATAAAATCTGGTGTATTCTTATCTCAATATAATTCAGAGGATAATATGTTTGTATACTATATATTTGCTGTAATAGCGGGTTTCAGTGAGACATTTCTTCCTAATATTTTGAGAAACATTGAAAATAAGGAAGTGCAATAATTTTAAGCAAATTATCGGCCGCCAAAATATTACATATTTCTTAAATGTCCTTTTACTAAGTAAAAGATTTCTTAAGGATAAGTAAATGATCTTTTATCATATAAGCTTATAAAATTGGCCATTGGAATCGAAAATAGTCATAGGAGCTTTAGCTAAGTCTCAGATGAAAATATTCCTTGGATCAATTACTTACACTTCGGTGCATAATATATTAGAATTGAATCTTTCCAAATTCAAATGGCCATTTTTGATTTATATTATAGGAATCTAACAATTCAAATAATGTTGGACATGGAATTTCTGAATAGAAATAACGCAACATAGTTGGATAGTAAGTTACGAAACAATACATTATCGAATTGCAATTTTCAGGAACCACAATTTTACAATTGTAACTGATGGCTTTTTTAATGGAATTTAGATTTTCACTTATCCATGCAATTTTTTCCTTGAATTTTTGCACATAGCACTTCTTGCTGTCATTCTTGCAAAGAAATTTCGATAATTCTCCGTAAATACCCTTTGATTCGAAAACGCAATCCAATAATTTGCATTCAATAATTACTAATGAATTATCATTAAATGAGTACCCAATAAAATCCGGTGGGCCTATATCGGGTTTAATATTAATTACTTCAAAATTGGATAATTTGATTCTAATACTTGGTTTAAATCCAATTATTTTTATTAACCGCAATAGATTAATAGTTTTGTTCTCAAACCATTTACCAATCTTTGTATTACACTGAGATAACTTTTTATTTATTATGCCAACTTTCCATTCTTTGGGCAATCTAAGTTGAGGGCTCAATAAAATATCCTCTCCCAGCATCAAGATTCTCTCACGCAATAATGAAGGAGCAAATAAACGCAAATCTTTGCCATCAAAATTTATTTGTACTAATGGTCGTTTTCGAGATCTCTCTTGTTGTGTAAAATCCCAGACTTCACGTTTTCTATGATCAAATTGACTTATATCCAGCGTAACTCCATTTAGTAATCGTTCTATATTTTCTTTTGAAATATTTAGACCTTTTGCAAGAGAGTAAATATGTGAATCTGAAATACATGGTATGTCATTAGGGCCATTGATCTTCTTGCAGTTCATTATCATATCCAATATGATATATTCAAATTCAACATATGATAAACCAAATTCTGACTTGAAACCTAAATTGTCATCAGAACTTAATATTTCATATATTTCATTCTGTAAGTCGCTGCCATTAATATATTTATCTCTTAATGTAATATTCCTTTTCTTATCAGAACCGAAACTTTGGAAGTTTTCCGTGAAGCTATTTAATATTTCATGTTCAATGAAATATTTGGCCCCAACAGGATAGATAGTTAACGCAGTATTTCCTTTACAAATCCAATGAGATAAGTTGCTAACATTTGAATATTCAATTGCATTTTTTGCGTGTATCCATAAACGGTGGAAAAGTTCATATTTATCGAAATAAACAATATTTGATGATTCAGTGGATTTCTTTTCTACTATTAAATCTAAGAGGTAAAAGATTGTCTCTTTAAAAAACACATATTCTTGTTCTGATTTCTCCTTATACACATTGTCCTTTTCAACCAATTCAAATTGAAAGAGTAGGAATGATATAACTTCCCTTGAATCTATACCATGAATTATTTCACAAGTTTCATTATAGTGATAATTATGTAGAAAGTTTAGAATTTCAACTATTTGATCAGTTTCAAAATATGTTCCTTCAGAAAACTCCTTTCTAAGTTTCTTTTCAGCCTCTTTGCTGATTTCTAACCGTAATACTGGATCAGGAACAAACATTTCACGTTTTGTTTAATGCTAACGATAGCGCTATTGTTAATTGCCTATTTATAATTGCTTTTTTGTTTCATTATCCGAAACTCAGGCAAAAGAACTAATATGAGAAGCCATACCACACGGTACTTGTGTATTACAGGTTAGTTTCAGTTATTATAGGCCAATATCTCTATTTCCAATAGTAACCTTTTCTATATGTTGGATAAGATCTTTTAATCTTTCGATTAGTGGATTTGAAATATCAAAAGTCTCATGAGGCATTTTCCCATTTGTTGCGTCTGGATATCTTGTAAGTTCAAAAGGTGAAGAGAAAACAATTATAAGAAGTATTACTCTTCATGTTAAATTCTGATTAAATCAGAAAAATACAAATTTTTCTTATAGTTCGGGCAACAACGAGTGTGATTTTTTTCCAGAGGGTGTAAGACCCTAATGCGCGGGATCGATCCCGAACGGCGAAGCCTTCGCGACCAAAGGGAGTAACCATTAGCAAGTGGCAAGGTGGTTTGTTGTGATCCAAGCAATAAAGGAGGCCAGACTGCAACGGCGAAGCCATCATGAATACCATAAATGAACAAATTTTAGTTATGAATAAAATCTGGTTCTGATACGATGATAGAAATCTCATCGACAGAGTTAAGTAATCTGATTTGTAGCATAATAAAAATAAACACAAAGAAACTTTGGTACAACTCGGAAAATTGCCCAAGACCCTATCAATTACCGAATCCTAGCTGAGAAGTTTAGGAAACGACATGCTGATGTAATCAGGGTAATTGAAAACTACGATAAGGAGTCTGATTTTTATCAGCGCAATTTTGCGTTAACGTTCGAAATCAGAGAATTACCAAATAATGGATCAAGAAAGGATCCATATTATTTGATAACCCGGGCTATGAACATTATGAATCGGTGCATTGAATCGCTTCAGGCAACCAACCAGCTGCAGACCCAGGTACTCATTGAAACGGCCCCAAAGGTTGAATACTACGATGAAGTATTGCAGGCTGAAAATACTCACACCACAACCACAATTGCCAAAGAATTAGGCATGAGTGCCAACGCACTCAACCAGTTTTTAAACAAAAAGAAGATCATATTCTACCAGGATAAGCACTGGGTATTATACTCAAAATACCAGGGCCTTGGCTACACCAAAACCAGGACTCACACACTGATACTTCGACAAGCTCAGCATAAACTGAACAGGAACCTGATATGACGCTGCGAGGTTGGATAAGGTAACATAACATACCAACGTCCTATTTTCTTAACCAAAATAGTAGATCAGGCAGGAATCGGAGGAAGGAACTGAGCGATAGCGAGCTCACGAATACAATTGAAATCAATTAATAGTATGAATAAAAAGCTCTTACCGGGCGATTCAATACGCAATATTTTGGCGGCGGAAAATTCCGCCGCCAGTTTTTTCCACGAATCCAGCTGTACCAGCCTTTTTTAAATTATTGGCTGGAAATGGAGGTATCTACCGGAAGAATTAATCTGCTTGGTTACCTGGTGGCAAAGTACGCTGATGATTACCTTCTTTTGGAAGCTTACCAGAAATGTCGGTTCATTGGTGCAAAGATGCCCTTTATTGATCCCTTGAAAGAACCTGCGCCAAACTCGGTGACCAAAGCACCCTGCTTGCTACATATGAACAGGTAATGGAAGAGTTGAACGGGGGAGATCTCCTTAACAACGAGATGGAATGGGAGAAATCAGCAGAGACCATAGTAGCTGGTTAAACGAGCCATCAAAGAATGATGGAAGTTTCATAGAGCCAGTGAAGGGCTGAACGTTAGGTTGTCCCCAATTCGATAAGGAGGTTCAAATTTCGAGTTTGCCAGCCTTATCTTAAACAAAGACAAAGGT
>JAFGOZ010000307.1 GCA_016926235.1 Bacteroidales bacterium | reverse complement strand
GCACAACGGATACATGTATGAAACGTTGGGGATTGCGGGCTTCGTCACTGTCTGCCAGCACAAAAGCCGAAGCGGGGCTGAATTCTCAACATAACCACTTAACCCCCAATGTTTTATACATGATGTTGGCGGTAGGTTTTCTTTTAAAATCCCCTGTATGCACATAGTTCATCAAGTGTAAGTTTTTGTTTTTTAAATAAGTCATAAAATTCAATCTTTGAAATCCTTATTCTAATGTTCCCAAACTTGTCATAAGGATGTGCTTCTGTATTTTGATTTCTTTTCTCGTTAATTTCTATCCAATGTTTGTTACACAAAGGAAATTTGCTGTCAATAATGTTTGCATTTAAGTTAACACCATAGTCAGCAGCACCTTTGGTGATGTTCAATCTACTGCAAATTTTGTCAAATACCAGATTATTAAAAGTATTTAGATTTAATAGAGATTTTGAAGGGTCGGTATTTACTGTCTTGATGAATAGTAAAAAAGAAGTTCTTAGTTCTTCATATTCTGCATCATCTGTCCAAATATTTCGATTAAAAAATGTTTCTGGATTATCGATTTTCCATTCATTTTTAAGAGTATGTAAGATTATGTCTGTTGGTTGTTTGCTGAATATGTATTTTATAAACTGATTTTGTTCGTTAGACGGTTTAAAACCAATAAAATTCAATGGATTATTGAAAAGTAGATTTAGCCCTTGAAGAGATAACATTCCATTTGTATTTTCAAGAAGGCGAGTTGCGAATATTTTTCTGTATGACCTTTCAGTAGATGAAGCATATTTATAACTATTTAATTCTCGCTGGATAAAGTAATTGTCTGTTGAATTGTCAGTTAATAATAACTCTTTTTTGTTATTTGCAAATAACCAACCAACCATATAATAGTTTACTAACCAATGTCTATGCTTTTCAAATGTATATGTTTGGTAAATACTTTCATCAAAAGGATAGTCAGGAAAATATTTGAAACAAAGTGCTACTAAATGATTGAATAATATGGTTTCGTCTGATAGTATATTTCCAATAAATTGCTTTACATCTTCATCATTTGGATAATGCTTTCTTAGATAGAATAAAACACCTTCAAAGTGTGTTAGGATAAGGTGGTATTTACTTATAATAATAGTTTTAACTTGTTCGTCAGCATTTAATTTGTAAAGTGAAAAACCGATTACTGTCTTGTCAAGATATTGTTCGTCTGAATTTTTATCAAAACAATTGGCAAATCGTTTCTTTAGCTGTTTGTGGGTTCTTGCTTTTAACTTTCCTGATTCTTTACCTGTTGTTTCTTCCTTGTATTCTTTTGTGATGTCCGAAAACTTGCTGTTCTGAATTTTTAATTCTGCATCAATATCTTCAACTTTTTTAATCAGAATTTTACTCCCCTGAGGAATTAATCCAAGGTCTCTGGAAATTAAATCTAGTGCAGCTATTAATTTTTGTGAGGTCAGTTCATCTTTTGTCAGTATTCTAATATCATCAACATATCTAAGGTATTTGAAGTCAAGTTTTTTCGCTGTTCGCTTTACTTCACTGTCAATGTAAAAAAGATACAAGTCTGCTAATAATGGGGAGCTTATTGGTCCTTGCGGTATTCCGTGTTTGCTCTTGAATGATTTGTGATTAGAGTCCGCAGTCCAAGTTTCTAAGCATCTTGAAAGGAGTTCTAAAAGTTCGTTTTCAACATTGTAATTCTTTTGAAGAAGTTCACAAAGTATGTTGTGGTCAATAGTGTCAAAAAATGATGCAATGTCAAACTCACTTAAATAGATATACCCATTTGAGAAATGTTCTTTTGAAATTTCATTAAATCTTTTCCATTTTCTTTTCCACGATTTGTAAAAAAACTTTTTGTCTTCACCTTTTGCTTTGGATGTGTTAACAATGTTTCCAAAAATGACTTTATCATAGTATGGGGATATTATTTCATATGCAGTATCTGCAATTACATTTGTGATAGCTTGATAAACAAGTAAATCTATAAATGTAAGCATTGAAAGTGGTCTAACAAGATTGTCCTTTTTAGGAATGAAAATTTTATGACATTTTTCTGGTTTGTAAATATCTTGTTTGATACTTGATATTACTGTTTCTATATTCTCGTCAAGATAGAGTCCGAAAATTTTTAAATCTTCATAATAGATGCTCTTATAAAGATTTCTTGAGGCAGTTTTTAGTCTGTCAAAGGCAAGTTTAAAATTACTTGAGGTTAAAAAAATATCGTATTGTGTCATTGTCTGTTGTGTCTTTTTTTAAACTTACCGCCAACGGTTCGCCGGTAAGAAGTCGTTGGGGATTGCGAGTTGCGGTCGTATCCCCGTTAAGAGGGATACGATACGGGCTGTAAAGCCCGCAATACAACCAAAACCCCAATGCTTTTTACCGGCTGTTGTGCCAAGTAATATATTTAAAATCTGTAATTTAATCCAAGTCCTAAATTAATAAAACTATAAGGTAATCCCTTATCAGTTAGTCTTAGTTTTCTAATCAAACAAGTTCCTAAATTAATATTGAATTTTAATTTTTCTCCACCGAACCGCAGAATCATATTTGGTTCAAACAATAAACTATTTACATGATGAATTTTATAATGTTCTGTCTCAAGGTAATAATCATAAAAGTTATGGTCTGTCATATTAGAATGAAGCAATCCAGCTTTTAATCCAAAACCGTAATCCATATTTGCAAATTTGCCATCAATTTTTCCGTAATTAATTTGCAAAAAATATTGCTGATAATCACCATATAAATGACCAGGATTTGCATCATTATAAGTTTTTATATGACTAAAGTGTCAAATAAATTTGCGTTTTTTTCTTTTATGCAACAACTCGAAAGTCTTGATAAATCTGGTTTAG
>JAFGOZ010000032.1 GCA_016926235.1 Bacteroidales bacterium | reverse complement strand
TCGCTCCACCAGTTGAATTTTTTAATGCCCAGTCGGGGAATAGCATCTGACTGATCGCACATCAAAGCAGCTTTTTCATCGAGTGTCAGCCGCGAGATTAAATCTCTGGCTCTCTCTTCAGAACTTAATTTGGGATTTTGAAAAGGATATTGAAATTGTTGTCCAAATAAGCTTGCTGAAATTAAAATGATTATGGAAATCGCTAGAGACTTGCTAATATTTTTTAGTAAAAAAGATGATTTCATATCTGTTATATTAAATTAAAGAATTGGTTGTAAATTCGCAACAAAACCACCTCTCCGAAGCAGTTTGACATTAATTGAACTGGTTTTATCCACTACCATATATTGAATTCTGAAATTCTTATCGTGTTCTCCGTCAGCTATTAGTGTAAGTTTATATTTCATTCCCTCCTGTAAAAAGTTTAAATTCACAGTTTGTTCTTTTTCTATATCTTCCGAATTAAGTCCTCCAATATACCAGGCATCTTCTTTTTTTCGTGCAATTATAATATCCCTTCCTGGGTAACCATTAAGAAATTTAATATCATCCCATGCGCAAGGCACTTTCTTAAGAAATGTTTGAGGGGCATCTGGTAATGAATAATAACCTTCAGGTCTGTCTGCCATATGTTGGAGTCCTGATTCGAATACTATACTCAATGCTAATTCATGCCCAAAAGATGTAATATGCGGATATTGTGAATTGGTAAAGGTTACCGGGGTATAATCCATGGCGCCTACTACATTTCTGGTAAAAGGTAAAATTGTATTATGTACAGGCGCGGTGGTTGTTAATTCAGGATTATTATTGTACCATTCCGCACCCCTTACCCCCTCGTAGGTCATAAGGTGAGGGTAGGTACGTTCCCAACCACGGGGAACCAAACACCCATGAAAATAAACCATCATTTCGAATTGTGCTGCATCATCCAAAATATCAAGATAGTATTTAATCATATCTTGTTTTTCACTCAAAAAAAAGTCAATTTTTACACCTGCAAATCCCATCTTTTTCAGTTTGGTGAACTCTTCAACACGGTTTTCATGAGTAAGCATCCTATCGCGAGGTGTTGCCTGAATCCATTTAAATACACCTGAATTATACCATATTAAGGGTTTTACACCTTTAGAAAGGATATATTTCGTAGCATCTTCAACATTACCGCCATTGCCCATTACATCCCATTCCCAGTCAAGAAGTGTGTATGGCCAATCCATAGCAGCCGCCAAATCAGCAAATTCACATACTACTTTATAATCTTTGGTACCATGATTATTCGACCAATAGTTCCACGACACAAGTCCCGGCTTAATCCAATCGGTTTTAGATATCACAGAAGGAGGACAAATATCATCAACAAGGGTTGATTCCACAATATCGGAAAGGCTTCCCATTATGATTACTCGCCATGGTGATTTCCATGGAAGAGTAATAGTTGGCTTCGAGTCCCCATCCCCATCATTTGCATCGGGAAAAGTGATTTTATATTCTGATTTATTGTAAATATTACTAAGTTTCGAAGCACAATAACTCCGGTTCACATTAGCTTCATGTATTAAATACCAACAAGTATTGTCGGCTGAGTTAAAAAGTGCAGGATAACACCAACTTCGTTGAGTATTAGCATTATTCATCACAGTGTAAAGTTCTTCGTTTGCAAGATTCCATTTTTCCATCCATCGTATTGTACTATCAGGGATGTTGTATGAAGTTAGTTCATCTTTTACTACAAAATTGCCTTCCTTCTCAGGAAATTCGTAGAGGAATGCCAAACCATCATTATATGCTCTGATAATGAGGTTTAATTTGTCTTTGCTAGGATTATCGAAAAAAACAATTATTTCGTTAGCTGAATTGCTACATTGGGAACGCTTTCCATGCAGAGCCATATATTGCTCATTTATCAACCGTGGTTTGCTTACTTTTATAAGTTTAAGCTCTTTTGAAAAATCCTGATCGCTACGCGAAAGACCAAGGGATATATTTGGAATTACCTCACAAATTTTTTTATTATCATTATAGTTTACATTTAAATACCATTTTCCAACTTCCTTGTTTTGGGTATTGATAAGTTCAATATTTATCTTCCGGTTTGGTGATAAAACTGTAACTTTCTGCGAAAAAGCTGTAAATATGCAAAGGAATATACAACCTAAGATAACGTAAAGTTTCATGCTTTCAAGTATTGAAATTCTTTTTTTCAAAAATACTATTTTTTAGAGATTCTCAAAAATGCATGTACCATCTGCATTAATGTTACTCTTTCTATTTGAATCTGAAATAATCTTGTATTCAAATGGTTAGTTTTAAAAGGTTCGGTATAGGTCCATCATTTTGTCGAATAATTGCCAGCCGCAATAAAACATCTTTGAAACATATATAAAGTATAAACGGGCAATTTAACTACAATCAGTTAGTAATAAAACAAGTTAAATATTTCATAGCGGTATGGTATTTTTAATTCATATCCACAGTATCCTAAACGATATAAAAAGGAACAAGGATTGTGCAACTTACAAACAGGTGAGTGTGTTATTGATCGAAAATTCGCAATAAACCAATTGATTAAAAAACACTTGAAATATTTAATAACACACTCACTGTCAGATTAAAATGGTTAAAAACAACATACTACCAGCCTGGATTTTGCTCTAAACCAGACTTTTTAATTTCATCGGTAGCTATCGGGAGCAGATGCATTTTTTCTTCAAAAGTTTTTTCAAGTAATACTATCGGAGTATAAGTCGTGGCTCCTGTGTTCACATCTATTATAATATCCATCCCCTCGATAGGCTTGTTTTCAATTTCCATTGCTATTTTCCATCTTCTAACATCAAAAAATCTATGGCCTTCAAGAGCCAGTTCGATTCTCCGTTCATTGTAAAGCCTGTCTCTTAAATCTTCTCCTGAAATTGTTGCTGGTAAATCAGGCATTCCGGCTCTAGCCCTAATTAAATTTATATATTGCCTGCAAGTGACTTCATCGCCCCGCTCAAACTTTGCTTCCGCGTAATTCAGGTATATTTCACCCAACCGGAAGTGTATCCATGGATTTGTGTATTCGTACTGCCAGTTAAGAGGCACATCGTCTTCGGGCATGAACTTCTTCCATACATAGTGTGTGCGGGGATTGTCGCCACTTTCTTTATAGGAATCATAACCCCAAGTATTATTATCGGATGCCACCCACATCTCCCAAAGATCTCCGTGGTATACAGTCGAATCGTGTATAATAGTTGCATCGAAACGGGGATCCCTGTTCCAATAGGGATGATTAGGATCGTATCCGGAAGCAGGGTTTACCGTTTTTACTCCACCTGGATAAATAAAAGCAGGTTCTCCATTGATCATGTCATAATCATCAACTATATTCTGAGAGGGTCCGTTACTTGCCCACCATCCTCCATATGAACCATACCTGCGGCTAAGGTTATGCATTGGGGCTTGATGGAAATTTGTGGTAGAAAATTGCCTGGTAAAAATCAACTCTTTATTTTCCTCTCCGCTGAGAGTAGTAAATAACTTCCTGTAATCGGGATGCAACTCATAATTAACACTTCCTATTAAAGCTTCAGCTGCTTCAGCCGCTTTTTGCCATTTGCTTTGGTCATTGGTAGTATTGAAAAGAGGAGAAGCTGCATACAGCAGTGTACGCGAAAGTAATGCATGGCATGCATCCTGGGTTGCCCTGCCAAAGTTTGCATCGGTAGAGGCATAACTTGCAGGCAGGTCAGGTATGGCTTCACTCAGGTCTTTTTCAATGAATACCACGCATTCGTCAAAGGTATTTCTCTTTAAAACAACCGAATCACTCATATTATATGATTTATCGAGAATAGGAACACCGCCAAATCTTTCGATGAGAAGGAAATATATGAAGGCCCTCAAAAATTTCGTTTCAGCCACCAATTGTGCCTTTTCATCGAATTCTAGTTCTGTTTCGGCCATTTTTTCAAGGAAAACATTTGCCTTTCTGATGTATTTATAACCCAAGTCCCAATAATAAAAGAAATTACTACACCAATTATCACCTTCTAAATTTGTACCTCCCATAGTAGTAATGTTATCAGCTGTATAGGTATTATTTACAAAAAGGTCGGCACAGCAACATGGCGAACAGTTATAAGCTTCATCCGTGTATTTTGATATCATATGTATGTAAAATCCGTGAGGAATTCCGTTGTACAGCGACGCCTGATAAGATTTTATGAGACTTTCATCGTTCCAGACCGCAGCATCAGAAATACGGTCTTTGGGCGAAATTTCGAGGATTTTGTCACTACAAGAAATGCATGACAAAATTATTGTGATTATTATTATTAGCTTTTTCATAAGTTTTTTGTCTTTTAAAATTTAACATTAATACCTAAATTAATTGTGCGTTGCTGGGGATAATATGTTAATTCGCCGCTCATTTCCGGATCAGCCCATTTTATTTCTTTGGCCCAGGTGAGCAAATTAAACGCACTTACATAGAACCGGACATTCTTCATTCTGATTTTAGATGCGATATTTTCAGGTATGGAGTAACCTAATTCAATAGTTTTAAGTCTGACGAAAGTAGCATCAAATAAATAGAATGTAGTATTTCCAGGTTGAAAAGCATTTGACCTGGGCATTGTTCCATCCGGGTTGTCAATGGTCCATCGGTCTTCTGCCCTGGCAGTAACAACATTATCAAATGCATTATTGCCTAACCTTGTAAAATCATTTTCATAATTATAGGCTTTAGTTTGTCCCTGAAAGAACATACTTAAATCAATATTCCGGTATTGAAAATTCATTTGTAATCCAAATACATACTTGGGAGTGGCATTATAATCGAATCTGAACTGATCATCTGAATTAATTATGCTATCTCCGTTCAAATCCAGAATCTTAATATCACCAAGCTTTGTGCCGATGGCATAAGGATACGAATCGAGTTCTTCCTGGGTATTGAAAATACCATCAGCCTGATAATACAATTGTGCCCCAAGTGGATGGCCTGTTTGATCTTGATAAGGCTCGGAATGTGGCGTTTCATCCATAAATACAACCTTGCTATTTGCATATGAGAGGTTAGCTTCGATATTATAAACCAGTTTGCTAAGAGTATTTCTATGGCGTAAAACCAGCTCATATCCGCTGTTATCCACTTCACCGATGTTTTCATCCGGTAATCCTGAGAAACCCAAAGTAACAGGTATGGAACGACCTTTCGGGAGCAAGATATTCGATCGTTTTTCTTTCCAAAAAGTTAATTCCATTCCAAATAATCCGTTCCACATAGAAGTTTCTAAGCCCACGTCAGTTTTCTTGGCTACTTCCCATGTGACATTAGGATTTGGCATTACACCGGCGTAAATACCAGGTACATCACTACTGCCAAATACATAATTATCTCCAAATAAGAATGACTGCAAATATTGATATGGTTTTATGCGGTCATTACCAACTTCTCCATAGGAAAACCTCAATTTTAATTGGTTCATGAAAGGCAGGCTATTGTGTATAAATTCTTCTTCAGACAAGCGCCATGCTCCTGAAATACCCGGGAAAAAGCCATATCGTTTGCCTTCAGGAAAAATCTGGGATCCATCATAACGAAACAAAAACTCAACCAGGTATTTAGAGTTGAAATCATAATTAAAGCGTCCAAAGTAATTATTATAGGAGCTGGCAGAAGCAGAACCGCCATTGTTTTTATCTTCCGGGTCAGTACTTCCCACATCGATTTGATCAATAGCCGAACTTACGAAATTCTTCCTATACGCCCAAGCGGTTTGATACGTGTTCTTTTGTTGCTCCTGTCCAACCATAGCGGTTACATGATGTTTTTTTAAAAAAGTCTTATCGTAAACAATTTTATAATTAAACAACATTGTAGTCCATTTATGGTAAGTATCCGTTAACTCGACTGTTGAAGCACCTGTTCCTTGTTTCTTGTCATATTCGCCAGTATTGACATTATATTCATAATAATAGTAAGGCAATCTTAAGTCTTTTTCAAACTGATTGCTCAGGTCGTAATTGAACGAAGCATCTATTTTTAATCCTTCAATAAAAGGAATTTTATAGGTTGCAGTGAAAGTACTATACAAAGGCGCATCTTCGATTTTTTTTGTTCCCCTCTGATCCATACAAAGCGGATTTTCACCCAGCCTTCCGGGAGCAATTAATCCATTCGGATATTTAGCCGGTATTGTTGGATTTGCATATAATATATTATAGAAATAAATCCAGGTCTCTTCAATTCCAGGCGGGTAAGTCCTGTAGTTGAGGATTGCATATATATTGGCTCCGACATTTAAATTATTGTTTAAGTCAACATCGATCTTGGCGCGCATGTTATACTGTTCGTATTCTGTAGGATAGTTTCGGTAAGCTTGACCCTGAGTCAATGCTCCAAAAGAAAGCAGATACTTAATGGCGTCGGTACCACCGGTCACCTGCAAATTAATGCGCTGCTGAATCGAATACGGTTTCATTATCTCTTTTACCCAGTTTGTATTTGGATATAGAATAGGGTTGGAACCATCACGAAATAATTGAATAACGCTGTCTGTATAGAAAGGTTTGTATTTTGTTGAATCCATTTTAACTTGATAAAATTTGGCTTCATTAAATGCTTCAGCAAAAGTGGCTGCATCCAAAACTTCCGGAACCTTTGTTGGACTATTAAAAGCGCTATTATAGGAAAAATCAAATACAGGAGCACCCTTCTTTCCTTTTTTAGTAGTAATTATTATAACACCATTTGCCGCACGAGCCCCGTAGATAGCTGCAGAAGCGCCCTTCAATACGGAAAAACTTTCAATATCCTCAGGATTAAGCCTGCTCATCAAACTACGCTCAACCCCGTCAATGATTATAAGAGGAGCATTACTATTAATATCGTCATCCGGATCAAGATCGAATGTTCCGGTTCCACGGATTAACATTTCCGGATCATCTCTTCCGGGTTCACCGGAGCGCTGGCTAACAATTAATCCGGGCAATCTTCCTGCAAGAGAACTGGAAACGTTTGAAGACGGGCTCTTTACTATTTCTTCACCGGAAACATTTGCTACAGATCCGGTTAATGTCGCTTTTCTCTGAGAACCATAGCCGATTACCACGATCTCATCAAGACCCACGGCTTCTTCTGCCAGGGTAACATTTATAGTGCCTTGCCCTGCCACAGGAATTTCCTGGGTTTGCATGCCCACGAAGGAGAATACCAGGGTGGCGTCGGAAGGGACATTATCGATGGAGTATGTGCCATTTGCATCGGTAATAGTGCCAGTAATTGTTCCTTTTACTACCACGGTTACTCCAACTATTGGATTTCTGTTATCGTCTGTTACAGTGCCTTGGACTATAATGGTCTGGCAAAAGCTCCAGAGCGAAAACAATAATAATTGAGGTAACATAATTATTGCTACCCGAATTAGTCTGGTTTTTTTCATAGTAGATTTAAATAGATTTAGTTAATAATTTAATAAAATGATTAATTTTTTCTAATATAGAATTGATAATCAGATGAGATATATTATGTGATATACATCCAACCATAGGATGCAGAAATAAAATATATATTCTTTATAAAAATTTAAAAATTAATGTGCTAACAAATATAAAACACTCCACAAATAAGCCATATAACAAATGTTGAAGAAAATATCGCTATGGTTGAAATCATCTATATATTTTATCAGATTGAATAAAATTGATGTAAGGAGTATTCTAAAATGAGAAAAGAAAGCTCAATCTATGAAACCAATAGAAAAAGCTTTTATAAAATTTTTTATTATTTTTGTTACTAAGGATAAGATAAAATGAAAAACGTATTAATATTTATATGTTTTATTTTTTATTGTCAACTTTTTGCTCAGGAACATATTGTTTTCTCATCCATTAATGCTAATAACGGGCTTTCGGATAACAGTGTTCGAAGTATTTGTCAGTTACATGATGGCCGAATGGTTATAGTAACCTTGGGAATGGTTAATATTTACGACGGATCAAGCTTTTTACATTTACATTATAGCGATGAAAAAGCTTATCCGCTAAGTAATTTCTATGGTTGGCACATTACTTATATTGATAGTACAAATAATATATGGCTTAAAAATCAGCATAAACTATATCTTTTTGATGTAAGAAAAGAAAGTTTTGTAACCAATATTGACACCGTATTTTTTACCTATGGAATTAAAGACCATGTAACTGATTTTATAATTGACTCAGAATATAACTTTTGGTTTATAACTGATAAAAATGAACTTTTATTCAGGAGATGCTATGAAAAAAAGGCTAACATGTTTATACCCGATGTTTCAATAACAAATTACCCAAATGATCAATTAATTGACATCGAAATAAATAAAGATGAATTATTCCTTTTCTATAAATCGGGAGTAATGGTTTGTTATGATATTAACACAAGTGAAGAAAAATACAGGGATAATCCGTTTAAAGAAAACGAGAATTTATACTCTTCAACCATAGCTGTTATACCATATAATGAGTACTTGTACCAGGTACGAAACGGCAATGTAAAAGGGATTTCAGTAAGGTATAATGTTAATATCCGAAGTTGGGATAAAATTATCGAAACCGATTGCTGGCAAAATACCTTAACCCTCGATAGCAAGGGCAATTGCTGGATCAGCACTTTTCAGGGACTTTGGATGATAGATAAAAACCTGAAAAACAAACGGATTATATCACCAATCCAACTGGTTGACGGGCGTTTGTTTGAAACTGAGATTACTACCCAGTACAATGATAATAAAGGTGGATTATGGGTAGGGTCTATTAACAGGGGACTTTTATATTATCATCCTGACAGGTTCAAATTTCGTAATTTCGGACGCACATTGTTTAAACTACCTGATAGTGAAAAATTAAGGGTCAATAGTTTTGCAGAAATAAACAACATGGTGTTGGTAGGTACTGAAAATGGTTTATACCAGTATAATAAAAGTTCCGAATCATTGGTTCCATATAAGCGGGTACCTGTTAACACCGTATGTAACATGTTGTTTAAAGATAGTAAACAAAACACCTGGTTATGCACTCATAACAATGGGCTATATAACATTACCAATAAAAACATTAAGCATTATAGCAAACCTGTTCGTTGCCTGTATATTTATGAAGCATTAGATGGCCATTTTTATGTATGTACCGATAATAGTTTTGGCATTTTCGAACCCTTAACAGGTAGCTTTGAAAGAATTGAGCCACCTACAGGGCAAAATCTGGATTATACTTTTCAGTTAATTCAATATGGGAAAAACAAACTATTAGGTATCTCCAGTGCAGGGTTGTTTATTTATAATTGCAAAGATAAGACTATTGCTTTTCCTGATAGAGTAAAAGAAACCATATTTCAACATGATAACTATCTATGTCATTGTATTTACCTTGACAGTCGAGGCCTCATGTGGTTTGGCACCCAGGACGGGCTTTATGTTTATGATTCTACTGCCAACTGCACTCATTCTTTTTATGAAAAAGACGGATTGGTTAACAATGCGATACGTTCGATAATAGAAGATAACCTTGGAAAAGTTTGGATTTCCACTTCAAATGGGATTTCTTGTATTGAAATTTCGGGAAATAAATCAAATTACCAGTACTCCTTTGTTAATTTTAATCACTATGATGGGGTAATTAAAAACGAGTTTTTACCCAGATCAGTTTTTAAAACATCTGATAATCATTTTTTATGGGGAGGTCTGGATGGTTTTAACGAAATTGACCTGAACCGGATCGATTCATCAAAACAACAGCTTTCGGCACCGCTAATAACAAGGTTCATGCTTTTTAGTGCCGAAATTAAAGTAGGTGAAAAATATAACAGGAATATTATCCTCAATCAATCAGTCAG
Source organism: Bacteroidales bacterium (assembly GCA_016926235.1). Next base: position 57 of record JAFGOZ010000032.1, on the reverse strand, counting down.
TACAACAAAACAAATTGATTTAAAACATTTTCAAAACTTTCTAAGTTTCGAATTTTC
>JAFGOZ010000306.1 GCA_016926235.1 Bacteroidales bacterium | reverse complement strand
TACATTTACGTTTGTAGGGCGGGATCCACCCTCGGTTATATTCTGAGAACCTTTTGACATACTATCAAAAAGCGGATCTCCAGGCTTAGAAGGTATAGAATCATTTACACCAGACATGCCTGTTGTAGAGAGCCCTGCTTTATCCATTCTGAAACTTTTTACTCCTTTTGCATAACCTTTATTGAACGCTATGCTCGCTTTTGGGAATATTCTGTTCCACAGATCTATAATGGGTTTAAAAATGAATGATACTACGTTTGCGAAACCCTCGAATAGGGGCTTTAGGAAGTCAAACAAATTGCTGAATACGTTCTTCAGTTTATCCACTATATTAATACGGATAAATTCGTATATACCTGTAAAGATATTTTTGACCCAGTTAAAGGCCTTAATTATACCATTGACAAATGGTTTTATGATGTTTTCATTGAATCCGGAAAACACTTCCTTCGCTACTTCAGCAATTCCGTAAAGTATACCTCTGAATTTCTCTGATGAGTTCCATAGCTTTTGAAATAGCAGTATGATACCCGTAATGCCTGCAATAATCCATCCAACAACCGGAATTGACATAATTGCAGCGGATATTGACCTTATTACAACCAGCATTTTAAGTGATGCGGCACGGAAGGCATTGGTCGCTAAAGTTGCTAAATTTAGGGAACCCGCATATGCAGCGCTATTAAAAGTGCTCCAAAACAATCCCTGACGTAATAAAACTAAACTTCTCAACGATTTATATGATGAAGCACTAAATAAAGCGGTAGACAATGTTACCACCTTCATAGCTTTATTAATTGTCCAAAGAGATCCGCCAATAATCAAGGACCATTTTATCCAGCCTCGTATCTGTTCTGAATGTTCTTGTATGAATACTGACAACCCTTGTATAAAACCTGTTAATCTGGAAATTACAGGAACAAGCATTTCACCAATTACAAGTTTAATGTTTAAAAATGCATTATTCCAGCGGTTTAAATTTGCTCTTAATGATGAAGTTGCTTTATTCAGACCTCCGGAAAAATCAGTCTCCATCTGTTTTGCAAATTTTGGAAGAAAATCTTCGCTCATAATCCTTCCTGCAGCAACGGCTTTATTAAATTCAGATACAGTCATACCCATTGCTTTTGCTGCTATAGCAAATGCGCCAGGTAAACTTTCACCCAACTGTTGCCTTAATTCTTCCATCGAGACAACTCCTTTTGAGGCAATTTGACCCAATGCAAGATTAACAAGTCTCGCCCTTTCTGCACTTAACCCCATTGATGTTACGGCTGTTGAAACCTGATAGAATATGTCGCGCTGTGCTTCCATTGTGGTTTTTGACCCCTTAAAACCGCCTGTAAGCGTTTTAAAACCTTCGTAGGTGCTCATTAAATCGAGTCCAAGATCATTGGACATTTTTCGAAGGAATGAAAGATTCTTGTCAGCTTCAGCTGAGGATCCTGATATGAAATTTATGGAGTTTGTAAGAGATTGCATTTCAGCAGTCAAATTTGTAATACTTTTAACTGCCTGGAACCCTAGATAAGTTCCAAATACTCTTTTTATTGTGGATCCAAAATTTGAGGTAGATTTATCAAGGTCATTTTGCTTCTTGATCATACGCTCATATGTGGATTCAGAAACAATGCCTACACGTTTCATCGTGTCAGACATTTTATCCCGCATATAGATCACGTATTCATAAGAAGTACTATTCATGGTGCAGTAATCCTTTGGCTTTTAGTTCTTCCTGCCTTATACGCTCTAATAACTTAAATTTTAAGGCCCAATCATTATCAGATAGTTTATCTGGCTCCGGAATTCCTAAGTAATAAGTAAGCTGTGCATTTATATATTCAAAAGAGTTTAAGGAGGCGGTATGCTCCGCCTCCTCTAAAGCTTTTTTATGGTTGCCTTCGTTGTCTCGATTATCTGCTCAAGTACTGAACATACACCAAGAAAGTGCTTTTCATCGGTTTTAAGCCTTTCATCACCACCCAGCCAACAACTGTTTAATATAGCTTCATTGAAAGCCATAGGATCATTCCCCTTTGAAACGGTTGTTGCATAACTCAATTCATTTCTACCGGGAGATCTTACATAACCTATGATCCCTTCAGATTCCAATTCATATACATTACCGAATTGTTTCTTCCATGCATCAATTTGTAGCTGGTCGACATTAACGGGTGATTTTTTATCTTCGGACATAATTTTTTAGTTTTAAACTTGCGGTACCTTTCTTAGGAAAATAACCGGTAAGCTGATTTCCATGAATTTATCACCCTGTTTGAGGCTCTTGGTCTCTTCTGTGAACTCGCAACCAATGAGTGAATCGGTAGTAGGCCGGTCACCAATATTGGCATAAGTCACCTGGATGTCAAACCCGGGTATATCGGTTAAGTCAGCATAGCCTGCGGTCTTTGCGGCCTTTGTTATGGCCTCGAGCTCACTTTGCAAAAGGGTGATATTGCCTTCATAGGTTTTGTTACCGCTCTGTATTGCAAGCGGTTCATCACCAGCGCCGTGAACGGGCTCCTTTTCTTTCTTTACGGAATATTTCACTCCGCGCAGACCGGTAACCAGGCGGCCAAAAAGGAACACCTTAACCGAGCTCCAGCTGTATTGTTTTGTTGAAAATATCGGCGCAATCATTATTATGCTGTTTTAGTGAGTCCGAGTTTGATTGTAATTGTGCTGCTGTGCCCAACAGGCTGAATATTGAGTGAGCCGGTAACGGCGCTGGTAGCAATCACATCCTGCTGATCATCAAAATACGCAGTACGTCCGCTGATTTCTCCCTTGCGGGACATCTGCTCATCAATAGCTTCTTCAACCGCACTTTGCATGTGTTTCACATAGCCGGTCTGAAGCTTTCCATCGGCGCCAACATATACCTCTTCATTGAGTTCCTCAAGGTAAACCCCGTAGGCAATTACGTATGCCTTGTCAATGGTTCTGCAGTTTACTATGGTTGCATAGTCATCGTCATTTGCAGTGGCCATTGGCATGCCCATGAAATAATACCCGGCTTTACCAATGAGTACTCCCAATACGATATATCCTGCATCGTGCAGATCCTTAACCGTGCCCATATCGTCTTCAATGAGAAC
>JAFGOZ010000305.1 GCA_016926235.1 Bacteroidales bacterium | reverse complement strand
CTTTCAAAAAAAGGATCGTTTTTAAAGTACCAGACCAATGGGTGAAATTCATTCTCGCCAATTTTATCAATATAAAGGTGCAAATTATTATATGCACTCTCCTTATCGCCCCTGAATGCATAAATACCTGCCAGATCATAGTATGCCGTTGCATCCCTGGCATATACCCTGTTCAATTCAATAGATTCCTCACAATATTTTTTCTGCAATTCAAAATACTCATCTGCTTTCTCTGGTTGACCATTCATCAGGTAATAATATCCAACCCGATGTCTGTCTCGGATCCCTGTAGTTTCTATAGTATTCAATCCGGCAATATATTTATTAAAACATTTAATAGCAGACTCCTTTTCACCCATCATCTCATAACAATCTCCAAGTGATCCATAATAGCTATAGTCACCTGGATCCAATGCAAGACATTTTTCTAAAAACCGAATGGCCTGTGCGTAATTTTCGCCATAAATTTCAAACCTTATCATACTATTTAAAAATTGAAGAGAATCACTATTCAATTTTAATGCCTCTTTTCTATAGTCCATAGCTTCATCATGAAATCCAACAAAGGCTAATGCACGTGCGATATTATAAAGCAAACCAGGTCTTTCTTCAGGATCATGATTCAGCTTTACTGCCATTTGCATATTTTCTATTCCCTTTATGAAATCCCGAAAATGGTAATAATACAATTTTCCCATACCATAATAAGCCTGCCAGTAGTTAGGATTTATAATTAATGTCTTCTCATATTCTTTAATAGCTTTATCATAATCAGTGTTCACAGTGAAATAGTCTCCTTTTAGAGAATATGCTTCTGCCAGTTCATCATCATACGAAAGAGCAATATTTGTCAGGATAAATACAGAGTCCATAAATCTCTTTGAGAAATATTCTTCATCATAATGTTTCTCCCAGTATACCATAGCTAACCCTGTATATATCTGAGCATATGAAGGATCATATTCTAAGGCTTTATGAAAGAATTCTTCTGCTCTGATAAGTGCATCTTTGTTTCTATCATTGAGCAAATAGTCCGTATACTCTTCTTTTCCTCTCTGGTAATTATAATAGGCATCAAGGTTTGCGGTGGATGCTTTTTCAATCAGTTGTTTTTCGTCAGGTGTTATGATTGCTTTCAATTCTGTTGCAATAGACTGTGCAATCTGGCTTTGTATATTGAAAATATCTTTTGTTTCCTGAATTTCCTTTTCATAAGATTCTGCCCAGAGATGCCTGTCTTTAACAGCATCAATCAGCTGGACCCTCAGTCGGATCGTATTTCCATATTTTTGTCCGCTACCTTCAACGATAAAATTTACTTCCAGTTTTTTTGCAATTTCAGGTAAGGCCGGTCTGTCTGTGTCTCGGTATTGTTCCACAGAAGTTCGGGATATAACACTGAGATCTTTAATTTTCTGCAGATTGTTAAGAACCTCATCCATAATGCCATTGATGAAGTATGTGTTTTCTTCATCCGGACTATCATTAATAAAGGGTAATACAGCAATTGATTTTTCAAGTTCTTGAATTCGTTTATCTCCACCAATAATGTCGAATATGAATAAAGCCACAACAACGATGAAAACAACCAGTGCAATTCCGGAAAGCAATAATATCAGCTTTTTCTTTGGTTTATATGTACCTGCCCTCGTATCAATTGGTTCCTTACCTTCAATATTTATTCCTTCCGGCCTTTCCTTACTAACAGTCTGTGTATCCTTGTATTTTACAAACCATTTGATTACTATAGCAAGATTACTTAATACCGGCTTTACCTGTTCCGGATCAAAATCTTTAGGATGAGTACCAAAGGTTGATAAGGTATTCAAACCTTCCATTGAGGCAATTATGTTGGAAGGAACCTTTTTTTCGTGGCTTAATTTATCAATGATACCTTTAAGTGGTTCGGTTCCACGATGTCTTTTTAGTTCACTTTCACACAGGTCTGTAACAATTATTTCCAAACATCTTCTTGAATAGAGCATAACAACATTTGCGTCTTTGGTCTCTATCAATTGTTCCAGTTCTTTCTCCAATTCAGGGAACTGGTCTTTTATGAAGGAGTATAATGATTCAAGTTCTTTTATTTCGGCAGACCAGATCTGCATGTGGGTAGAGATTAAAGACTATATATAATTACATAAAATTACGGTAATTCAAATTTAAAATCAAATAGTTATTGGTGGATAGTCTCAATTTGTATTGGCTCCCAAAATTATTGGAATGAAAAGATAGCTACAGACTATTAAAAAGTTCACCTTAAAAAAATGTCAATCCATTTTAGACCTATTTATGAAAATGTTACCATACCCTAAATACCTTTTACTATTCAGAAACATAGCAGGTATCGAGATGATACTTGCTGTCATCACTCACATTAACCGGTCCAGGCTTCATACCATATTCTTCAGTAGTGACTATCTCGGCTTTCCCGCTGTTTATTGCCTCTTTCATCCCCTCATAAAAATCAAAGCCTCCGGGAAGATTCTGGTGCTCGGGAATGAAAAACCAGCTGGGATTATTATCATTCCAGACCTGTTCTATTTTTGTAATCTGACCCAATTTCCCTGAACGAACTATATCGCGTACTTTTTTCGGAATATTTAAATTGTTTTACATCTGTTCCGAACAGCTTTTTACAGTTTGCTGCAGCTTTTTCTCTGTTGAGTTTCCAAATGTCGCAAACAGCAACGACAGCAAGATTCTTCTCCTTTTCCGATGTTTTTACCATTCTTTGATGCCCCATACTCCGTGCACCACAACCAAGAAATCCAATATTGATCCGATCGTTTGCACCAATAATTCTTTTGTAGGAAGCTGCACTCATTGATGAACCACTTGATGAAACTGCTATGCCGGCTAATCCGACTGCTGTTTTACCGATAAAATCTCTTCGTGTGACATTTTTTTTGTCATAGTATTTTCTTTTTATATATGATTAAAGGCACCTCTTGAAACCATTTTCCCTTATGCTGTGTATTTAAATCAAATATATCTTTAGAAATTTATTTTATCCATTCCATATAAAGGTCATATGGTTTTTCAGTTGGTTTCAGGTATACGATATTCAGTTGCCCGTCTGCTTTTTTATTTTGATAAGCAATTTTGATTATGGCTAGATCTATATTGATATTTTCAGTATCTGTGTCTTTGCCAGATCCATCTGTAACGCCTGCTATCATAAGCTTTCTAGGTGCCAGGCTGGCTGCAAGGTCAGGAAGATCATACGCTTTAAGGGCTCCGGGAACAGTGCTATGTACAAAACTGGGATCATAAAAACGGTTCATAACAATGGACCGGTATGAAGAATAAGATTCTATAAGAGCTATCCGGCTAATAGCTGAATCAAAAGCTGCAGCATGCAATAGTACAGGTGACATTTCCTTCCTTGCAAAACCATAAACCTCACTTATCCCATAGGTTCTCATCAATAACCGGGCAAGCCGTACAACATCACCGGCCCGTATTCCGACAATGCTTCTTCCAATAAGCATGGAAGCAAACCATACATTATAAGAAACACCCTCAATATAAGAATCTCCACGAAAATCCCCCGGACCCGTTTCACCTGTTCCGATCAGATCAGGAGCCAGCACTGTAAAACCATTCCGGACAAACCATTCCATTTCACCATCAACAATAGCTTCAGCTGACTTACCTGATGGATGCAGATAGATAAGAGCTTTATTATTCGGCCTGTCCGGTTTCATTAAAAGGTAGGGAATAATATAATCACCTTCACCTTTTACAAAATACTTCTCAACTACATAAGTTTCCCTTTGAATACATCCGGTAAACACCGGTTCAGGAAATACAAATGGTTCCTGATAGCCTGAAAGCAATTTAGCTGAAGTTATCCTCCTTATCATAAGCTTTATAAATTCCCGACACTTCTTCTGCTGTTTCCCTGAATCCCTGGATACTGAAATAGTCCCCTGTAGTAGCAATAATTAATGTTGGTTTTGGTGCCCTTACCAATAAGAGATCAGCATGATCAATACCTCGTACAATCCCATCGGGGGCAGCGGCAAGTATCCTGTCATCAAGTGCTGCGATTTGAGAAGATTGTGTTCCCCCTCCTGAGCGGCCTGTTATCCCAATCCTGGCAGGATCCACTTCTTTACGCGTAAGAAGATAATCAACCGCCCTTATGCCATCCCATATCATATATCGGGCTTGCAAACTGCCTGTGATAAAAGCCTGGGCACCTGAATAAGAATGAACAATATCCGGATCACCAACGATATCTTTACCAGTTTCCGGATCATAATACTCCAGGCGTTCACCCTGGGCAACCGGATCAAATGCAAATACGATAAATCCCTTTCTTTTGCCCACCGGGTATGAACATTGAAGAGGTAACAGAAAATCCTGGCTGGGACTCATATACTATATGCTCAACCCTGAAACTATCTTTATCAACAATCCTTGTGATTTTTGCATTTAAAGGAGTTTTTTCAGGGAAAGGGCCCACAATACTCACCAGCGTTTCGCGTATCCATTTCTGCCGTTGTTGCCAATCGGACAATGAGCTCAGCCTAGCTATTTCCTCCCTCCGCTGTTCAAGAAGATCATAAGCCTGTTCCGCAAGATAATGATAAAGAGAGTTAGGAGCATCGCTGAATTGTATCCAGCTATTCCCTTTTCCTCCCCCTCCTTTCAAATGTATCACATCAAGTTCATCTATTACATCCGGTTCATTCTGGGCATTTATTTCAATCAGGCCAGAGTATGTGCCTGAAATTATCATAATTATTAAGAAAACAAGGATCTTTTTTTTCATAATTAAATTCTTCCTGTTAATTACACCCCCCAGACAAAAAGCTGTATAAGAGATGGTTCTGAGACAAATCATACAAACCTGTTTTAATATTTTGTTTTACCATGCCTGATAAAGTGAGGCTCTGCTATATTTTGATAAATATTTTTCGTCTGTATAGGAAATAGCAAATATACCAAACCATAGCAGCCACAATTATTATTGTTATCATGTATATTGTGATCTCGTTGCTCCAGCTGAAAAGCCTTGATGTAAACGATTCGGCCATGCGTATAAGTAATCTTTTCCCCCCAGACTGGAAAAAAGATAGATAAAAATAGGATTCATCCCAACGATTGCAAAGAACAGGGCAAGCTTCCTGAAGTTCAATACATCGATCAGCAAATATGAAAATGCCATTGCTATTATTCACCATCCCCCACTTACTATAACGAAAGAACTGGTGCATAAACGTTTAATAATCGGGATAAAAGGATCATGGAAAAAGAGACAAGCAACCAGAAGGAACGTATCAGAGCATGGTGAAATGCTTTTTTCCAGCTTTCACCCCTGGCTAACCGTTTTGTAAGGGAGAAAGGCATGGCAACACCAACTATAAACATAAAGAAAGACTGGATCAGATCCCAGGCATAAAGTCCATGCCACTCCGCATGCTCTAATTGCTTGTTAATTAATGCTATCAGAGTTCCGCCTTTTCCCTGAGCTACCATTTCATTAAATATACCGGCAATACCTGTTACGAGCATAAACATGGTAAAGCCCCGAAAAAAGTCTATTGAAAGAATCCGATCTTGTTCCTGGTTTAATTGAATTGGGTTGCTCATATTCTTCCGGTATAGTGAATTCTACTATTTCAATATTCAGCTAGTTGAAAAACACTTTGCAGGACAATCTGCATTTCCGACTAATAATCGTAGAATTCAAGTAATTGTTTCAACTTTTTGATTATTTAAATTTAGTGATTGAAATTCAACTGATCAAATTTACCACCAGCAAATAGACCACTCTTTATCGGAATGGTATAACCTCTTCCTCTTTATCAGAACTATATTAAACTCCTGAATTGTTTGAAATTAGCCAGCAACAGATTAGTTGAAATTAATAGTAAAAGAAATCAATCCACTCGTCAACCCACTAAAAAAGGCCTCGCAGATCATTGATCCTTCAAAGAAAGATACCACATAAGTATTCATCATAATTTATTTGTTTACTATATTTACTACTTGAACAAAAGCACCTATTATTTCAAGGCCAATCATGCATCACATTTAAATGTGTTTCGTCTTTTAATAAATAGTTGATTACTAAAACCAGACTTAATGTTGTTTAACTACCTTAAAATAGCATTACGAAACATCTGGAGGCAGAAATTTTATGCTTTTATCAATATAACCGGATTGACAGTCGGATTAGTTACAAGCCTGTTAATCATACTTTATATTGTCGATGAATTCGGTTATGACAGGTTTCACATGGATGCCGGCAGGATATACCGGATTAATCTTATGGGACGCATGTCGGGGCAGGAATTCAAATCACCATATACATCTGCACCTGTTGCTTCCGGATTCATGGATGAAATACCAGGCGTGGAACAATCATGCCGGATTGCTCTCTGGAAAGATATGCCAATCAAACACAAAGAAGAGCTGTATACCGAAAAAACAGTACTTGTTGCAGATTCAAATTTCTTCAATTTCTTTAGTTTTAAACTTCTTTTCGGTGATCCGATAAATGTCCTTTCCAGCCCAAATAACATAGTACTGACGGAAACAGCTGCAAAAAGAATATTCGGGTATTCAGGTCCAGGGGATAACCTCTGTATTGGGCAGAGTCTGGAATTTGGAAATGAAAAACGGATCTGTAATATTACAGGCATTTGTGAGGATCCTCCCCCAAATTCACATTTTCACTTCAGTATGATCCTCTCGATGGAATCCTGGGATTATAGTCGTAGTTCAGTCTGGGTATCCAACTCCCTGCTTACATATATCAAGCTTGGTGAGGATTTAGACCAGAATCCGATGGAATCTCAAATTCAGGAACTTGTAAAAAAACACATCGGTCCACAAGCCCAGAAATATCTTGGCATATCGTTTGAAGAATTCCTGGAAAAGGGTGGAGCATATGGTTTTTACCTGCAGCCATTAACCGGAATTCATTTTGCATCAGATGTTGATCTTCACCTGGAACCAGGTGGCAATTTGAAAACAATCTATTTATTGTTAGGGATATTGGTCTTTATTATTGTTATCGCTTGCATTAATTTCATGAATCTCTCAACCGCCAGGTATTCGGGAAGGGCAAAGGAGGTTGGATTAAGAAAATCTCTGGGAAGTACGAACAGCAGCCTCCGGACTCAGTTTCTCACAGAGTCGGTTTTATACACACTGATATCTTTACTGCTTGCCCTGGTTATTCTCATATTAATCCTTCCGCAATTCAATGTTCTATCAGGCAAGCTTCTTAATGTAAAGGCTTTATTTAATTTTCTTTATATCTCCGCCATCATCTGCCTGGTTGTTATAATTGGCATTATAGCAGGCACCTACCCGGCATTCTATCTTACATCATTCAAACCTGTAGAAACTTTAAGAGGTAAACTCAAGGCAGGGATAAAAAGCAAAGGTATCAGACAAATACTTGTGATTTTCCAGTTTACTATGTCAACAGGATTAATAATATGTACCCTGCTTATATATAAGCAGTTGCAATACATTCAAAACAAAGACCTTGGCTTTGATAAAAATAACCTGATAGTAATTAATAACGCAGTATCATTAGGCACGAATAAAAATGCCTTTAAAGAGGAACTTTTAAAAATGTCAGGGATTGAAGATGCCAGTATCTGTAACCTGGTTCCCCCTGATGTCAGTTATTCCGATTTGTTCCGACCGGTAGGAGAGGACATACAGGAACGTGGCAGTAATTATTGTATTGCGGATGAGGATCTGATGTCAACACTAAAGCTGACCATGGTTGACGGCAGATTCTTCTCAAAAGAATTTCCATCCGATGTTAACGGAGTTGTTATAAATGAAGCTGCGGCACGCCTTTTCGGTTTTGACAATCCGGTTGGAGAGAAGATACAGACATTCTGGAAAGAGAACAACCTGGATACACGTGAAATAATCGGGGTGATAAAAAATTATAATTTTCAGTCACTGCAGGAAGAAATAACATCTTTACTCATATTCCTGGGCACAGAGGGTGACAATATCGTTGTAAGACTTACATCCGGCGATATTAACAATAAAATAAATCTTATTGAATCAAAATGGAAATCATTTTCTGAAAGCAGTTCATTTGACTATTCCTTCATTTCAGATGATTTCAATGCAAAATTCCGCAAAGAGCAGCAGCTCGGAAGGCTTTTTCTTTTATTTACCCTTCTGGCTATTGTCATAGCATCACTTGGATTGCTGGGGCTCGCATCCTTTACCGCAGAGCAGAGATCCAAAGAGATTGGTATACGTAAAGTTACGGGGGCATCTTCAGCGGGTATAATAAAACTATTGTCGATGGAATACCTGATCCTTATTTTTATTTCATTTTCTATTGCCGTTTTGTTGTCATATATAATTATAAACTGGTGGTTGAATAATTTTGCTTATAAAACTGATATTGGTGTTCTGTCTTTTATTGCAGGAGGAATTATTTCCGTATTAATTGCATTTCTATCCGTAGGTTATCAATCGCTTAAAGCAGCTTCAAGGAATCCTGTTGATTCCCTGAAGTATGAATAAACATCAACCAATTCATTAACCAATTAAAAAAGCTCCTGCAGATCATTGATCTTGAAGGGCTTGTATTTTTTTTAAGCTCCCTGCTTCTACACCCGCACCAACTTAGAACCCTGCTTGCCGGCAGGCAGGTGAGAACCTGGAACCGAGAATAACAAAATCCGGCATGGAAGCCGGGTTTTGTGTGGTGCCATTTGCACCAGAATTTGCACTTATTACATATATTCGATAATTTTAAAAAAAAGTTTTATTATGGAGGGAAAAAAATGACTGAATGGGGTGTCGGTCTTAGAATCGCTTATATTATTGCAATCTACTATATTATAGCATTAATTACTCATTTTACCTCATCAGAATTTATTCCAAAAAATTCGAATAATTCAATTGTTTTCATGCTAATTGGATCAGTTATTGGAGGTTTTGATCACCTTTCCCCGAAAATAAATCAATTCGGAAATAAGAAATTGAAATTATGAAATATTCAATAGTGTCCACTAAAAATTAAATAACGTTCTTTGAAATCTTTGGTACATCGAGGTTGTAGAGCTTTTTAGTTACGTGTCGATTTG
>JAFGOZ010000304.1 GCA_016926235.1 Bacteroidales bacterium | reverse complement strand
GGGGGGGGTAGACAGGGTGACAAGATAAAACCTACTTTTTGAAGACTTTTTGAGACAGTGACAGTGGAATTTAGTGCCACTGAAATTGACTGTCACTGTCTCGTAAATGTTTAAAATTTGCATTTCACCCTGTCACCCTGTCTACCCCAATAGAATCAAGAATTTCAAACAACCATTGTAAAAAAGAGTTGATACATGGTTTGATAAACGATTCAATTCTGAAACATTTTCTGCTTTTGTTTTTGGGTGTTTTTTGTTGATAGAACAATTTATTTATCAAATATCAATGAATAATTCTTTCTGGTCTGATTCTAAGAACAGTGAACAATAATCTTTATATTCATGGCGGTAATAATGCGGATGAAGAGGATATGAAGATTTTTGGATAAGGTGTTGCCGAGAAATTTAATATTAATTATTCAAGGATGTTACGAAAAGGAAAAGGTCCGTTAATATGAACGGACCTTTTCCAAAACGTAACAAAATAGTAATAAGGTATGAATAATATATCAGGAAGACGAAGATGTATATGGTGTTCAAAATGGTTACCGCTTGACCATGATTCAGGTTTTTGTTCGACTGAATGTGAAAAAAGTTATAATAAAGAGGGGGAATATTGGGAGAGATACAAAGAAAAAAATCTACAGAAAAGAATTCAGAATAGAAAGGAGAAACGCAATGAGCATAATATATGCTTGAATTGTGGCAATCCCATTTTACAGAATGACAAAGGAAGATATAGGAAATATTGTGGTGATGATTGTAAACAGGAAGCATACAGGAAGAGAAAAAAACAGGATTAAGTTGAGACCAAGAAAAAGCATATTAGAGAGGCTGTTGGCATGTTCAGCAATACCCTTAAATTAGCATAAAGCGTTATTCCAATATTCCCAAACCATTACCATTGCCAGAGTGTCCAACTCGCAATATTTTAATAATGCTCTGGCAACCGCATGTCTTTCAATTGACGACATCTGCATGAACTGCATACGGGCATAAGCCGTCATTGCTGCTCCACCTTCCTTAATATTACTCTTCATCAGGAATTGCTCAATCTGGTCGTCATCAATTCCTTCAAATAATGGGGGAAGAAGTTCATAAGGATTAATGATTTTGTTCTGTTCATCCCTTTTAAGCCATACCCAACCATCGTCATAGTTCAAACTCTTGATTGTTGAATTCTTGCCATAAATTGGCTGGGAATACTTTTCCTGAAGATAATCAGAAGAGTTCAACACCGCTGGCAGGACATATTTCAGAGAGTTTGAGCCACCCATCCTTGGATGATAATAGTACCACTTAACTAACTTCCACATATCAACCATGTCTCTTTCTCCTTCATGGTTGTTGCTGTGGGTGATAGTTTTAATAAAAGCAACCAAATCCTGTTTGTCAGGGACTTCATCTGGTGTTGCTTCATTCAATTGAACCATAATCTGATTCAAAACAGTGTTTTCATGCGGAGCATACCTGAAAATCGTGCCATTATCATTTTCAAGTTCTGCCTTCAGTCTTCTCACAAACGCAAAATTTGGGAACATGCCGACAGTTTCACATAGGTATTGCCCCTTATGTTCGATGCTCATATCAGCATTAACCTGATGATGAGAAAACTGAAATGCTATCTGCTCGTATGGTCTTCTTCCTCGGAAGAATGGGATAGCAACCATTGAAGTTTCGAAATCGATGAAATGAAGTGGAAATGTAAATGAATCCAGTTCCCGTTTTAATCCGTCAATATTAATATAAGGTGTGTTATCTTCTTCAACGGCTTTTCTAATCTGAAGCCATTGGCGTTCTGTTCTGGAGAGTTTTCCATCGGAACTCGGATTGGTATTGCCGATATGTTCTTCTTCAACATCTTGCATTAGGTAAATGCCAGCATCCATTAAGTCTGGTTTCTTTCGGTAATCCCAGATATCCAATATTCTGGGCAATTCAAATTTATCATCGCTCCAGCCAAGTTGTGCTTTCCAACACTCTGCAAAACCTGATAACTTTCCTTCCTGTTCTTCTTCCAGCGTGGCTTGAAATTCGCATATTTTGCAGTCTTTATGAATAGGCACAACAATTTTCTCATCACGTTCATACATGTCAGCCAGATAATGGGCATAAACGGAAAAACTCTGTTCTGATGGATTTGGAATATCTGTGCCCTTATAAATCATTTCAATCAAATCATCCACACATACCCTGATTAAAACCTCTTCGCCAAGTGCTTCTCGTGATACGTCACCAACAATCTCCACGATGGTTCTTTCATCTTCAACTGTTTTTAATAAGAATTTCTGGTTCAAACCATCAATGGTGGCAATTGAGTTTTTGTCCGCAAGCATTAAATAAGCATGTACATTCCAATCAGGATAAGCCTTTGTGATGACATATTTCTGAAATGCAACATCATAAACATAATCACTCCAAGCAGAATCAAGATATCCTTTCTTAGAAAGCATGTCTCTGTAATCGCTTCCAGCAAATGATTTTGATTTTACTTCCAGCAGGATAATGTTGTTACCGTTTTTTTCAATGATATCTGCTCGTATGAATAGGTTATAATACTTGAATGCTCCTTCAAAAATGACGACATTATTTCTGGTCAGCAATTCATTAGTTTTCTGGAGTGGTATATCATAACCACGTTCCGATATTTCAATACCATCGGGATAATAACATTTAGCAAGAGCACCAACTTGGTAGCCACCTTCAGCCAAAGCATCAAGAAAAGCATCGTCTTCAGATGTGTCAGGGTATTGGGATTTCCCTGTGTAAAAGAGTTTGGCAGCACAATCCAATCCTAATTTGAATCTTGATTTGGTTAGATATCTGGGCATTTAATTATTGGATATTTGATATCTTATAAAGATACCAAATGATTGAGTTTGGCATCCGTGGTTTGTACTTGAATTCTGTTTAAGCAGATTAAAAGGGATACAGCAATCATTCTGGCTAAACCATAAGCCTTCATTTTTCTATTGGTTTAAATAAAACTTCCAGAATTCTAATGTGTTTTTGATAATCTGTCTTGTTGTTTCATTGTTAAGAGCAGCATCAAATCCATGGACTCCATTTGGATAATTTATTAAGGTTATAGGTAAATCTTGATTTAATGCTTTATCATAAAAACTTGCTAAGGTTTGATTTATATATGGAACATTATCTTTCCCTGCTCTGATAACCATGATAGGCACATCTTTCCGCCAAATATTGGGTTCAGATAATCGTGGAGTCTTAAATCCCATATTTTGTGATAGGGTATCTATCTGTGGTAAATATTTGAAATCATTAGTCAGAAAAAATCCGTAATAAACAACTGCGCATTTAAACATATTATCTGACCCGTTCAATATGTAGGAAATAGTTGTGGGAGTATGAGCGGAACATGTCCATGCTCCAATCCTATTTTTGTCAATCTTTAGTTTGTCTTCATTTGAGTTTAAATAATTTGAGAGAGTGATTATATCCTTTTCTGGATTAACTGACTCATAAAGAATACCAGCCATTCCTGATGCTGAAATTATCTTGCACCACGAAACTAATTGGAT
>JAFGOZ010000031.1 GCA_016926235.1 Bacteroidales bacterium | reverse complement strand
CTTTGTCCAACATGCTGTCTATGTGTTTTATATCGCGCTTTACACTCTCTAACAGCTTACGTGTCATCTTGCGGTGAGAGGCTTCAGCCTTCTTCTTTTTCTTGGAGTAATCAAGCCAGGCCTTATCCATTGTGCGTCTATAGGTCCGGGGCATGACGCCTTGGCTTCCTGAGTGGTTGTATAACTTGTCGATCAGTCCCTCACACTTCCTCCTGCTCTCGTTCAGTATCCCGTTATCGGTTGGGTAGGTAATGTATTGGTCAGCTACCGTGGCATCTGCCTGAAGCTTTCCTTTGTTTGACGGTTCATCTGAGCCTTCTTTCTTTTTCTTCTTATTATGCTTTTTATCCTTCTCTCCTTTAGCCGTCCGGATTTAGTCTGCACTCAGAGTGTCAAATTGCTTGTGACCGACTCTTTTTCTAATCTCAACAAACAGTGAGGGATCAAATATAGGATCGACCTTGAACTCCTTCAACCCTACAAAATACTACACGTACAGGTTATCCTGGATGGCCTGTATAACTCCCCTGTCATCCAGTTTCTCCAAATGCTTGATGATCAATGCCCCAAGTACTGTGCGCGGAGCAACTCCGGGACGGCCAAAATCACTGTTCATCAACGACATATATACACTGGCGAACTTATCCCAGAGTACAACATGGGCCAGTTTCACCCAACGGTTATCGGCAGTCAGGTTTACCTGAAATGGGGTCTTGAATTCTTCAATTGACAACTGCTTCTCTGAAATATACCTTATCATAATTCAAGTTTTATGAAGGAAATTTGTGTTTTTACTTGCATTTTTGCTGATTCTTGAATCGATAGATATTGACTTAAAATATTTAATATCAACATAATAAAAAATTAATTTGACTTTTTCAGTAAACCCTAAATATTCAGCAAAAACATAAAAAACAATATGCGTAACAGGGAATTAAAATTCATAAAATCCCAGAATTTAATTTCTGAAACTGATTAAAAACAACGATTCATGGTTATCCCCAGATGATAGTTAAAAATAACCACCATCTTTTACTATTCCTTTGGCAGAAAATCCTTCTTTCACCCGGCTTCTGATTTCTTTTTCACCTTTTTTTATCTCTTCAGCACGAGTTAATACCTTTTCAGATATATTTCTTGGAATTACAACCGCTCCATCAACATCACCAAAAACAAAATCCCCGGGTTTAATGTATGATTTACCTATCCGTAGCGGCTTGTTAAATCCTGTAATTTTTGTTCTTCCCAAAGAACCATTTGAAGTCCGGTATCTATAAA
The DNA here is from genome assembly GCA_016926235.1 of Bacteroidales bacterium. The sequence continues at coordinate 3,789 of JAFGOZ010000031.1, read as the reverse complement.
AGACCGGAAATTTCTGTTCCAGAACCTGCATGGTATCGCGAAGTCCTCCATTGATTACAGCCCCCCTTGCACCACGTGCAATTGCCGAAGCTGTCATAACTTCACCCCAATGAGAAGCTTCTACCTCATCTCCAGCATCCCAGACCACCATACAACCATCAGGCATTGCATCCAGCATATCAGCCCGCAGATTCATTTCTCCCTCAACTGTAGGATCAGGATTGCTTCTTATTGTGAAAGCAATACCACAACTTTTCATTTCAAGTTTTAAAGGCATTATAGTGCAGGGTAAAGCCTGGTCCATAAGTGTCATTTCCCTCATGACATCATTTACTGCTCCTGTATAAAGGTTTTCAAATCTTGCACAAATCTCTTTTTCCGGAATTGAAAGTTCACATATTGTTACATTGTCAAACCTGTCTATCAAATCTTCTAATTTCATTGAAACGCTGAATTCGCTCATCTTTGTTTTGATTAAGTTATTTTTAAAAAGGAATATTCATTCCCCCATCCACATAAATATTTTCTCCTGTTATGTACTTTCCTGAATCGGTACAAAGTAAAACAGCAAGACTGGCACAGTCCTGAGATTTTGCTATGTACCCAAGAGGGATCTTTGATTTTGCCTTTTCGAGATAAGCAGGATCATTCAGAATATCCTTGTTTCTTGAAGTACCGACGATTCCTGGTGCCAGGTTATTAATGTTTATTCCGAAAGGAGCAAGCTGAACGGCAAGGCTTTTAACCAGGTTGGCAATTGCTGATTTACTCGCTGAATAAACGAGCATATCAGGATGTGGCCGTTTTTGCTGAACACTTCCTATTGTAAGTATTTTGCCCCATCTCTGGTCCTTCATATGAGGAATGAACTTTTGAATTAGTAAAAGGCTTGATCGCAGATTGACATTAACCTGCAGCTCAAATTCTTCAAGTGTAATTTCTTCCCATTTTTTGCGGATCTGAACTGATGCATTTAAAACTAAAATATCAATGGATCCGAATAATTCCATGCTTTTTACAAATATTTTATCGGGCGATTCTGGCAATGATAAATCAGCCTGAAAAGACTCAGATTTAACATTAAATTTTCTTAATTCAGAAACAACCTGTTCCGCCAATTCTTTTTCCGTATTGTAATGAACAACTATGTTTGCCCCCATTTCTGCAAGGCCAAGAGCAATTGCTTTCCCAATACCCTGACTTGAACCTGTGACCAGGGCTGATTTTCCTTTCAGATTAAAAAGATCTTTCATTGCCAAATTTTATAAGAATTTTATATTTCATTCATAAATCCTCATGCCCGGGATTTTATTTTTTGGTTTAGATACTGCCAACAATGGGGAACCAGTCAGGTCTGTATTTATCCTGATGAAAGCGAGCATAATAATCACCTTTTTCTTCAAAATATTGTCCATATTTATCCATCTTTTCTTCATCCAGTTCAACGCCAAGTCCAGGCCCTTCAGGTACTTTGATGCAGCCATTTTCGTATTTCATCAGACCTCCTTTTATTATATCGTCAGTTAAGTAATGATAATGGGCATCACCTGCAAATGTCATAGTAGGAATAGTTGAAGCAGTGTGAATCATAGCTGCAAGTTCAATTCCAAATTCAGCGCCGCTATGCATTGAAACACCAAGGTTAAAGGTTCTGCAAACAGCTACCAGATCTTTTACACCTTTAGGCCCTTCCCAATAATGGAGATCAGTTAGTACTACGTCAACTGCTCCCATACGAATAGCGGGCCCAAGATCATCAAACTTATTTGGATACATGTTAGTTGCTAATGGTATTCTGATTTGTTTCCGGACAGCGGCATTTCCTTCCAGTCCCCAGGATGGATCTTCGAAATATTCAATGTTAATATCTTCCATAATTTTACCCATTTTAACAGCTGTTGTAACAGACCAGACTCCATTGGGGTCAATCCTCAGGCCGAAATCTTCACCCAGATTGTTCCTGCATAATTCGAGTACTTTTACCTCTTCCCGTGGAGCCATTACTCCTGCTTTCAGTTTCATTGAATTAACACCTAATTCTTCATGAAGCTCTGTGCAGAGGCCAGCCATATCTTCAGCGTATTTATCATGACCTCCACCAGGTCGGTCATAACGCCAGAAAAGGTAAGCAATAAATGGAATTTTATCCCGTACCTTACCTCCAAGCAAATCGCCAAAAGGGCGGTTCAATACTTTCCCCTGAATATCCAGACAGGCTATTTCGATAGCGGCATACAAACGTGCATTTGAAAGATAATAAATGCTACGTAATACTTTTTGCTTGATAATTTCCAGGTGAAACGGGTCAAGACCAAGAATACGTGGTTTTAATTTTGCGAAGGCGTTTCGCTGGTCTCCTCCTCCGACTTCTCCCAATCCGATAATCCCTTCATCGGTTACAATTTCAATGACAGTACGGAGAAAATATCCGGGATGAACTCCTGTGTTATGCCGCAGATGTGCGTTCAACGGAATAGCTACTGTACGAGCTTTTAAATCAATTATTTTCATGATAATAAATTATGTATTTACCTGATATTTATTTAATAATACCTTTAAACCACCTTTGTCTAAATGAATTTCCTGTAAGTTGATTTCACTTTAGTTGTTTGAAACTAAATAATCAGCTGATAAGTTATTTTTTACTCTTCGTGGAAGTGTTTTAAAGATGATTATGTTACGATTGAATTAGTTCAAGCCCTTTCATTACTTTGTCAGCAGTAATTGGTAGGTCTCTGTATATTTTTTCCTGTGCCTCTTTAGTGAACCTGGTTTCTGGCAAATAAACTCCTAGGCTTGCAACAATTGTATTCTTTATGAAAACTGGGACAGCTATTCCAACAATGTCAGATTTGGCTACATGTACAGCAATCTGCTTCTTTCTGATCTTAATGAGTTCGTTAAAGAAAACTTCCTCATTTTCTATTTCAGGCCAGCTGTCTTCATCCGGCAAACCATATTTTTTAATATATGCTTCCTGATCCGATCTGCTCATGCAGGCCAATATCATTCTACCGGTAGAGGTCTTGTATATTTCCTTTTCTTTATGGTTAACCACCTGTAATTCATGAGTGCTATGTTCTTCGTGGAGAAGGATACGTTTATTATTTTGCATAATCGCAAGTATAATTCCTTCATTTAATTTTGAACGAAGATTCTTCATCAACTCCACCGAAATGCTGAGCAATTCTTTCTTAAAGGGGAAATTTCCTGTCAGATAATATGCTTTGGGACCAAGTCTATAGCCTCCCCTTCTGCCCATTTGTTCGATATATTCCCTCGACAGCATCGTTTTGATAATATTTGCGCATGTACTGTGGTTTAATAAGAGACTGTCAGCGATTTCGGCCAGGCCAAATTTCTTGTCACTATCACTAGCAATATATTCAAGAATATTAAAAGCCCTGTTCAAAACCTGTATCATTTTTCCTTGTGAAGTTTGTAGAATTATTTTGATATTTTGATATATTCATAGTACAAAGATATATTTCATATTGTAAAATTAAAATTAATTTGTATTAAATAAATCTTTTAATTCAATTTATTGCTTCCTGTTTACCAAACTTCCCAATCTCTATGTAAAATACAGTAATTCAATTATATGATGTTATCTTATAAATATATATGAGATAGAATTAAATTTTATTTATCGATAATTGTATTTTATATCATGAAATTAATTTTTATTCTAATAATAGATTATGTAACTTTCCTCTATAAATCTAATAACATAAGCACTAAAAGATTCTTGCTGAATATTTTCCTCTGCGGACATGAAAGTCCAAGTCT
>JAFGOZ010000030.1 GCA_016926235.1 Bacteroidales bacterium | reverse complement strand
ATGTATATTTATAACTACAGATTAATACCTGTTTATTTTTGTACACTATACTCCGGAATCATTGTACACTTTGCCCGGAATACTCAACTAATAAGGATAAATATTTATTCGAATTTAAATGAATTAATTCGAAGAGAGATCAGTTTTAAAAGATTAGAGGAACTTCCTTAATTGATGAAGATACCTGACTCTTTACTTCGGTACTTATATAAAACAAAAAGAATTCTCCGGGTTGCTATTTCCAAGAGTTCAATCTTTAGAAATTTCCTCTGCTTTATCTATAGAGTGTTTGTTGGTATTGTTGGTATACGATTTATATAGTTTATATATACCAATACCAGCCAAAATTATTGCTGCACTCCACAAAAGGGTATTTGTGCGTTTTTTTTCAACCTCCGGAACAAAATCATTGTATTCTGCCGGATTACCTGGGTTAAATTCAACTCCTTCCATAATATTATAGGTTTGCTAATTCATGTTCTTTATAGATCGAGATAAATTGACCATTATCCTTATTGATAATTCGAAATCCAATCCCATTTGCCATGAAGACTTCATAACCATATTTAGGTGTTTTGCATCTTCTTGTGGGCGCTTTTAACTCAAAACCTCTTTTGAGAATATCAATATGGTGTATAGGATTGTTCCTATAAATTTCATAAGCTTCTTTAAGAATCATGTAATTCTTTTGGGCAATTTTATTGTCCTTAAGCTCCTTTCGAAGATTCGCAGCTTTTTCATTATTAAAATCAATCTTGCATTGCAGATTGTGAAATTCCTGATTCCTTCTGCCATAGAATTCTCTATTGCATCCCTTACAGGTATGTTTATATTTCATAGTTTTTATAGCAAAATTAAAAATTTAATATTACATTTGAAAGATAAAAAAGAAATAATATTACATAAATGGGATATAAGGATATTAGTAGATTTTTAGGTCAGGGGATAATGGCAACTTATGATGCTTATGAAGCTATAAATGAACGACATATTAAATCCTCTGAGCTGGGTATTTCAGCACGAAACCTAAATTATTATAAAACTCAGGGTCTTTTCTTTTCAGATACCTCTTTCGAAAAGCACGAGCATATCAAATTCAATTTCACTGAATATGTGTGGTTCAATATAATACTTGAGCTGCGAAAGTATGATATTGGAGTCAGTGTAATAAAGGATATTAAGGAATTATTTGAATATGGATTTCCTTTTGGTGAGTTCATGAGTGAAGCCATGCAATCTGAAAAGTTCATGAATAGACTTCAAAAGGAACTCAAGGAAGAATTTATAGAACTTATGCACAGTAATGTTGACTGGACTGAAGTTGAGAAACAGGTTCCGGTTAATTTGCTTTCATTATTGATAGCCGAGGCCATAACAAAAAGAAAATCCGTATCATTTCTGGTCAATCGCGAGGGTGAATTCTATCCATTCAGCTTTGTTGATTTTAATGAGCTGAGTGAGAATGAGTCATTATTGAAATTCCTTGAAAAAACCTATATATCTATATCAATTACCCAAATAATCAAAAAATTCATATCCAACTTTGACCTGAAATTATCTTCAAATAAGCTCATGCTATTGAATGACAGAGAAGCGCAGGTTATAAAGCTTATACAGGATGGAGAATTGGAATCCTTGACTGTACATTTGGATGAAGAAAACGCAATTCAACTAATAGAGGCAAAGGAAAGCTACAACAAATTGGATAAGGAATCCCGGCTTCTCGACCTGATATTAAAAGATGGGTATCAGACAATAGAGCTTAAAACCCAGAATGGGAAAATTGTATATTGTAAAAACATCAGGAGAATTAAACCAAAATAACAATGGTACTGTAACAAGCAGACCAATTTGGAAATCCATACGCCTACTGAAGAACTCAGAGGCGTATCATGGATTATAAAATGATAACAGTTGATGAATGTAGCAAAACACTCAGTCAAAATGGGAAAGAGTATTCACGGCAGGAGATAGAAAGCATTCTGGAATTCTTAAATAATCTTGCAAAGGTTGCAATTGAAGATTTTTTTAAACGACATGGAAAAGGCAGTAATATACACAAGGGTGAGCACAGATGAACAGGCAGAAAAGGGTTATAGCCTGGCTGATCAGAAAGATCGTCTTTTAAAATATTGCAGAGATAAGGAACTAGAATCTGTTGCTCATTACCAGGAAGATTATTCAGCAAAGACGTTTGACCGCCCTGAATTCAAAAAACTTTTATCATACCTGAGAAAGGAAAAAGGCAAAATAAAGCACCTGCTGTTTCATAAATGGGATAGGTTTTCACGAAATGCAACAGACGCATTTCTGATGATAAGGGAATTAAATAAACTGGGTGTGGTTCCTATTGCTATTGATCAACCATTGGATTTGTCAATTCCCGAGAACAAGATGATGTTGGCATTTTATCTGACAGCCCCGGAAATAGAGAACGACCGGCGGTCCATGAATACTACCAACGGGATGCGAAGGGCAATGAAAGAAGGCCGGTGGATGGCTACAGCTCCAAAAGGGTATTCAAATAAAAGAGATGAAAGCAATAAACCCATCATTGTACCTAACAAGGATGCCAAATACATTAAACGGGCATTTTCAGAGGTTGCCAAGGGACTAAAACCTGCAGATCATATACGAAGAGGCCTTATGAAAGCAAGCTTTATATGTAGTAAGAACAACTTCAATAAGCTGCTTAAGAATCCGGTTTATTATGGCAAGATAAGAATTTCAGCAAGGGGAGATGAAGAAGAAAAAATTGTAAATGGTATTCATGAGCCAATTATAAGTGAGGAATTGTTTTACCAGGTCCAGTATTTAGTTGATAAGCGGGCAAAAAGAATGAAGCCTGCAAAAATTCATACTGTAAATGAACGGTTTCCATTAAGAGGCTTTATGGAGTGTCCTCGCTGTGGAAGTAAACTCACGGCAAGTTCGTCGAGGGGTAATGGTGGTATATATTATTATTACCACTGCATTCAGGGTTGCAAAGAGCGGATAAAAGCAGAGGTACTGAATAATTCGTTTATCAAGCTTTTAGGAAAATACACATTTAAACCTGAGATAAAAGATTTGTTTAAAAAGGTAGTAATGGATGTGATTAGAGATTCTTCCGAGAACATAACCGGTAAATTAAGGCAAATCGAAGCTGAAACGGAAAGGTTGAATAAGAGACTGGAGAGTCTTCAGGACAAATACCTGGATAACGAAATAGGAAAAGAAGATTATAACCTGCTCAAAGTAAAATATACTGCTGAAAAGGAAAAGCTTATAAAGGAAAGATCAGAAATTAGCTTCATGACCCATGAAATAGGTGATCAGCTTGAATTTTGCATGGGTATACTGGAAGATCTGTCCGGATTTTATGAAAAAGCAGATGTGACGGGCAAACAACAGATCATTGGTTCGATATTTACCGGAAATTTGATTTTTTCAGAAAATCGAGTTCGAACCACAAAAGTCAATGAGGTGGTCTCTCTATTAATCAATTCCAGTAAGGCATTCGAGAAAAAGAAAAAGGGACAACTTTCTAAAAACTTGAAGTTGTCCCCTTGGGTGACCCCGGAGGGATTCAAACCCCCGACTTTCAGAACCGGAATCTGACGTTCTATTCAGCTGAACTACGGGGCCGGCTAAAGCTTATTCTGAGCGGTGCGTTTTTGAGAAAGCGTGTGTGCCTATCAATAGGTGAAATTCAGGAATGCAAAAATAGAATAAAATAAGGGAGGAGACAAATATTTTTTATAGTTCCCGCTACATGCTGCCAACTGCAACCAATAATGTTGTGTATTAATATATCTGCCGGTAATTAATTCTTAACTGCACACTTCATTAAACGAGTTTAATACTTTGTTTGAGAACAAAACAGGAATTCACCTGTTTAGCTTTTTTAATAAAAAGAACACGATAACAAGTCTGACAATTTAAACAGACTGAATTCTTAACTTAAAAATCAACATCATGATGAAAACCGCTTTGTTTCTTGGTTTACTGATCGGACTGACACTATCTTCATGTAAGAAAGACAAGGACAGTGATCCTGATTATTGTGCAGGCGCCTGGGCTACCGAAGTTTCTGAAGTATGGGCAGATGTGATAACTACTGCTTCTGCTTATAGCACTGATCCCTCACAAGAAAACTGCCTGGCTTATAAAAATGCCTATCAGGAATACATTGATGCCCTGGAACCTTTCTTGAATTGTCAGGCATGGACACCTGACCAAAGAGCTCAATTACAGCAAGAGATAGATGAGGCAGAGGTGGAGATAGCAACGCTTTGTGAAGAGTGATAATAGAACCAGGAACCAAGATCCAAGAATCAAGACAGGGTGGTCACTTGTCCCTCGTCTCTCGTCACTCGTCCCCTACCTACCGGCCTTTAGATTTGTATTAGCTTATTAACAATATTAATTAACAGAGTATGTGTATGTAGCTGATTTTCTTTTCTTTTTGCT
>JAFGOZ010000029.1 GCA_016926235.1 Bacteroidales bacterium | reverse complement strand
TGGCTGCAATGGAATACCAACCTGAAAAAACCTTGTTTAGCCGACTAAGTTTGAACGAAAATACCACTTTGGTTTAATAAATATTTATGTTAAAAATTTTAGAGATCGAACCATTCAAAGATACATTACACCAATTGCGCTTATTGATTATAACGTTCCTCGTGTATGGTGTCGTTTGGCGCTTCAAGGCACTTTCCTATCAAACCGTTGCAAAGCTTAGTAAATGAAACCAAACCAAAGCCTTTGTATAACCCGCCAAATGCACTATACACGATGTTGCCAGCATGTGCATTTTTTTTTGTAAGTATATTTTTGTTATCAATTCTACTATTCATACTATTAAAATTAACCTAAAAGTAATAACGGATATAAATTATATCGGAAATGAAATGATTTTAATAAGAATGCTTTAAATACTATTAGATATCTTTATTACAGCAATGATAATGATATGATTAGAAATATGCCCACCATTTGTGCCCACATTCTTGGCAAATAATTCTGACTACATTTGGAAAACTTTTAACAATTATACCTAAGATTATCATAACTATCAAACCAACAATAAATTTTCCAGTGACGTAAGTTAGTAATGAAGCAATTGCACCACCAATCACAAAATATATCAACCATTTTATAATTGAAGATGTAGTCGGAGAACTTACCAAGACATTTTTTTTGTTACACTTAGGACACGGTATTTCATTTGTTGTTTCCATTTTGACCTCCAAAATGATAATTTTTTATTACAAATTAATAAAGTTTTTAAAAATAATCTTATTAGTTGAAATAATAAGAAATAAAATTTTCAAATTATCGGTTATTTTGCTATTAGTAAGATTATCTTCTGAATAAGATATTTTATGGCTCACGCAATATTCTTGAATTCTTGAATATCGTATGCTTTCGAGCAAAATAGTAACTCATGGATAATAAATTTGCCAAGAAATAAAATCAATAAAGCTAATGTTATCGCAATACGACTTTGATGCATTGCTGGCAACGGATGGCAATATGCGTAGGCCGGGATTTCGAAGCACAAACCTATCAAACCGTTGCAATTTTGAGTAAATGTACAAAAGTTTAATTTAGGCACATCGCCCGGCTTACGTATATTGCGTGTTGTGCGTTCGTGCTTATTAAGATGTAATTTCATTAACTCCGCAATCCCTTTATTTGCATTTTTCATAAATCCCCCAAGTATTTATCTCTGGGGTTGGATATATTAATTCTTTAGTAATCCCATCTTCTGATAATCGCTTTCTTATGTATGATTCTAAAACCTTATGAATGTTAAAGCAGCTACAAAAACTGTAATCTCTAGCTTCTTCTTCAGATTTGCCTTCTTTGAATTGCTCATCACCAACTAATTCAATGGGTTTACATGAATCGGCATTCCAAGTAAATACACCTTTTTGATTGAGAATGTTTTTACTATTGTTGAGAGAGAACAAAATACCTGAATCTTTATCTTTATCACTGAAATAACCAATTGGAAAGTTTATTAAATTCTCAACTTTTGTCATATGAGATATTAAACCTGAGCCATTTATTTTACTTCTATCAAACACCTTTCTCCCAGCAAAATGCTCTTGCATAGCTTTTTTCTTGTCTTCGTCTCCATTTGAGAAAATATTAATTAAGCGTTGCAATTCTGGTTCTTCGAGAGCATCCAAACTATCAGAGATAATTTCTCTTAAGCTTCCACCTTCAAAGTATTTCTCCTCAATATAGTATACACTGCAATAATCTTCAATTTCAATGGTTCCTGTATTTGGTTCAAGTCCATCCAGAGCGAAATATAAAGCATTTTGAAAACTATACGTCCAGTCTAATAAAGGAGTTGGGCAATCATGGTGCTGTAAATATGCTAAAACAGAGATAGAATTTGTAGTGTCAATGTGATTTTCTTCTAGCAAATCTTGAATTGATTTGCCATATTCTTCCTTGCCTAATTTAACTAAAGATTCCAAAAAGGTTTTATAATCGTGTTTTTCATATAGCTTCTCTGAAATCCATAATCTTTGAAGTTTACTATAAAGTCTCCATTTAGCTTCCCTTTGTCCACGAAACAAGGTATCCTTTTTAGTTTTATATTCTTCATAAATCTTATCGAATTGTTCCTCTGTGTCAATATTTTCTTGAACGAAACTGTTATTTTTTTGAAGTGTGGAACTATATTCCGAAATATGTTCTTTATGGAAAAATGGAGGCATTAAATGTGAACCAAGATGCGCTTGCATTGCAGCATTGACTAGTGGGGATACAGTATCTGGGTCTACTTTGCCATCAGGTCCTTTTTTTACTTTTAACAAATCCTCTAATAAATCTGGGAAATCTATTTTTTCAACTCCTCCATTTTCAAGATATTCATTGAAGAGTTTAACTTTTAGGTCTAAATTAGATATTTTTCTTTTGGGCATTATTCAGAATTTTAATTATTAGCAGGATTTTGTCAGCATGACGCACAACGTTTTATGGTATGGTGTCGTGCGGGATTACGAGGCGAAAACCTATCAGTTTACACTGACTTTTTTTACGAGACACAAACGTCCAAAAACCTCTGAAACCCGCATGCACTATACCATGTGTTGTGCCGTCGTGCATTTGTAATTTTTTAAGTAATTTTTTTTATCATGCTAATCAGATCATTTTTATTAATTGGTTTTGTTATGATATTATTACAACCAACTTCTATTATTTTTTCTTTATCTTTATTCATTGCATATGCAGTTTGAGCAATAATCGGAATTATTGAATTGAATTGCCTGATTTGTCTTGTGGCATCTATCCCATTCATTATTGGCATTTTTATATCCATAAGTATTAACGAAATATCAGGAATTTCTTTTGATGACAGCACCGCTTCTTCTCCGTTTTTGGCACGTATAATATTAATGTTTTCCGCATTAAGTATGCTTTCTAAATACAAATAACTAATATCATCGTCTTCAGCAATTAAAATAGTAAGCTTTTTATTTAGCATTAGTTCATTTGTATTTTCTTTTAGAATATCTGAACCTTTTGCAATATTTGGTTTATAGGGAATTGAAAAGAAAAAAGTACTCCCTTTATCAACCTCTGATTCAACCCAAATTTTACCTTTAAGCATTTCAACATAAGCTTTGACTATAGATAAACCCAATCCTGAACCTTCGTTGGGGCGTGATAATTGCATGTCAGCAAGTACAAATCTTTCAAAAATAGCCTCTTTACGATCCGCAGGGATACCAATTCCTGTATCTTTAACAAAAAACACTAGATGATTATCGTCAAGGTAATTACCAAACTCGATAGAACCCTTATTGGAAAATTTAATTGCATTGTTTATCAAATTTGTTAAAATACCGCTAAGCAAATTATTATCGGTTTCTATAATGGCATTTTCGTTTATAAGTTGCTGAGATATTTGTAAAACTAATCCTTTTCGTTCTGCTTGCTCATTAAAAAAGTTTAGGTGAAAATCCATAATTTCTTTTATATTAACCACAGATGGTTGAACAACAACTTGATTGGATTGAATTTTCGATATCTCAATAATGTCATTTATGGTATTGAGCAACCTATTTCCACTCAAGGTAATAATTTCAATATATTGCTCCTTACTTTCATCGTTTAATTGAGGGTTTTTTAATAAATCTATAAAGCCAAGTATCCCATTCATTGGCGTTCGAATTTCGTGAGACATATTTTGCAGAAAAACAGTTTTAAGCCTGTCACTTTCTTCTGCTTTCTCTTTGGCTTTTTTTAGTTCAATTTCTGAAAGTTTACGTTCAGTTATATCATTTATTATTGTTATAAAAAATAAAGGGTCGCCATTATCATTTTTACGTAAAGCTGTATGAACATCTGTAAAAACAATAGATCCATTTTTATGCAAATATCTTTTTTCAAACTGTGTTTTTGTTATTTCTCCTTTTAAAAGAAGTTCAATGACTTCACCGCTTTTTTGAATGTCATCAGGATGGGTTATTTCACTCCATTTTTTTTGACTAAATTCATCTGCGGAATAACCTAACAACTCGCAAAATGCCAAGTTTGTTCTCATTGAACCGTCAAGATTTGTTATTGATTTAGCAACAGGAGAATTTTCGAAGATACTGCGGAAATATACCTCATTTATTTCTGACTTTTCTTTGGCAATAAAAAGTTCTTCATTCTTCTTGTTAAGAATCTTTGTTTTATTTTTCACCTCAAATCTTAACACAAAAATAAATAACAAAAAAACGAATAAACAGAAGATTAAAGTAACAATTAACCATATCAAATAGCTTGGTATTATTGTTTTATTTTTATTAAACCATTTTTGCAATGAAATATAAAAGGCTGATTTTGGATTGTTTTTAAGTAAAGTGATGTTCTTATCAAATAACTTAATTAATCCGGGATTTATATTTTTTGAGAAAGCAAAATGCAGTTCGGAAAATTGCAAAACCACCCCTGTGGGCAATATATCTTTATCACATAAATCGGAAAAATAAAAAAACCGGTTTGCTACAACTACATCTATCTCGTTTTTTTTGAGTGCAATCACAGAATTGTAATAACTCTCATAAGTAAAAACTGAATAATTAATATTATAATCTTTCTTTACATCAAAATTCAAGTATTCTTCCTGGCTTGAGGCTTTTAAGACCCCAATTCGTTTATCTTGTAAATCTTCGGGCCTGTTGATTAGGGTTTTATTTGTTGTGAATACTTGCAGCCACGAACTTAATACAGGCAGGCTAAAGTAAAAAAGCGAGTCTCTTTGCTTTGAATAGGCCATATCGGGTAAAATATCAATTTCACCGTTTTCTAGCTTCATAAATAATTCAGCCCAGTTTCCAGTAACATATTCTATCTGTAAATCCTCATTCTCAGCAATAGATTTTATAATATCAATAAAAATACCGTCTGGATTTCCATTATTATCAATAAAAATCTTAGGGGGATTATCATATATCCCGACTTTCATAATTCTATAATTAATGGTACTCTGAGACCATGCAGATATATGAAATCCTAAAGAAATAAAAATAATACTTATAGTTATCTTCATATTTATTTAACTAAGCATTGTCAAATTAACATGCATTTTGACTTTTACTAAAATAGGTTTACACTTTTTAGTTATTAATTATTGTTTAAAGATACTGTTTTGTTTTCCTCAGAGGGGTACCCCTCTGAGGAAAGTTTTTTCGACCATTTTTTTAATTCAAAATTTTCTAATTCATGAGCCCTCACAGGCTCAAGATAATTACAGCTTAAATGTGGCCTATCGGTATTATAAAGCTGTATTACATGTTTAATCTCGCGTTTTGCATCTGTAGGCCCAATAAATCCATCTCCTATCTCATATTCCGTTTTTAATATGCCATTTACTCGTTCAGCAACTGCATTTTCATAAGGGTCGTATTTAGTTGTCATACTTATATCTATACCATTATCCGTTAGTACTTTCGTATACTTAGGATTACAATACTGAAAACCTCTGTCAGAATGATGAATCAGTTTTCTTTCTGGGTACATCCTGTTTTTTATTGCTCGCTTCAAGGCTCGTATGGCATTAACTGTTTTCAGGTTGTCCGCCAACTCCCAACCCATGATTCGTTTCGAATAAACATCAGTAATTAAATACAAATATAAAAATCCGGACTTGGTGTGAATATATGTTATATCGCTTGCCCAAACCTGTTCGGATCGCTTAATATCTATATCTTGTATTAGATTTGTATATTTCTTGTACCAATGATGCGATTGGGTCGTTTTAATAAACCGCTTACGATATTTTACCAATAAATTCTCGTCACGCAAAACATCATAAAATTTATCGCGTCCGCATTTTATCCCTTGCTTTTTTAGCTTATTGGATAGTTTACGGTGTACTTTAACCCCGCTCATTTTTGGGTGTTTTTTACGAACGTCCTTGACCATAGAAACGATCTTTTTATTCTCGGCCTGCTTAATCTCAACGCTTTTCGCCCGCTTATATGCCGTCTGCCGGCTTATCCCGAATAGCTCACAGAATAAGGTAACATTTACTTTTTTCTGTCCTGGGCTATTTTTTTGTGTAGCGATTCGGGTAGATACTTTTTTAGCACTTCCTCCCCATATTCCTCTTCAAT
>JAFGOZ010000303.1 GCA_016926235.1 Bacteroidales bacterium | reverse complement strand
TTTCCATGCAAACGTTTTGTGTTTTCGCCAAACGCCAGTTTGATTTTCTACGCCAGTTCCGGCAATAATATTCCAGTTACTATTCCAAGTTTGAACTCCAACACCTATTATTTTCCAATTCTTGGATGAAGCTGTTCCAATGTTAATTGAGCTAAAAGTTGCTGCTTCTTGAGTAAGCATATTTTTATTTGTGCTATTTGTTATTTTCAAACCCATCGCTTGGTAATCAGATAGCCTGAAAGCAGGAATAATCTCAGTCTTAATATCCTTTCCAGATGGTAATATAGTTTCGATTTCTGTTGGTTGACCAGTAATAGCATCAAATTTATTGTATTTAATCTCTGTTATTTGATTTAAATACGATTGTTTCATGCTAATTAGTATCGAGGGATACCTTGTGTACACACTTGTCGTAGCAAGGTGTTCCTTTTTTGAGCCTTCGCCGATAAACTGAATTGTTCGATGCTCGTTATGTACTTCTTGAATGATTCCCTGATTAGTCGGAATATTGCTAGTATATTCATTAGTAAGAGAACTAACTAATTGATTGGATTGACTAAATACTTTATAGGAAATCAAATCACCAATGCTTGATGTATAGTCTTTTATATTCCGACAAACAATCCTGTTGTAAAAAGTAATTGAACCTGATGTGATTGCATCAGAGGTAATATATTTTGTTACAATTGGTTGTATCATATTATGATTGAAAGTTTGAAACTCATAAACTTCTGTCAGATCTCCTTTAACGCCCATACTATATGTCTCTTTTGAAACTTTATTATAAAGAACAGATGGAGAAGGTAATATTGGCGATAAAAGCATTTGTTGTTTAAAAAGATCCCAATATGAGCGTTTATATGCTTCTATATGTTCAATGCTAAAAGGATATGTCATAGACACTGCATCACGATTGAAATATACTCCATCATAACCTAAGGGTTCAAAGGACGTAGTTCCATTTTCATATGAATATTTAGTACTCAAAACATTCCCATTATTATCATTCGTTGAAACTGATTTAACTCGAATTCCTCCGCCATATAATTCATTTCTTGGCAATGTTATGTATGAACCGAAATGTATAAATGATAAGGCAGTTCCTTTGTTTGTAACATGCGAAACTAGAAAGTGGTATGGATCAGATACAATAATTGCGTTATTTTCAAAGTCAAAAGAGTTCACCAATAATTGACCAATTTCTAAACAATTTTGGTCTGAATTCAAAACACCCCATGAACTTGCGCTTTTAACTTTGTCTAAATGTTCAATAGAGCTAGTAATATTGATAATATCTCCTATTTGAATATTTTCCTTAATTAGATCATATACATTCTGTTCATAAACGAAAAGCTTAATAAGGTCAATATTTGCACAATTAAACCACTGGCCTAAAGCAGAGTAGGTAGATGAGCCAGTTAATTTAACCTGCAATTCATGTTTAATATTCAAAACCGGGGGGTTTTGCACACCAACATTTGTATAACTATCAGATTCATAATCAATACTTAATTCAGTTCCTGTCGGAGTAATAACATTTCGTAATGACCAAACATCAGTTGCTTTTTGTGAAACTTCAGTGGTTAAACGGGTAATGTCATCATTATTATTATCAATATATTTCACATAATCAGACTTAAATGCACCCCACATATCTCTATGCTCTTGCTCATATGGTGGATTTTTTGTGGTTTTATAAGATAACGTAACGTTTTTATCCGTTGAAGTAGGATAAGCAAAACCGATTATTTTAGCATCGTAAATATTACCATTAACGTTATCAAGAATTGTGGCGTATTTCGTACCACAATTCGCTCCACTAAAGCATATTATATCACCCTTTTCCAGCGAATTATTCGAGCATGTAATTCTTATTTTTTTGTTAACCAAATTAAACCCAGACAAATCGCCATTAATATAATTTATTGTCATGGTTCCACTTTTTGGGCTTTTAAGTTCATAGTTAAAAATATATGGAGGTAAAACACTGCAATTAGAGCGGCCATTGGAAGTAATCCCTTTTAAGGTCAATTTACCTCCACTTTCCAAATTGTTTGGAGTTTCAGGAACAAGCGAATAATCATAAATAAAAGAAATAAGTTTAATAACTTTTTCATTAAATTGAGACATATTCTTCAAAACAGCAAGATCTCCATGATCAATTAGATTTTGAATATTATTAGTACTCAGGTTTCCCAAAGCTATAACATTGTTCAAAATGGTATTAGAATTACTTAATAATTGCTTGATACTTTCGTTTTTTAGAAGTACAATTTCATTGAGCTTAAGACTTCTACCAGAAATTGACGAAAACCCCCCGGAAGTATTAATGTTATCGCCGCTTAAAATATTGAGGGGCATTCTGCCATCTTCTTTTGTGCTTTTTGCAAATATAGCAGTGTGTGTTCTTGTGTAAACTGCATCCAGATAGTAACGTTGTTTATATCCACCTGTTACCATTTTAGAACCGTCCAAATCTGAAATTCCTCCTTTGCCTGGACTTCTATATATTTCCGAATCAGTCCATTTGCCATATCTAAAATTGATCCATTGACCATAATCGCCCTCATCAGCGTATCCGTTGTTATTCTTATCAAAGTAATCAGGCCCTGTAATAGTGGTTAACAGCCACAAGTAGGCATAGGGATTGTTTGATGTAATCTTCTTAGTCGCAGTCCCTTTTTTTGTGTTTATGTGATATTGCAGAAAACCATAAGAATAGGCTGGTAATGCATAATGATAGGTTATACCATCTGGTTTTGTTATACTAAAGCCACCTATTTGTTTACTAATATCATATGTAGAGAAACTAAGCCTATTAGATACTCCAGAGTAATCAGAAAATCCTTGCGATTTGGCGGTTTCGTTGTTTATTTCTTCATTAGAAAAGTAATCAATATGATAAGACCCTGTTAGACGGTGGGTAAAAATATCGTAAGCTGTTGGATCTAAAATTGTTTGTGTATATCCTAAACCTGATCCAATATAATCAATGTGAGGATCCGATGGATTAGTATTGTCAAATTGGAATAAATTAGTTTCGTTAGTCACAATATGACTATTTGAAAAGTCATTCAGAAATCTGAAGCTCTTTTTATTTGACAATATATTGTACGGTTTGTTATATACATAGTCAATATTTACATAAAGGCCACCAAAAGGGTCCAAAAAATGTTTTATATTAGTTTTTGGATGTGATGATAATGATCCATTTTCAAGAACCAAAGGTTGGATATTACCACCAATTCCCTGGCCAGAAACATTATATATATCGTAAGCAGGAAAACTTGCTCCAAATGTTGTTTCCGGATTTAGAGATTCTGACTTATCTGAATACATATTATAACTTAATTCATCCCAAAGTATTACCCTATCAAAAGTTCTTACTGGAGGATAAGAAATAGCGCCTGAATTGACAATTCCAGTTTGTTCGATGGCTACTTCGGAATCAATCCAATATCTGGTGCATTTTTGACTATAAAAAAGTAAATCAAGCTCTTTGGATGTTTCGGTACTAATCTTTGGATCAGAAACGAAACCATTTGCATTCGTAGAATATTGAACACCTTTAAAACCGCCAGTACCTAATGTAGTTCCCATACTCATTGAATAGCCTACTCCTGTCTTTGGATCATAGCTAACACTGGTTGAATTAAGACCCGTATTACCATGCAATTCAGCGCTAAAATCTCCACCAATACCGTTAAGAGATATTCCTATAGAAGTTTTTGCTCCATAACGTCCTCCACCAAATCTTAGTGAATAACCTAAATCCATTCCATTCTGACCAACACCCATTCTTATACCCTGAATTTGCATCCCTACATAATTCATACTAAATCCAGTATATGTATCATTTGAGAAACCAACGTTCACGCCAACGCCATTAGGTAAAGGAATTAATAGGCCATACTGATATGTGCTTCCACCGGACCAAGTATCATGTATAAAAAAATCACTTTTGTAACTATCATCCGGAATACCATTAACAAAACGGTTAATTGCACCTGCATTTATGTTCCAACCTAATCCAACCCATGAGGATTCTTCTTCCAATGTAATTCCAGCATGATATGATAATGCCAATGGGTAGCCACCTTCGGGGCTTGGTATGTTTATTAACGGTATTGTATAATTAAAATCACCTGTAAGGATGTTTACCATATCAGTAACATCAACTGGTTCAAATGATATGAATTCAGGAGTTGTAATGCCTGAACTCTGTGATTTTAATGTTTGAAAATTGATAAAGTCCAAAACCATAAAAACGATTAACAGAATTGATAACTTTTTCATAGGGGAGAATTGTTGACGGTTAAATAATTATCTGGAAGTAATTTTTTATATTTTTACTATAAATCATATCTCAATTTGGGTATCTTGTTAATATCTTTTGTTTTAAAATGGAACCACATATTACCTGTATTTAATCCCATTTCTTTCAGTTGCAACACAAGCGTTTTGTTGTATTCATAATCTATTCGCTTAAATGACAATAAAACATCTGAACTTGAAGCCATACCAAATGTCCGGGAAAGACTATAATCAATTACTTGTAAAGTATCCTTTTCTTCAACTATTAATGACACATTTTCCTGCATATTGAAAGATAATTGGCTCAATATTTGATTGAACCAATTCATATCCTGTGCTTTACCCAAAATCTCTTTCCCTTCATGAGAAAACGACAATACAAAATAATACTGGTCATCATAGCGGGAAAGGATTTCATTGATTCTTTCCTTTGAAGAATTGCCTAGTATTTGAATCTCCTGCCAGGCAATTAATTCTGAAGGTTTATAAGTGAGCTTGATTGTATAACCATTTGAAATTTTTTCCTGTACCAAACCATGCTTGGGATCATTTATATAAGAAACTAAATTTTCATGGGGCAAATATTGATTACAGGAAGCCAGAAAAAGTAAAAATACAAGAGCAATACTTGCAAGATTTAAAAATGGAATCAGGCCACTGATTTTCTTTATAAGAATATCAACTTTTTTTAAAGCATTTAAAATATTTGAGTACATCTTGAAATTGAAAAGGCTTTTTTTAATTAATATCTTGTTATTGCAATTATTTCTTTCCTAACCGGTACATTTCATTCAATCCCTTTAATACTTCCTCAGTAATATCATGCTTTTCGTATGCATAAACAATATTACCCATACCTGTTGCGCCCATTATATAGGAATAGCCATGCTTCTTACCATATTTTATCATGTATTCATTCACTACGTTAAGAACGGTTTGGGTCATTTTCTGTTCCTCCTCTTTCGCCTTCATTTGTACGGCTTGCTGGTACTGACTTATCTGTTGCTGTTTGTTGCTAAGTAATTGTTCTTTCAATTCTCTTTCTTTAGCTGACATGCCGCTTCTTTCTTTCTCATAAGCTTTTAGTTCTCTTTCCCATTCCGAAACCAGGGTATCGGAGTTGGCCTGCCAGGTGGCGACTTTTTTTTCATATTCTTTTCGGGCATCAATCATACCTTCATATTTTGTCATTAATACATTATTATCTACATATACCACCTTCATGGTTCTTCCCATGAAAAAAATCCAGGTAACTATTATCCCCGCAATGGCGATCCAAGGCAACATCAAGTTTAGTTTTTTCATCTTAAATAGGTTACTGTTTGCTTATCTTAATTTATTCTCAATTAAAAACACATTGATTTTATTGTTTATTCTGCAATTGCACCAATAAAAATCTCACTTACTTTTTCATTCTTTAAGGTAAAAACTATACCACCATAAATAGAACCTACTATTATGGTAGAATCATTGGAATTATTCATGTCGATATGCATTTCATAATATTCCTTAATAAAATTCTCATCTGAACCAATACCGATTTGCTCGTTTGTTTTTAAGCTACAAGGAGAAGCTAAATAAATCGATAAAATTGTTTTTGATCCTCCAATTGAATCCGACATCATATCTAGAAATACCCCATTTTTTTTATATTCCCATTTTTGGACAAATGTTCCAATAGCATCCCAAAACTCTTCTTTGGTTTTATGTTCAGGTAATCCTATATTATTAGTAATTTCTTTTTCTTCCAACGATAGTTTTAGCCAACCTCCGAAAGTCACTTGCTTATAAATACTATCAATAATATAAGGTTGATCTATGCTTTTGACTAAATTGGTGGGTTCATTTTGTGATTGTTCAGAGTTATCAGAGCACTCTGAAGTGGCTTTAGTTTTTGAAGTTGTACATGATGATAATAGAACCCATGTAACTAAAATATTTATACATGTTACTAAAAGATTTATATTTTTCATAATCTTTAGTGGTTAAGTCTATTTAAAAAATTAGTTGGATCTGTAAGGTCATTTCTTCTTTGATATGGCAAATTTTGTTTATTTGTTAAAGGACCATCACCATGTCCAGAATACATTTCAAAATGTAGCATACTTTGATCAATGCCATGCAATTTTTCAACAGTTCCAATAACTTGTCCTTTAGTTACTTCTGAGCCCAGTACCAAACCTTGTATAGGTTTTAATTCGCAGTATCTGCCAATAAAATTCCCATGATTGATCTCTATCGAATAAGTACCTCTATAAAAAACAGATGGATTTCTTATCACAACACCATTTTTAATCGCCCTGATTTCTGTTCCAACTGGAGCATATAAATCACATCCAGCATGTTTTCGACCATTAGATCTAGAATCACCAAATCTAGCAGGTGAATTCATATATGAATTAGTTAACAAATTAAGAGGAAATACTCCAGGTTTTGGACCAAATGTGGGTCGGCTTCCCTTTTCAATATGTATCATTACGTTTTCACCAATTTCGGTTCCAAAATCAGTCCTAAGGCCAGATCCATCTTCTCCATCGCCTGCTAACGTGAATCCCCATTCTCCATTTTTTTTGTTGTGCATGAGATCTCGACCTCCCCAAGCCAACATCCTCCATGTAGCTCCTAAAAGAGAATACTCTCCATCTGGATCCACGCCACTGATCCAATTATTCCCCATCCCAAGATACGGGCTCCAGTATTGTCCAGCCGGATCGGGTATCATCCATCTTCCTATGCGAGAGTCGTAGAGGCGAGCTTCAAACTGGTTATACCCGGTTTCGGGATCTTTTTCGGCAAACTGGCCCTGGTAGCCGAAACGGTAAGCACCGCTAAGAATGCCGGATGTGTATGTGCGGTCGGGCATGGGCATGCCAAATGGGTAAAAGTCGGTAAAAGCGGCCAGATCGGGGTATATGTTGGCATCAGTGCCATCGGCAGCCACCACCGCCCTTACATTGCCCAGG
>JAFGOZ010000302.1 GCA_016926235.1 Bacteroidales bacterium | reverse complement strand
ATATGCAGGAACTTATATTTTTCGCGGGGTAGCTTTTGTCTGATTTTATTAACAAGAAATATGCTTATTTCAGTTATAATGGTCAATATTAAAAAATAAAAAACCAGTTTCTGCAACAAGTAATCTGTGTTACCAAATATTGAAATAAAAAATGAAATAACCAGAAAAACAGGAATCCTGACAAGTATTTTTAATAGATGTTTAATACTTTTATTGGCCATAAGAAGGACTCTAAAATTTAACCGAAAATAATTCTTTAATTTGATGTTTAAAAATTTCATTTGGATATTATGTATGTTTGTTGTCAGCGCTGTGGCACAAACCAATACTGTTGACAGTTTAAAAAATTTACTAGCCCATGAACCCGACTCTTTGAAATATCTTCATATATTAAATAGCCTGGCTTTTCGAACGCATCGTATAAACCCTGACAGTAGCCTGATGTACTCAAAGCAGGCTATGCAATTAGCCCTGAATTTCAAGGATGATACATCATATGCGAATTCGTTATATTATGCTGGTATTGCACATACTGTAAAAGGAGATTATAAAGAGGCATTATCATACACAATTCAGGCATTGAAAATTGCGGAAACCAATGACGACAAGAAACGACAATTAGCATATACAATGAGTATCGGTATTATCTATGAATATCTCGGTGAGTACAATAAAGCAGCAGAATATGATAAAGGGGCCATTGAACTGGCTCAAAGTATTAACGATTTAAGGGCTAAAGCTACCGCACAGAATAATTATGCCATTCTGCTTGCTATTTATATGAATGATCTTCAAGGAGCTCTGAATAATTTTAAGCTCTCACTTGAGATTAGAAGAAGACTGAAATTGAAGCATCAAATAGCTTCTTCTTTAAATAACATAGGGGAGATTTATATGATGATGCAACAAAATGAACATGCTTTAATATATTATACCGAAGCTCTTGAAATATATACTGATATGAATGACCTTTATGGGTTGGCAGAAAATTACAAGAATATTGGCAGGTTATTATTTGCACAGAAAAACTACAATGCTTCCATTTCATCTATTGAAAATAGCATCCGATATGCAAAGGAATTAAAGCTAAAACACATTCTCAGAGAAGATTATAACATTTTGGCCGAGGTACATGCTGCATTGGGTGATTATAAAAACGCCTTTTATTACCAGGTACAATTTTGCGTTGTGAATGATAGCATCAACAATGAAAAGAACAATAAACAGATTGCAGAGTTGAAGACCAGGTATGAAACGGAGAAGGCACAACAAGATCTGTTAATTGCCCAAAAAGAGAAAGAACTCAGTGAATTGGTAATCGAGAACCAGAAGAGCGAAATAAAGAGGCAAAGACTTTTGCAAAACGCTTTAATAATCGGTATCATTTTAATCCTCATTATATTGATACTTATTTTTAACCGATCCCTTCAACGAATTATCCAGAAAGAGAAGGTATAGCACTTCTATCATTTCACTCCATGGTTTGATCAGTTGAACACCTGTTTTAATTACTTCATGGTATTTCTTGTTGAACGTTAGGTAAATCCATGCTTAATTTGTTCCATATTCTGCAAAATGATCTTTTACTTAAATTCCTAACCAAAAAAAATATTTAATCATGAAAAAGTACATTAGCTTATTTGTATGCCTTACTACATTTTTTTGTATGAACGCCCAGATAAATGTTAAGGATGTTAAAAATAAAGCACAATCAGTGACCAATACAACAAAGAGTGATCCTCCAAAAGCAGATAATGCGCCAAACAACTCCAAAGGAAGTGTATTTGATGATAAAAAGGTAGATATGACCAAGCTTGAAGAAAAACCTGCCGGAACTATAAAAGGGTTAAACCTTTTTTATGGTGCAGGCTACGAAATCATGAAGAATACAATAGGTTTGGTATTATCTTCATCCGATGGTGTAAACTGGAAAGAGGAGTTTAAATCTCAAAACATTGCTATTGCTGATGTAGCTTATGGTGAGGGTAAAATTGTAGCTGTTGGAGGGAAAACCGTATTTTATACTACTGACGGAAAAACATGGAACAGTACTGAAGGTACTACAAATGGCATTTTAAATGGTGAATATAGTTCTGTTGCATATGGAGCAGGTATGTTTGTTGCCTGCGGAACTACTGCAACCCTTTCATTTTCAAAAGATGGGGAGACCTGGATAAAATACTTTGGTGAAGAACTTGACCCGGAATATGATGCAGGAGTCACCCACTTTTATGGTGTTTCTTTTTGCAATGGGAAATTCTATGTAGTAGGCAACAGCCAGCGTATTATTTCCTTAATACCTGATGAAAAGGATGGTTTAAAGAAAGAAAAATGCACAGTTTTAGGTCAGGTAACTAATCGTCTGGACGAAGTTGCATATGGTAATGGAGCCTATGTAGCAGTTGGTGCAAAACAGGATTTCGTTTCAACGGACGGGTTAAACTGGAAGGAAACCAATCCTGAATGGCAGATATGGGGCATAGGGTTCGCGAATGGATTGTTTGTAAAAGCATGTGGATTTGGCCGTGTATTTACCTCCCCTGATGGCAGTGACAATAGCTGGAAAGAAACCTATCAAATGTCCCGTACTTTATTCTGGGATGCAGCCTATGGCAACAATATTTGGCTTGTAACAGGAAAAGACGGAGTAATGCTCACCTCAACAGACGCGGTAAAGTGGGATTACCATAGCATCAAACCCTGCTATACAATCAAAAAAGTGATTTTTATTGAGTAAAAGTTTTTCGTTATTTTTTGCAGGTAGTTTTTAAGATACTATAATTTGTATGTCCGACGGTGGGAAAAAAAACCGATGGACTCATAAAACATCTAATACTTACGCAAATGAAGCAAAATACAATAAAACTGATACAAATAGCATTCATGTTATGTATAACAGGTGCTATACCAATGTATAGCCAGTTTGCAATTGATCTTGACTGGCAAAGACCTTTAGGGGGTTCCCTGTCGGAAGGATATTGTGATCTGACTATTGGTCAAAATGGAAATTTTATCATACTAGGAAGTGCAACTTCTACGGATGGTGATGTACACAAACCATCAGGGATTGTTCCCAGCAATACCTGGCTTGTAGAAATTACTCCTTTGGGGGATACCATAAGAACATTATGGTTAGCCAGTGAGAACTATAGCTATACTGATAAAATAATTGCTTTGGCCGATGGAGGTTATCTGATAACAGGTAGCAATGAAAATACAAATTTTAAAGGAGGAGTAGGAAAAGGTATAACCAAAGAAGATGAAGATTATGATATATATGTAATTAAATTGGATGCAAATTGGGTTGTTGAATGGGATTCTACTTATGGAGGAAGTTTTCCGGAGTGGGGAAGCGATTTATTGGAAGTTTCTGATGGATATATAATAACGGGTTCGTCCCGGTCTGAAGATGGAGATATTCCTTCAAATAATGGGTATGATGACATTTTCATTATGAAGCTAAATACAACAGGTGGTTTACAATGGATAAAAGCGCTTGGCGCAAGCAATGATGAAGAAGTAAATGAAATACTAGAAGCCCGTGATGGTAATTATTTTTTAGGTGTTTATACACAATCAACTGATGGTATGTTTTCCGGGGGGTATGGCGACGATGATTTCTGGCTCGTAAAACTTGACACCAATGGTGATACATCATGGATAAAGAATTATGGAGGAAGCGGATACGATTATTTAACTTGTATGTCATACGCTCAAGGATCAGGTTATTTGTTGGGGGGCGAAACAGCATCAAATGACGGAATGATACATGGTTTCCATGGAGGAACGGATATATGGCTGGTTAGGATTGATGAAAATGGAGATACATTATGGACAAAATGTTATGGAGGCAGCAGTAATGAATCTCTTCAAATGATAAGTCCTACTTCTGATGGAGGATACCTTTTAACTGGTTTTTCTTATTCATCCGATGGAGATGTGCCCGGAAATTATGGAGGATATGATCTTTTTGTTATCTCAATTGATGCAGATGGCAATATTATCTGGAGTAAGTGCTTTGGAGGAAGTATGTACGATCGGGGATGTTATGGTATAGGATTATCAGAAGATGAATATTTTTTTGCAGGTAATACAGAATCAAATGATGGTGATGTTATCGGAAAACATGGAAGTATGTGGGCAGATATTTGGACGGGAAAATTTACCGTTTGCACACCGGTTTACGACACTATGCCGCTGGTAATTTGTCAGGGTGATAGTGCTTTTCTTGGAGGCAGCTACCGCAAAGAACCGGGTTATTATACTGATAGCCTTCAAACTGTAAAAGGATGCGACAGTTTATTAATAGTAGCTTTGTCTTTTGCTGAAACCGAATATAATTTTGATGTTACTATTTGTGAAGGACAATGCTATTTTGCTGAAGGAGCTTGCCGTTCGGTTGCAGGAACATACTATGATACACTAGTTTCGAGTATGGGATGCGATAGTATTCTGATCACCCATCTTACTGTTAATCCGGTAAATCTTTCGGAAACTATTGATACATCTATTTGTGATGGTGAAAGTATTATGATAGGAGGTTTACCTGTTTCAGAAGAAGGTACATACTATGATACTATACCTTTTGGGAATGATTGCGCTGCTCGTATTGTAAATTTAACAATACTTGATGCATATAGCCGCACAAAAAACAAAACAATATGTGAAGGAGAAAGTTATTATGCCGGAGGGGCAAATCAAACAGAGGCCGGGACTTATTATGATGTGTATACAGGTGCAAATGGTTGCGATAGTACTATAATAACAAATCTTACTGTAGAAGTTTGTTCCGGATTTGATGGCAAAGGCAATGATGTTGCATTTAATGTGTTTCCGGTTCCAACTGATGATGTGATAAATATTGAATGGCCGGGATATTTAAGCTATGAACTTTATTCATTAAATGGTTTATTGATTAAAAAAGGGAATACTTCACAGATTAACCTGAGTAGCTTTTCATATGGTATATATATGTTGAGATTATATAATAGCAAAGGGTATGTGAAAATGATGAAAATTGTTTATCAACCCTGATATTGTTTTAACCTGTAATTCAACAGAATTTATTCAGATAAATTACGCTATATTTCAATTAATTACAAGGGTGCATAAATAAAGTTAACGGGCACTATGTTTATACAAATCTTCAAACCGTGCCTTTTTAGGTTTTGAGGCACGGTTAATTATTATTTAGAGTAAGTTAATCAAGGTTTTATCTGTTTAAAATTGAGAAATTCTTATATTTATTTATATTTGTTTAATAAATATGAATAACTACCATGAATTCACTCACCTACCTTAATCATGACTACCATCTCAAAAAAATCTATGACGTAGCCGCAGAACTGGGCCTGGAGCCTGAAAGTATATTACCACACGGGCATTATATTGCCAAAGTACCTATAACTCATCTACAGGAAAGACAAAATATTCCGGATGGTAACCTGATACTTGTAACTGCCATGTCTCCAACGCCCCAGGGTGAAGGTAAAACAACAACAACCATTGGTTTGGGGGATGCATTAAGAGAACTTGGCAACAAAACAGCCATATGTTTACGTGAGCCCTCTTTAGGTCCATATTTTGGTATCAAAGGAGGAGGAACAGGCGCCGGAGCAGCGCAGGTTATGCCTGCTGAAGATATTAACCTTCACTTTGTAGGTGATATGTACTCGGTAAGTAAATCAAATAACCTGCTATCAGCATTAATTGACAACCATTTGCAACATGGTAATGAGTTAGGTATTGACCCCCGTCGAATTGTATGGCGCCGGGTGATTGACCTGAACGACAGGGCACTTCGGGAGATATTTATTGGCCTTGGTGGAGTAAAACATGGTGTGCCACGGCAGGATGGTTTTAATATTACTCCTGCTTCTGAGGTCATGGCCATGCTTTGTCTTGCGAAAGACTTTAAGGATTTGGGTGAACGATTGGCACGTACTGTAATAGGATTTACTTACAAAGGAGAACCAGTTAAAGTTGAAAATCTGCAAGCCCAGGGTGCAATGCAAATCCTTTTAAGAGATACGGTGCATCCTAATTTGGTACAGACATTAGAAGGAACCCCTGCTTTTGTTCATGCAGGACCTTTTGCTAATATTGCCCAGGGAACTAACAGTGCTATCGCTACTCGTATGGCATTAAAACTAGCTGATTTTGTTGTTACTGAAGCAGGATTTGGCAGTGACCTCGGTGCTGAGAAATTCTTCCATATAAAGTGCCGCAGTGCCGGATTAAAGCCTAATACCGTAGTGATTGTTGCCACTGCCAAGGCTGTGGCCTATCATGGAGGCTATAATGACAGGGGAGGTCTGGGAAACCTTGCCAAACATATTGAGAACATACGTTCTTTCGGACTGAATCCTGTTGTTGCCATTAATAAGTTTACAGATGATAAGGAGGAGGATCTTGCTAATATTATCAACTATTGTGCTAAATTGGGTGTGGAAGCAGTTGTAGCCAATCATTTTGAAAAAGGGGGCAAAGGGGCTGTTAATCTTGCCAGCGCTGTTATAAAAAGTATAAAAGACAATCAAGATAAACCTTTAACTTACCAATATCCCCTGGACATGCCAATACGGGAAAAGATAGAAACAATAGCAAAAAAAATATACGGGGCTGATGGCGTTGATTTTGAACGCAGGGCGACAACAGACATTGACCTGTATGAGCAACACGGGTACGGAAATCTGCCTGTCTGTATTGCAAAAACACCAAAATCATTATCTGATAATGAGAAATTAACTGGAAGGCCTGGTGGGTTTAAAATCACGGTGAATGAAGTTCGAATATCAGCCGGTGCGGGATTCGTTGTAGTAATTTGTGGGAATATAATGACCATGCCGGGACTGCCTAAAGTTCCTGCAGCCCTAAAAATAAAAGTATTGCCTGATGGCAGGGCAACAGGACTTTCATAGTATTCTTTTACCTGCCAGGGTATTAAGCCCTGGCAAGGCTTTTTTGTATTCTCATTTGACCTTTTTTCTTCCCCGTCGTATCATTAGTAAAATCAGTGTATTTGGAGTCACAACAATTATTAATAATTAAAAAGTGCCAGGCTGGAGATTTGGATGCATTCCGGTTCCTGGTGGAAAGCAATCAGGATTTTGCTTATAATCTGGCATTTAAAATACTGGCGAATGAGGAAGACGCTAAGGATATTGTACAGGAAGCATTTATCCGGGTATGGAAGAATATTAAGAAGTATGACTCCAAAAATAAGTTCACTACCTGGCTGTATAAAATTGTAGTTAACCTTTGCCTGGATAATTTGAAAATGAAGAAACGAAGAAACATACAAAGTTCAACGGCTGCTTTAAAAGCCCAACAAAACAATGTAAGCAGTGGCGAGGATATAGAACAAAAGGTTATTCAGGCAGAGATGGCTTCATTAATAAATACAATGACTGAGAAACTTACTCCAAAGCAACGCATTATGTTTGTTTTATTTTTCCTTCAGGAAAAAAGCATTGAAGAAATAAAGACTATTACGGGCATGTCAAATGGTAACATTAAGAGTAACATTTATTATGCCCGAAAGAACATGAAACTTTTACTTGAAAATAAATTAATGGTTTCAAAAACGGTTGAATCATGAAATGCACATATTATAAACATTTGATTGTGCTTGCCAAAATAGATAATATTTCGGCAAGACAGGACAAACAATTGAGGAATCATTTGAATACATGTTTTCATTGTAAAAAAGAATGGGAACAACAAGGTAAACTGGATCATACAATTGATTTTATTAAAAAAGAACGGCTTAAGCCTGGTAATCCGCAAGAACTGACAGATAATATTATTTCTGCTATTCAAAGAACCAAACATACTTCATTGATTGAAAGGTTTTTATTGTTAATTGATCATGTCCGGTACTTACTATTTTACCCTCGTGTTAAATATGTTTTAGCAACTATCTCGATGCTGCTTATAGGATTGT
The DNA here is from genome assembly GCA_016926235.1 of Bacteroidales bacterium. The sequence continues at coordinate 1,789 of JAFGOZ010000302.1, read as the reverse complement.
TGACTCTTCAACATTTTGAGTTTGTAAATGATAGATCCAGACTGAGTGAGGAATTAAAAAAAGTGAAATATCCGTCACTTACCAAAAGTGAGGTTCCACAGATTTACAATACAAACCTTGATTTTGAAAAATATCTGAATACAGACTCAAAGAAAATAAAACTATTACGAAGTGAATATTTCGAACTGCTAAATCAAATCCTTACCCTTGAGGAGGAAAACATGCAATTGCGCAACATGTTGGGAAATGGATATGAGCAGTTGCTTACCAATATTGAAACAGAATATAAACAAGATCTTACTCCGGAGCAAAGGGCTATAATTAAAAAACTTAAAGAAATTTAGGAGGACAAAATCATGAAACAGTCTAATGTTAAGATATTTATAGTTTTAACATTCCTGCTATTTCTGGGAGGATGTTATGATTCCCATGAGTTTACAATACTTACAAAAATTAACATTGATGGTTCTTGTGAAAGAACCCTGATGGTAAAGGATATAAATAGTGAAGACCTGAAATGTGAAAACTTTCCGATTTCCATTGATTCAACCTGGAGTATGACTTTCCAGGTCGATTCAGTACTTTTTAAGGATTGTGAAGAAGAGAAAATGAGGGTTGATACCACATATTTCTATTATAGAAAGTATCAAAGCGTTGAAGAATTGAATATGCAATATGCTGATACTGGTAATTACTTCGCATTACTAAACCGCTCTGTATTGTTCAGAAAAAAATTCAGATGGTTTTATACCTATTATAAATATATTGAGACTTATGGAAACCTTGTTCAAGGAGAATCCCTAAGCAAATATGTGACAGAAGAAGAGTATTGGGCAATGGACACAGATTCTGATACGATTCCTCTTTTTAACGGATTAGACTCGCTTGAGATATTGCAGAAAAAAGATACCATTGAAGACAAATATAATACATGGTTAAAAACTACATTTTTTAATGTATATTTTGATGCCTTGCATAATCAATTGAAGAATACGGAGAAAAGATTAGATTATATTTCATTGCTGGATGCTATAGAGGATACACTATATGAGGCATTTTCTATATTTGACCTGGATTATGATGATTTATACGAAATCGCAGATAGCTTACTTGATGCCAATGGAGATATTCTCGCCTTAAGAGAAAACAAAGATAGTTTAATGCAAGATGTGTATCAACGATTTGATATATGGGCGTCTTCATTTTTTGGTGAGCCGTTAGATTATAAGTTGTTGATTCCTGGACAGTTAACATATACAAATGCTGATAGCCTAAAAGGTGATACAATGCAATTTGTTTTCACAGTCAACCGGTTTTTAACGGAAGATTATGAAATGATCGCAGAAACCCGCATTATAAACAAATGGACATTTTACGCTTCAGGAGCTGTTATTCTCCTTGCTTTGATTACATTGATAATAGGGAGGAAAACTAAAAGGAAGTGAAATGATAGCATAGGAGCTCTTTAATATTCAAAACCCTGCATTCTGATATTCAAGATGCAGGGTTTGAGCTATATATGGAAGAGTGAGTTATTCAGGTCTTACTATAAATGAGAAAGTATAAGTTTCCTTCAGATGCGAGCCGAAAAAATCCTGTACCTGGGTGCCAATTGTTACCGTATATTTTGTATTGGGAGTAAAGTTTGCCCTTGGATCAAAAACGAGGTTGGTTTTTGAGCTATAATACCAGTCAATAGTAACAATAATTGCCGGAATTATTGAAAATTTGGAAAAATAGGATAAGCATTCAATAAAGCTTATAAGTAAACAAGTTTGTCACAAAGGCT
>JAFGOZ010000301.1 GCA_016926235.1 Bacteroidales bacterium | reverse complement strand
TTTTATCATCGGGACAATTATTACCCCCGGATAAATCCGGGGGCTATATTTATCGCATATATTAAGGCTTTTTGCCACTTTATCATCTTTTTTCCGGTCACTACTAATTTATTATATAAGCCCCAAGGGGGCGAAAGCATCAGTCATGGGCAAAGCCCATGGAAAATAATGGACATAGAAGACCGTTGCACCTGGGACCCTCATTTATTGTTCAATAAATGCCTGCAACAGAATAGCAGAATGATTTTTAGTGTGCAGAATGATTTTTCCCAAAAAAATAAGGGAATTTTTGAAATAGATTTAATTTATATAGTAGGTCGCAAAATTGAAAAACGCAAAATGCGCAAAGTGCAATATTACAGCAATTTACACTTTGTGTCCTTTGCGAAAATCTTAGCGTTCTTTGCGTGAAGCCTTCTTTTTGGAAAGCCTCCTCGTATATATTTGCCCCCTCTATGCGCGGTAGCGGACATCTCTCCCAGGGGAGAATATTTCAAAAAAACTTACTGATACTGTCACTGCAACGAACACTACTCCTTACTCTTCCAATTTACTCATGCGACCGTCATCCGTCTATCGTCTTTCATCTCTCGTCTTCAGTCAAACAAAAAAGCCGGAAGCAAAGTACTCCGACCCTTTCATCTATATACGTATATATAACTATTTTTTCAAAATATAGTTGGCAACCCAATCTCCCACTTCAGTTGTTTTGGCAGGATTTGTTTTAGAAATATCCTCTGTTACCACACCGGCATCAATGGATTTAAAACATGCTTCCCGGATCAGGTTAGCTTCATCGTCTAATTTCAGAGCATATCTGAACATCATTGCTGCAGACAATATTGTACCTAAAGGATTTGCTATGTTTTTGCCTGCAGCCTGAGGATATGAACCATGAATAGGCTCAAAAACAGATGTATGGTATCCCATTGAAGCAGAGGGCAGTAATCCTAATGACCCTGTAATAACGCTTGCTTCATCTGTAAGAATATCACCAAACATATTTTCCATAACCACAACGTCAAATTGTTTTGGATACTGAATAATCTGCATAGCAGCATTATCCACAAACATGTAATTAACCTTTACATCAGGATATTCTTTTTCAAGTCCCTGTATGGTTTCTCTCCATAACCTGGAAGATGCCAGTACGTTGGCTTTATCAACAGCTGTTAACCTTTTATCCCTTTTACGGGCAAGGTCAAATGCAAGGCGGGCTACACGGTCCACTTCACCCCTTGTGTACACACAACTGTCAAAAGCAGTATTCTCGTCTTCTGTTCTACCACGAGGTTCACCAAAGTAAATACCTCCAGTAAGCTCCCTGATCACAACAAAATCAACATCCTTTACAAGGTGCTCTTTAAGAGGGGACATATGGATAAGTGAAGGTATGCTGGTAACAGGACGTACATTGGCAAATAAACCAAGTTGTTTGCGCATTCCCAAAAGGCCTTGTTCTGGTCTTATCTTTGCTTTAGGATCATTATCGTATTTTGGATGTCCTACAGCGCCCAAAAGAACAGCATCTGAAGCTTTGCATGCATCAATAGTGGCCTGAGGTAAAGGATTTCCTGTTTCATCAATAGCTGCTGCACCTATAAGCTGAGTATCAAATTCAAATTTTATATTCGACTTTTCACCAATTGCCTTCACAACCTTCACGGCCTGATCAACTATCTCCGGTCCTATTCCGTCACCCGGCAACAATGTAATTTTGAAAGACTTCTCACTCATTTTGTAATTAATATTAATATGCTTTAAAATAAAAAACATCAAGCTTTTGCCTGATGAATTTGAGGATGCAAAGATAATAAAAGATGATCATACTTTTATGGCAAAGTATATATTTTTTGATTTTGTTTCAAACTTAAGTCAGAGTTGAAAGTATTCTGTAGTAAGGAGTCAGTATTCAGGAGATATAGACCGGAAAATAAAATTCAGAAGTCAGCAAGATATAGCTTTTAACTGACTCCTGGCTACCGACTACTGTATCCTATTTCTCAATAATATTCAACATCCGCATAGTGGCCTTAATAGCGGCAACGGTTTGATCCGGGTCCAGGCCGCGGGTTTTAAAATTGCGGTCATCTTCACCTTCCCAGGTAATAACCGTTTCAACAAGGGCATCTGTTTTACCCCCCGGAGGAATTGTTACTATATAGTCAGAAAGCCTGGGTACTGTTTTGTTGAGTTTTGCGTAGATCTTTTTCAGGGCTATCATAAAAGCATCATACTGACCATCCCCGGCAGCTGTTTCTTCATACACCTTATCATTTACCTTAATAGCAAGGGTAGCAACAGATTTTAGTCCATTGGCAATGGAAAGCGAAAAGTTTACGATTTTAATTTTCTCGATAACCCTGCTTGAACGCAAAACGTCGGATATTATATAGGGCAGGTCATCCTGCGTTACATATTCTTTTTTATCACCCAACTCTATTACCCGTTGGGTTACTTTTTTCATGGAATCAGGATCGAGCTCTATGCCAAGTTCTTCCAGGTTTTTTAAAATATTGGCTTTCCCGGAAGTCTTACCAAGAGCATATTTCCGAATTCTTCCGAAACGCTCTGGTAATAAATCGTTGAAGTACAAATTATCCTTGTTATCACCATCTGCATGAACCCCGCTGGTTTGAGTAAAGACATTCTCACCAATTACCGGTTTATTGGCTGGTATCCGTATTCCTGAGAAAGTTTCAACAAACTGGCTTACCTTATAAATCCTGGATTCATCCACATTAAGCTTGCAATGAGCATGATCAATAAGTGTAGCTATTACACTTGATAATGCAACATTACCTGCTCTTTCACCGAGACCGTTAACCGTGGTATGTACCCCATCTATTCCAGCCTTGGCTGCTGCAAAAGTGTTGGCAGTAGCAAAATCATAATCGTTATGTGCATGAAAATCAAAGTGAATGCCCGGATATTTCTTGCGCATAATAGAGCAATATTCATAGGTATTATCAGGATTAAGTATACCTAAAGTATCGGGAAGCATAAAACGCTTTATACCCGAATTCTTCAAACCATCCATAAGGAAGAAAACATAATCGCGTGAATCAATCATGCCATTAGACCAGGTCTCCAGATAAATATTTGTACTTATTCCTAGTTTATTGGCATAAGATACTGCTTCGATGATATCTTTCAGGTGTTCCTCAGGTGTTTTCTTAAGTTGACCCTGAACATGCTTAAGACTTCCCTTTGTTAAAAGGTTAGCCACTTTCCCTCCTGCTTCGTTAACCCAGTTGAGTGAATGGGGAGTATCAATAAAACACAATATTTCGACCCTGTCAAGGTATCCGTGTGATTTAGCCCATTTTGTAATTCCTTTGGAGCCTTCCATTTCACCCTCAGATACCCGTGCAGAAGCAATTTCAATGCGGTCAACCTTAATTTCTTCCAAAAGAAGCTTAGCAATATTTAACTTCTCTCCCGCTGTAAACGCTATGCCAGATGTCTGTTCTCCGTCACGAAGCGTTGTATCCATTATTTCTAAAGGCTTTCCTTGCATTGAATATAATATTTAGTTTTATCTGATAATGTACAATAATTCAGATCTATTACCTATTAATTAAACAACTAACTAAGTGATATTGTTTGCTTTTTCGTAGGCTGTAATTTTATCCCGTATACTTACCAGATAGTCAATATCGTCTAAGCCATTGAGGAGGCAATACTTCTTATAGCTGCTAATCTCAAAACTTTCTGAATCACCAGTCGACATAATCGTAATAAGCTGGTTTGACAGGTCAACTTTAATCTTTTCTTCAGGATTTTTCTGAATCACATCAAACAACTTCTGATGAAATGAGACAGAAACCTGAACAGGCAGCAGACCGTTGTTCAATGCATTATTTTTAAAGATATCTGCAAAAAAGCTGGACACTACTACTTTAAACCCATAGCCTGTAAGCGCCCAAACGGCATGTTCCCTGCTCGAACCGCATCCAAAATTTTTACCCGCTATCAGTATTTTTCCTGAGAACTTTTCAGTATTAAGGACAAAGTCCTTTTTAGGTTGATTATCTTCATCAAACCTCCAGTCTCGAAACAGGTTATCACCAAATCCGGCTTTATCTGTAGCTTTTAAAAAACGGGCAGGGATGATTTGATCAGTGTCAATATCATCTACTGGCAGAGGAATGGAAGTTGAAACGACTTCAACAAATCGTTTCTCTTCATTCACTATTACAGCTTTCTTGCTCTGTTCTTTGCTTATATTTGATCCTGGTATTTCCATGGCCATTTTATTTGTTGTTTTTTGATTTGTTGATTTATTGATTGGATAATTTATCAATTCATCATTTTAAAAAAATTAAAGTAATTCGCGTACATCTGCCACACATCCTTTTATAGCAGTAGCTGCAGCTGTAGCAGGACTTGCCAGGAAAGTACGTGCACCGGGGCCTTGTCTTCCTTCAAAATTCCTGTTCGATGTAGAAACCGAATATTCCCCTTTGGGAATTTTATCATCGTTCATTGCAAGGCATGATGAACAGCCAGGCTGGCGAAGTTCAAAACCTGCCTCTTCAAGTACATCACGAATGCCTTCATTGATAGCCTGAAGTTCAACTTGTCTTGATCCGGGAACGATAAGCGCATTAATATTTGCCGCCTTTTTTTTACCTTTTACAATACGTGCAAACTCTCGTAAATCTTCAATACGTCCATTTGTACAACTTCCAACAAATACCCAGTTTACAGGTTTTCCAAGAAGTTTTTCTCCATCTTTCAATCCCATGTAGTCCAATGATTTTTTGAATGATATACGACCTTCATCCGGAATTTCAGATATTTTAGGGACTGTTTCTGTAATCTTTATTCCCATTCCCGGATTTGTACCATAAGTAATCATGGGTTCAATATCTTCTGCATCGAAATCATACGTTTTATCAAATACCGCATCATCATCAGAATACAATGTTTTCCAGTATTTTTTAGCTTCTTCAAAAGCACTGTTTTGCGGGGCAAATTCCCTTCCCATAATATAGCTGTATGTAGTACGGTCAGGAGCAATTAAACCACCTCTTGCGCCCATTTCAATACTCATATTACATATGGTCATCCGGCCTTCCATAGAAAGCTCAGCAATAGTAGAACCGGCATACTCAACAAAATACCCGGTACCACCACCAGCTGTAAGTTCAGATATAATATACAGAATAATGTCTTTTGCAAAAACGCCTTTTCCCAGTTCACCATCCACATTAATAAGCATCTTTTTAGGACGATATTGAAGCAAACATTGCGATGCCAGCACCATTTCAACCTCAGAAGTTCCTATACCAAAGGCAATAGTTCCAAATGCACCGTGAGTTGCAGTATGGCTGTCACCACATACCATAGTCATTCCCGGTTGGGTTATACCCAATTCAGGTCCGATAATATGGACTATACCGTGGTAAGGATGATTTAAACCAAAAAGCTGAATGCCATGATTTTCGCAATTGTCCGTTAATTTACGCACTTGCAGTCGGGATAATTCATCTTTTATGCTTTGATGCTGGTTTACAGTTGGCACATTGTGGTCAGGAGTAGCGACTACTTTATGTGGCCTGAAAACCTGCAACCCACGTTTTTCAAGTCCGGCAAAAGCCTGGGGACTGGTTACTTCGTGTATAAGATGCCGGTCAATATAAAGTACATGCGGACCATCTTTTATACTTTCCACTACGTGTTTGTCCCAAATTTTATCAAAAAGTGTTTTTGGCATATATTTAATCATTAACAGTTATACAATTAGAAATAGCATCGATAAATGCTTCAACAGCAGCGGTCACAATATCAGTATTAGCTCCAAAACCATAATACATCACATCCTTATGCTTAATTTGGATATGCACCTTACCTAAATCATCGCTTCCGCGGGTAATGGCCTGTACAAGGAACTCTTCGAGTTTTACCTGCTTTTTTACAATCTTTTTTACAGCAGTAAAAGCCGCATCCACAGGACCGTTACCGGAAGATGTTTCAGTATATTTTTTACCAAACATCTTCAGGCGTACTGTGGCTACCGGCAAAGAAGACTTACCACATAAAACCTGCAAAAAATCGAGCTTAATGGAAGTATCTTCCCGTTTTTCATCACCAGCCAATATAAGCAAATCATCATCGTTTACATCTTTCTTTTTATCTGCCAGATTAAGGAATTTTTCATAGTATTCATCCAGTTTTTCCTTGGTTAAGCTAAAGCCCAGTTTTTCAAGTCTGTGCTTTAGTGCAGCACGACCACTACGTGCAGTAAGAACGATAGATGATTCTTCAACACCAACATCCTTGGGATCGATAATCTCGTAATTTTCACGATGCTTCAGCACTCCATCCTGATGGATACCTGATGAATGGGCAAATGCATTACGTCCAACAATCGCCTTATTTGGCTGCACAGGCATACGCATAAGAGTTGAAACAAGGCGGCTGGTTTTCAGTAATTTTGGTGAGTTAATTCCTGTTTGAACATGCAAATCATTACGCGATTTAATGATCATAGCCACTTCTTCCAGAGAAGTGTTACCAGCACGCTCACCAATACCATTAATCGTAACTTCCACCTGACGGGCACCATTCATAACACCTGCAATAGTATTGGCAGTAGCCATACCCAGGTCGTTATGACAATGAGTTGATATAATTGCTTTATCAATATTTTTAACATTCTCTTTGAGGAAGCGGATTTTCCGGCCATATTCTTCAGGAATACAGTAACCGGTAGTATCAGGAATATTTACAACAGTAGCTCCGGCAGCAATAACTGCCTGAATGACTTTGGCAAGATATTCATTATCAGAACGTCCCGCATCCTCTGCATAGAATTCAACATCTTCAACAAATTTCCTGGCATATTTAACTGCATCTACAGCTCTCTCAAGTATTTCCGCTTCGTTAGAATTGAGTTTGTATTTTATATGGTATGGAGAAGTCCCTATACCCGTATGTATTCTTGGTCTTTTGGCATATTTGAGGGCATCAGCAGCAACTTCAATATCTTTTCTCACTGCGCGTGTTAAGCCACAAATTGTGGGATAGCTAACCGCTTTTGAAATCTCTATCACAGATTTAAAATCTCCCGGACTGGAAATAGGGAAACCGGCTTCAATAACATCTACACCAAGTTCTTCCAGAGCTTTTGCCACCTCAATTTTTTCAATTGTATTCAGCTGGCAACCAGGTACCTGTTCCCCATCCCGCAAAGTAGTGTCAAATATAAACACCTTATCATTATCCATAGTAATCAAATTTAAAAAATGCTTGTTTTGAAAAATGAAACTACAAAAAAAACAAAAATTGATGAATAAAGCTACATATGTGTCAGGTTATTTTACAATTATGGCAATTTATATAACACATGGTAATGCATGAGTAGAAAAATTAATAATGGAAAATGGAGAATGTATAATGAAATGTCCTTTTGCCTTTTGCCTTTTGCCTTATCTACCAATAATACTCACAATTCTTATAACAAGGGAAAGGTCTCAAAAACATACTTCCACATGATGCTTTACCCAGCTCAAATATACTTAAAGTAAGCGCTAAATGAAATTCAATACTAAATTGATTAGTTTCAGAGTAATCATTGTAGTTAGCTAAATAATTAGGATTTATTGCAGTATTATTATATAAACCATCATTTATCATAAAATCTGTACCATTGGTAATATCATCCAGTGCATAACTAAATCTTAATCCAACAGAAACATAATCCCCATAACGGCCAATACCAAATACGAGGCTTTGATAGCTTTCCTTAAACTTTTGAGACGGATCGTAACCATCAGTATTTGAATAAAAGTTAGCATCATCAATAGTATTCGATTCCTTTACTCTTTTAAGTGAAGAAATCTTCAACCCCCCTTCAAAATAAACGGGTTTATCGGCATTGTCACCAAAAAAACAGGTAATCTTTCCCAAACCTAATAAATCAATAGTATTATAATTTATTGTTTTATCATAATACAGAGATCCCTCACCATCCGTATCAATCTCATTTAAGAATTGAATCGCGGTATTTGAAATTACTTCACCACTAACAGTAAAAAGAGTGAAAGCAGGCTGGGCACCCACAAATGATAGGCTTGCCAGGGCTCCAAAACTATAATCAGGATCTAATTTTTCATAGGAAATAAACTGGTCTCTCTTTATTGCAGCATTATTAAAAACTGAAATTCCTGCTCCCCCTATTAATCCAATATCTCCTACTATAGCATATTGCGCACCTCTTTTGCGCTGAGCGAGTAATGAAGAGGGGAATATGATAACAATAATAAAAACAATTAGATAAACTTTTTTATGTATCATATATTTAGATAAAAACTTTTTATCTGAATTATACGGTAAATATCTGAATTAGTTATCGTAAAAAAAAACAAAAGAGGGAATAAATTTTCATATTCATCCCCTCTTCGATTGACACATTAACCTAAATCAAAGCATTATTTCTTTATTATTTTTATCTGATTTGAGTCATTGGTTGTTTGGATTATCACAAGGTATACACCTGCACTATATTGTGAAAGGTCATATTCAAGCATATTTGTTTTGCCTGATAAATCATATTGTTCGTCAATTATCATTTCACCTACACTATTCGTAATGATAACTCTCTTAATATCAGTTATCTCATTTGTTTTTATATTTATTATTCCATTTGTTGGATTTGGAATTACATCAACTGTTCTATTGGGAGCATCGGAAACTATAGTGATAGAAACAGTCTGATGATTTGATACTTCCGAACAACCATTCTTATCAGTCACTTCCACCCAGTATTCCCCATTTTCAGTAGCTGTATATTGGTACTGTGTAGCAGCTAAAGGTAAAATATCACCATCTTTGTGCCATATATAAACATAATTCGCATCCTGGGTTGCAGTTAATACTAGTCCAGCCATAGTTAGTGTTATGATGGGCAATGCATCTACTGTTACATTCACGGCATTTGAAAGGAATGAATCAGAGCTGCATTCATTATATATTTTTACATAGTAGGAACCACCAGCATCAGTGGAATATTCACTAAAAATGGCAACGCTAATAGCAACATCATCCAGATACCAGAGATAATATGCACCTGGGATGACATCTGTAATTAAACTCAGGCTGCTTCCTTCACAAATACTTGAATCGGATGATGGTAAAATAACAGGATTTGACAAATTACCATTCATTATAGCCAAAGAATTGATGCTTGCAACACCTGTCAAAGCGGGGTTGGAGGCATTCACCCTTACTCTATAAATATCCCCTGAAGATATGCTGTCAGGAATATGCGCCCTTATCGTTCCTTTAGAATCAGTTGAGGTCTTGTTTCCAATGATAACCGGAGAAGTGAAGGATCCTGATGAATTTGATAATTCTACAGAAAATATATTACCCGGTAATACTTCTGCGGATTTATAACCTATATTTATTGAATCATTGGCACACTGAGTTACTTCAGGAAGATCAGTGATTTTAACTCCAGGGTACAAAATAATAGGATGGCGGTATAATGTTAAACCTGTAACAGTATCATTTGTAACCTCACAAGAATATGCCCCTGCATCGGACAGGTTTGGCGCCATGATCAGCAAAACAGAGTCATTTGCTCCCGAGTACAATGTGTTATCAGTAATATCCACGCCATTCAGTGTCCATTGGTAATTATTATAAAGACCGTCCGTTTGAGTAAGTAAAGTTAATGTATCATCAATCGTAAAATAGATAGTGTCTGCTACTTCAATTGAATCTTGTGGGGAATAAGCATTCAAAATATGTATGTTTGGCTCTAAATCTCCAAAAGAAAACTTATTATCCTCGACATAGAAATTACCAATAGGATAATTTGAAAAATCGGGCAGGTTATCAAATTGATTATGACTTAAGAAAAGTGTAAAAAGATTAACACAATTGAGCATGCTATCAGGAATTGCCCCAGATAATTTATTATTTACTACAATAAAATCCCTCAAGTTTGTTAATTTGCCAATTTCCCAAGGTATGGTACCACTAAGTTGGTTATCATTTACCATAAAACTCCATAGATTTGAACAATTCCCAATTTCTGGAGGTATAGTACCCGTTAATTCATTATTATACAACCCCAAGTTTGCGAGATTTGTAAGGTTACCCAACTCAGGGGGGATACTTCCTGACAACTTATTATTACCCATATCTATTTCATATACATCAAAGAGATTACCAATAGAATCAGGAATTTCACCTGAAAGCTGATTTGTTTCAAAATTTATGGTTTGCAATTTGGTCATTTTTCCAATGTTTGCAGGAAGACTCCCAGTTAGATTATTGGAAGCCAAATTCCAGTTAAGTAAGTTTGATAATTTGGTTAACTCTTCTGGAATAGGCCCAACAAGTTGAGCAGAACCTAGTTCTAAACTCATAAGATTTGTCATATTGCCCAATTCGGGAGGTATCGAATCACCTAAAGGATTGAATCCTATTGAAAGCACTAATAATTCTGTCATGTTGCCCAATTCAGGAGGAATACCTCCAGTAAGCTGATTGCCATTAATAAAAAGGCGTTGCAACATTGACATATTGCCAATTTGAGGGGGTATAGAACCTGATAAATTATTATACTGCAAACGTAAAGTACGCAAATTAGTCAGATTACCTAAACTTGAAGGTATACTTCCTGTAAAATGATTCCAATCCAATTCAAAGCTAGTGGCATTGACCAGATTTCCTAATTCGGATGGTAGACTACCTGTTAAATTATTTTGATATAATCCCAAATATCCTAGCTTGGTTAAATTACCAATAGAAGAAGGTATGGCATCTTCCAATGCATTTTCCCCAAGCCATAAATCTGTAAGGTTGCTAAGTTGTCCAATCTCCCATGGTATACTACCAATTAAATTACAATTCCCTGCATACAGTCGGCGCAGTTTGCTTAGGTTGCCAATTTCATGGGGAATACTATCAGTCAGACCACTATTGGAGAATATTTCAAGGACTTCCAGGCTGTCCAAATTTCCTATTTCAGGAGGAATGCACCCAACCAGATTATTATTGACAAGCGAGATGGATATTACATGTCCGTCAGCTAAAGTAATCCCATACCAGGCTCCCATGGTGTCGGATTTCCATCCAGTATTATTGGTCCAGCTATCACCTCCAGTGCTATCATATAATGCTACCAAAGCAAGGGAATCAGAAGGAAAAACACTTGCATGGGAAGTATGTGAAAGGATTAGAGAAAAAATAAAAATGGTAATTATATTTATTGTTTTCATATGGATAATATTTATTTTTTGATTTGTTGATTTATTAATTAATTGATTTGGTTGTTATTAAAGCTTAATTAATTTGAGAAGCAAAGGCTTATTATCAGTTGTAACATGAATGATGTACATTCCTGATTTCTGATCAGATATATCAATCTCCAGATCATTGATTAATTGTTTTTCAGTAAATGATTGATCATAAACCTTTTTTCCTGCCAAATTGCTAATGGTAATTCTTTCTATTTGAGGGGTATTCTTCAATGCAATATTTATTTTACCATTTGTTGGGTTCGGGAATATTTCAAGTACTGATAATGGATCATCAACATCAACAATAGTTGTAACACTCTGACTATTTGACATTTCTGAGCAACCATTTTCATCTGTTACTTCCACGCTGTACACTCCGTTTTCAGTTGCTGTATACTGATGTTCGGTAGCAGCTACAGGCAGTTCATCACCATCTTTATACCATGTATAAATATAATTAGCATCCTGTGTGGCAGTTAATACTGCTCCAGCCATAGTTAGTGTTATGGTGGGCAATGCTTCTACAGTTACATTCACGACATTTGAAGAAAGTGAATCGGGGCTACACATATCATATATTTTAACATAATAGGAACCAGCAGCATCAGTGGAATATTCACTGAAAGTGGCTACGGTAATAGCTACATCATCCTGATACCATAAATAATATACATCTGGGATTATACCCGTAAATAAACTCAGGCTGCTTCCTTCACAAATGCTTGAATCGGAGGATGGTAAAACAACAGGAGCTGACAAGGTTCTATTCAAAATGGATAAAGCACCAATACTTGTAATACCGGTTAACGCCGGATTGGAAGCATTAACCCTAACCAGATATTGGTTTCCTGTTGAAACACTATCTGGAATATAAGCTCTTATGCTACCAATAGAATCATTTGTGGTTTTAATTCCTATTGTCATTGGAGTATCAAAACCTCCCAAAGAATCTGAAAGTTCAACTGTAAATACATTTCCTGCATTTACATTCACCGACCGATAACCAATAGTAATGGAATCATCTGCACATTGCACAGTTGATGGCAGGCTGGAAATCTTAACTGTGGGTATTGCCTCAATCGGATTTGTGTATATTGTCAGACCTGTTACAGTATCATTTGTTACCTTGCATATATAAACGCCGGTATTGGAAGAATTAGGAGATATTATTTTTAGTACCGAATCATTGGTGCCGGAAAAAATACCATTATCACTTATATCAACTCCATTTTGGGTCCACTGATACTTATTATATAAACCGTCCGTTTCAACAGTCATAAAAAGTGTATCGCCTATTGCAAAATATAATGTATCAAATGCACCGATTGAATCCTGTGGGGAATAGGAAGTCAATTTGTGTATGTTAGGCTCCAAATCTCCAAAAGTGAATTTATTATCATTAACAACAAAAGTTGTTAAGTTTGATAAATTGGAAAAATCCGGCAGCTTATCAAACTGGTTATCATTTAAAAAGATATTACCCAAATTGGTTAAACTTGTTAATTCTTGTGGAACAGAACCTGTCAAATGATTATCTTGAACCTGAAAGGAAATAAGTTTTGTCAAATTTCCCAATTCACTGGGTATGCTACCTGTAAGTTGATTTCCACTCACAAAAAATCCAAATGCATTGGTTAAGTTTCCTAATTCAGGAGGGATTGCCCCTGTCAGCTGATTACTGTATAACTCTACATATTGAAGATTGGTAAGATTTCCTAATTCAGGAGGTATACTTCCAGTGAAGTTATTTGCACTTAAAGACAGTTGTTGAAGATTTGATAAATTGCCAAGTTCGGGAGGGATTTCACCGGACAACTGATTAGCGTAAAAATTTACCCTATATAAGTTGGACATATTTCCCAATTCCGCAGGTATAGTACCCGTCAATTGATTACCATATAAATCCAGGGTTTGCAGACTTGTCATATTTGTTAACGCAACCGGGATTGAACCAATCAGATTGCAAGCTCCCAGATGTAAATTCCATAAATTTGACATATTGCCCAATTGAGAGGGTATGGTATCACCCAGCGGGTTACCTGATAAATCAAGAAATCTTAGGTTTGACAGGTTTACCAGCTCTACAGGTATTCCACCGCTTAAATCATTATAGCCAAGATAGAGTAATTGCAAAGTTGCCATATTACTTAATGAAGTTGGTATAGAACCTGTGAGGGAATTACTGCTTAAATATAAGTCGTATGCATTAACCAGGTTTCCTAACTCATCAGGAATACTCCCGGTAAGTTCATTATTGCCTAAATACACTTGTAGTATATTAACAAGGTTTCCTAATTCCGGTGGAATATTACCTGTAAGTTTATTGCTGTTAAGTCGTAAAAATAGCAATTTTGAAAGATTTCCAATCTCAGCGGGAATACTACCTGAGATATTGTAATTATGGTTGAGAATTAACCTCTCAAGACTATCAAGACCGCCAATTTGCTTCGGGATAGTACCATTTAGATTATTTTCGTTCAAACCTATTTCAACCACTCTCCCGTTTTTAAGTTTTATTCCATACCAGGCTCCTAAAGTGTCTGTTTTCCAGCCGGTATTAATAGTCCAGCTACTACCATTTGTACTGTCGTATAAGGCTACCAGGGCAAGTGAATCAGAAAGGTGATCACCTGCTTTTGCTGTATTGTTACTTATTAAGATAAGAATACTAATACATGCTACTATAAAGGAAATTAAGTTCTTCTTCATAATTGAGAGTTTGGTTACTTTTATTATATCTTGTTTAATGGATGATAATTCTAACTCTACAATAATAGTATATGTGGCGAGCTAAAATCAAATATTTGTGATAAACTACGCAGAGATGTTGTGAAATGCGGGATTGTGAGGACGAAATTGCAATGAATAATTTATAATGGAAAAGGGGAATGGCAAAAGGGAAAAGGCAAAAGGAAAAAGGGGAAGGTTGATGAGGATCGGCAGTGGCAGTACCAATAGCAATAGCAGCGACAGCGGTGGTTGTGAGAGGGTGAGAAGATGAGAATGTTATGGTGCCTGAATTCAGACTCCTGACTCCTGAATGCTATATATTATAAATAATCAAAAAACATTAGCTGGAAAGCGAGCTAACAGCTGATGGCTGATAGCTATTCATCACAAATCAATATTTAACGCCCTTTTAATCTCATCCATATACATACGGCCTACAGGGATCGTGTCCTGTTCAATTTGCACATATGTATGATTGATGGCATCAATCTGTGAAAGGTTTACAGAATAGGATTTATGCACCTGCAGAAACTGATTCCGTGGAAGTTTTTGTAAAAAGTCCTTTAAGGTTGACCGAACCAGATGCTTTTTATCAGTACAATAAATCTCAATGTAATTGCCTTCTGTCTTAATATATTTTATCTTATTGAATTGAATTTTGATGAGTAAATAATCCTTCTTAATAAATATGCAGTCATTAAGAACAGAATTGAGATTTGAAAGATCTTGTTCATTCTCCGGATTCATCCTTTCCACCTGACTTTCCATGAAATTGCGATCCAAAA
The DNA here is from genome assembly GCA_016926235.1 of Bacteroidales bacterium. Next base: position 5,278 of record JAFGOZ010000301.1, on the reverse strand, counting down.
AATTATCATAACCAATTTCAATCGTTGTATATAAATCTTTTTTATCAAACGGTTTTAGTAAATATCCATCAGGTTTTACTTCCTTAGCCCTTTTCATAGTAGCCTGATCAGCATGTGAAGTAAGAAAAACAACAGCTATTGAATAATTCTCTCTTATATAATTTGCTAATTCAATACCATCTTTATCATCATCCAATTGTATATCCAGCAAAGCCAGATCAATATTATTTTGATTTAGTATATCAATGGCCTGATCATAAGATCTGGCAATACCAACAACCTCATACCCAAGCTCAATCAGTATAAGCTTTATGTCTTCGGCAATTACAAGCTCATCTTCAACAATTAATGTTTTCAGGTTGTTCATTCGTTAAAATTCAAGACAGGGTTATGGTGCTAAAATACGGAATATTTGTTTCAATACCTTTATTTGATTCAAATATATCATGAAATATTAGTCTCTAAAGCCATATATAACATTGTTCTATTATTCTGTTGTTCTATTATTCTGTTGTTCTATTATTCTGTTGTTCTATTATTCTGTTGTTCTATTGTTCTATTGTCAAAACGACAGTAACCAAAATACAATTCAACAATTTAACCATTTAACAATTCATTTTTAAAATTATCCGAACAAGCTTCAATTCTATTATTTAAAGTGCTTCTAACTTCTTATCCTTTCCTTAAAACTTAAATGGATAGTTACACCTTCACCAGATGTTATGTTTAGTTCTCCACGAAGCTGCTGTGCGAGAATACTCACCAACTTCATACCTAAAGAATTGGATTTCTCATAATCAAAATCGTCAGGGAGCCCTGTCCCATTATCCTTGACAACCAAATGGATCATATCGCTTTTATCCTTAATTAATGCAACCGTAATTTTTCCATTATCTGTGTTTTTAAAAGCATATTTAAAAGCGTTGGATACAAGTTCATTAACAATTAATCCAAGTGGCACAGAAGTTTCAATATCCAGTTTTAGATGTTCTATCTTTTGTTCTAATTGAATAATTTTATCAGGTTGAGCAAATGTACTGCTCAAAAAACCTAATAACTGCCCGATATAATCATTCATGTTTATTTTTGACAATGACTCCTCCTGATATAAAAGCTGATGTATTAAAGCCATCGATTTTACACGATTCTGACTCTCCAAAACCGCCTCTTTCACTTTACTATCTTTCTGAATTGAGGTCTGCAAACTCAACAAACTTGAAATCATTTGGAGATTATTTTTCACCCTGTGATGTATTTCTTTTAACAAAGCCTCTTTCTCTTCATTCGATTTTTTCTTGATTTTATAACTTCTATAAAGTAAAACCCCAACTATTAATACAACCAAAAAGCCCAAAATGAAGGAGTTTCTTATCCATCTTTGTTGTTTCAAATCAGTATTATACATCATTTTTTCCTGGTCTCTTTCATATTCTATCTCCTTTTGTTTTTTATCAAAATCATATTGTAAACCCAGGGACGTTATTTCTTTAATTCGGCTGTCATTTAACAAGCTATCACTTAATTGTTTATTAAGCTTCAAGTATTGAAAAGCCTCTTTGTATTTTCCTTTTCTTTCATAATACTGGCTCATTGTTTTTGATGATGCACACATTATTGGTATTGATTCAAGTTCTTCACCTAAATTATATGCCATCTGTGAATATTGAAATGCCAGATCATGATTTGAAATTTGTTTATATAGTAAAGACAATTGATTGTAAGTGTCCGCAAGTTCATTTTTAATATTCTGGTTTTTCTGAATTATTGCAGCCTGCTTCAAATAATTTAAGGCTTTATCATAGTTGTTGACAGTATAAAATATTTTACCAATATGGAAATATGACAGCGCAATACCCCTGAGTTCATTCATCTCCTTTTGCAATTCAAGGGCTTTTGTATGAAAATAGAGCGCTGAGTCATACTTGTTTTGTTCCTCGAAAACCGCCCCCATATTTGTGTAAATCAGTGAAATATCGAGTTTATTCTCAGTCGTATTATAATATTTAAGGACTTTTTGAAAATGCTTTAGTGCATGTTCGTATTCATTAATAGCCAGGTAAATAGAGCCCAACTCATCGTTTACATAGGCTTGCTCATCAAGCAAGTTAAATTCCTCCGCTATTTCCAGTGCTTTTTGGCAATTTTCCAGTGCACTTAAATAATCCCCTCTTATCTTATGTATAATGCTAATTTCATAAAAATACGGCGTCAATTCTTCACGGCCATAAATAGTTTGGGTAACTTCTTTCGATTCTTCAAAATATTCCAGTGCCTTCTCCCAATTTCCCAGATGCTTATATACAATTCCAATATTATGCAGGATCTCACAATACTTTTTATCATCCCCTATATTTTTAGATAAAATCTTAGCTCTTGTAAAATATATCAAAGAAGAATCATACAAACCAAGTGTTCCATAGCATATACCAATGCGGTTTAATACACTCCCCTGCATTACTTTATTATCGCATTCTGTAAAATATCCTAAGCTATTTATATAATAATGAATGGTTGAATCATACTGACAACGCATATAAAATGATCTTCCTATATTTAATAAGGAATAGCCCAAATCTTCTATATGGTTTTCTTTAACACTAAGTTGATATGCACGTCTGGCATACGCTTCCATACTATCCTGATCGTAATTATAATAGAGTGTTGCTATCTCATTATATAATCTAATTCTTGCAGTATCCTCATCTGTTTGATAAATTTTACTCTTCAGGTCATGAATTACTAAAGAATCATTAGTTTGTGAATGTACATTACTGCTGCAAAATATCAGGAAGAATAAAATCGTGATAAAGCGTAAGTGACTATAAATCGGCATCTTTTACTTTTATTTGGATGGCAATATACAAAAATTCAAGATAAGGAATAATAAAACACCATAATTCATAACTTTACTAATCCATTTATCACCTCGAAAGAACAACTTTCACTATTTTTGTGTTATAGGAATAACATGCTGAAAATATGATAAAATATATCACAAATGAAAAGGATGAGAAAGAGATATTAAAGCAATACAGGGGATTATTGCGAGCATGCCAATGCGATATGAACTCCAAAGAAAGAAAGAAAATCCGGCTTGCATTTGATATAGCACTGGAAACCATTAAAGACAAACGCAGAGTTACAGGAGAGCTATATATTACACACTCTTTGGAAGTAGCCAGAATGGTAGCAACCGAAATAGGTTTGGGAGTGAGTTCTATAATTAGTACAATCCTGCACGAAGCTATTTTTGTAGATGAAACCCTGATTGAAAAAACCCGGAACATATTTGGTGATCCGATCCCAACTATTTTAGAAGGATTAAAAAAAATATATTCCATAGGTACCGGAAAAGCCTTCGAACAGCCCGAAAATTATCGTAAACTTTTGCTAAACCTGGCAAGTGACGTCCGGGTTATTCTTATACGTTTAGCCCACCAATTACAATTTATGCGTAATATGAAAAACATGGACCCCCAATTACAACTACAAATTGCCTGGGAGTCATTTTACCTCATTGCCCCACTGGCTCACCGTTTAGGATTATATCTTGTTAAATCGGAATTGGAAGATCTGTCACTCAGATATATCGAACCTGATGTGTATTTTAACATTGAACGAAAACTTAAAGAAACCAGTACTGCACGTAATAAATTCATTCGGGACTTTATTAAACCTATCAAAACATCACTGGAAGGCAAAGGTTTTGATTTTGAAATAAAAGGAAGGCCAAAGTCTATCTACTCCATATGGAATAAGATGAAACGGCAAAATGTAGAGTTTGAAGAAATTTATGATCTTTTTGCCATCCGGATTATTCTAAAAAGTGAAGGTGAAAATGAAAAACCAGATTGCTGGAGAGTATACTCCATTGTTACGAATATCTATCAGCCAAATCCAAAGCGCATGCGTGACTGGATATCAGTACCTAAAAGTAACGGTTATGAATCGCTGCACACAACTGTTGTTGTACCGGGTGGTAAATGGGTAGAAGTACAGATTCGTACCGAACGCATGAACGAAGTAGCGGAAAAAGGGGTTGCAGCACACTGGAAATACAAAGGACAAAAGAGTGATAATACAATAGATGACTTTATTACTAAAATAAGAGAGATACTGGAATCTCCTGGTACAGATACGGATGAGTTTATTGATGATTTCAAATTGAGTTTATATTCCAACGAAATATTTGTTTTCACACCCAAAGGGGATTTGCGAAAATTTCCTGAAGATGCTACCGTCCTGGATTTTGCCTATGATATTCATACCAATGTTGGTGATACCTGCACTGGCGCAAAAGTGAATGGAAAAAATGTTACCATACGCCATAAATTACAAAACGGGGACAAGGTTGAAATATTCACCTCCAAGAACCAAGTGCCAAAGCGGGAATGGCTTGAATTTGTGGTTACCTCAAAAGCCAAAGGGAAAATTAAGCAATCGCTAAGAGAAGAACGTTTGAAAGAGGCCGATAACGGAAGAGAAATTTTACAACGACGCTTACGAAACTGGAAAATTGGTTTCAACGATGAGAATATTAAGAAATTATTATCCAAATATCGTCTGAAAACAGCAACTGACCTTTACTCTCTTATTGCCACTGAAAAAATTGATCTGGGAGAAATAAAAGTATACCTGTCAACCCCGGATGAAGAAACCAAAGAAACCATAGAAAAAGAAACCAAGAAAACACCTCTGAATGACATAAAAGACTTTATTGACGGGCATAAAGATGACTATTTGCTGATTGATAATAAAATTGGGCGAGTTGGTTTTTCACTCGCTAAATGCTGCAACCCTGTTTTTGGTGATGACGTATTCGGGTTTGTAACTGTTGGTGAGGGTATTAAGGTGCATCGTATGACATGTCCAAATGCTGCGCAACTTCTCTCAAAATACAACTACCGGGTTGTAAAAGCTAAATGGACTAATACAGAGGGAGACACAGGATTCCAGACAAGTATCAAGATAAGTGGTAATGAAGAAGGAGGAACCCTGGGGAAAATTACAGAACTTATATCAAAAGATATTGGAGTAAATTTACGTTCCATTAATTTTAACAATAAAAATACGGATTTTGAAGGAACTATTACCGTATTGGTGCGTAATAAACAATACCTGGATGCTTTTGTAGAAAGGTTAAAAAAGGTTAAAGGGGTGCATGCTGCTTCAAGAAGTGAAAATATTATATGATAACAACTTTGAAAATTGAAAATACCTGAGTATTTTTGAACTATAAACATTTTTAAAATGAAACATCCATGATAAATCTTCTAAC
>JAFGOZ010000028.1 GCA_016926235.1 Bacteroidales bacterium | reverse complement strand
TAATAAAACAGATTGCCTATAGACACTTTATTCGACAAAATGATATAAATAGATATTATTCAGTAACTTAAATGTGTCAAAGTAGAAATAATTAATTTTCATTGATTAAATAATGACATACACTATTGACAATATGCAAAACTTTTACACAATCTCTAAATAAAAAGAAATCTCATTAAAAGTATAAGGCTGGGAACCCAACTGCTTTCCCCTCTTTTTTGCCATAATTCTTGTCAATTATAAAAGAAGAAGAGATTTTACATTAAAAATTGAGAAAATGCCAATACGTGTATGAATTATTATTTATTAGAAAATTGAATGTTTTAATCACGAAGAGTAGTTTAATCTATAATTGTAAAATGTAATCCTTTCCTTTACAATTTTTGGATGTAAGATTAATTTGTCGTAAGATAATTTTGTCGTAAGATAATTTTATCTTATATTTGATGAAAAAACCAATGAGATTTGAAAGTCAAAAGATAATAGGAAGACTAATTGAAATAAACAATTTTTTTATTGTCTTAAAAACCCGAAGTATAGTTCTTTCATCACATCGTAGAATGGGAAAAACTATGGTTTTAAAAAAAATGACCTCTGAACATCCAGACGAATTTATACCTGTTTTTTTAATCGTTGAAGGTAAATCAAATCCTGAAGAATTCATACACGACTTATTTCAACAATTAAAAGAAGCAGAATTGATTAAAGATAAATCAAGCCGGTTATTAACATGGTATGAAAAAAACTTTGCTGGAAAGGAGATAAAAGATATGAAACTACCATCATTTAGACCGCATTGGAAAGAGGCATTAAAAAGGATAATTGAGGATTTAATAGAAATTAATAGGGGGAAAACTGTACTAATCATGATTGATGAATTTCCAATGATGCTCTACAAATTTATCAAAGAGTATGATTTAGCTTTACAGGCAATAGAAATGCTTGATACGTTAAGGGAAATTAGGCAACTATATGGAGATCAAGGAATAAAATTTATCTTCTGTGGTTCTATTGGTTTTAATGTGGTTTTAAATATTTTAAGGCAAGAACATAATTATGCTGGAGCACCTATTAATGATATGAGTTTAGAAATACTTGATGCTATGACACTTGATGATGCCAAATCGCTAGCTATGTATTTGGTGGAAACAAAAAAAGTAAAAATAGAATCAAATTCCGAAGATTTAATAGAACTATTATGTAATCAAGTGGATTATTTACCTTTTTATATTGATTTAATTATTAAAGAGATAGAAATCCAAAACGAGGTAATTAATAGAAGCAACATCGAATTAGTAATTGAAAAATTAGTTTCTGCTCCAGGTAATCAAGGACAATTTAATCATTTTTCTGATAGAATCAATACATATTATGAAGATAATGTTAAGGATATTGCGTTAAGAATTCTGAATTTCTTAGCAAAGAAAGATGAATTTATATATGAAAATGACATTTATAATGTTATTGCAGCACATAAAAAAATTCAACCTGATGATATTAAATTTATTTTAAAGAAACTTTTTGATGACTTATACTTGAATAGAGATATTCGTGATGGTAATAGATTTTATTGTTTTAAATATAAATTACTAAAAAAATGGTGGAGTACTAATTTATCATAATTTAATTAAAATGCTTATTTTCAATTCAAAAACTGAGAGCCCAGAAAAGTTAGAAGAATTACTTGTTGGTAGAAAAAAAATTGTAGATGCAATAGAAAAAAGTGTTAATAATGCTTTATCAAGCTATCTTAGTATTCAACATCTAATTATAGGTCCAAGAGGCAGTGGAAAAACTCATATAATCCAAGTGCTATTTAATAGATTCAATTCAAATAAAACAATAAAAGAGAAAGCTGAAATCGCATATATGGCAGAAGAGGAAATTGGTATTGATTCACTGTTCTCTCTATTTGTTAGAATTTTTGAGGCATTTATTAGATGGAATGATACAGAAACGGAGAAGGAAGAATGGAAAAATAAAATAGGTACATTAAAGAATTTATCACAACATGAAAGAGAAGATAAAGCCAAAGAATTCCTATTAACTTTTCTAAAAGAAAAGAAACTTATTATTCTAATTGAAAACATTAATGATGTATTTAGTGGTTTAAAAAAGGCTGGTCAAGCCAAACTGAGAGATTTTATCCAACAATATGAAAAAATTATCTTAATAGCAACAAGTCAAGTTTTATTCACAGATATACAAAATGAGGATAAGCCATTTCATAATTTTTTCCAAATTATACACTTAAATCGTTTATCTGAAGCAGAGACAAAAACATTCTTAAAAACCCTTGCTAATATTGAAGGACCAATTGATTTGAAAGCTCATTTACAAACAGTCCAAGGTATAAGTCAGATGAAATCAATACATTTTTTATCTAGTGGTAACCATAGGCTTATTGCTCTATTTTATGAATTTTTAAAAAATGATATAAAGAGTGATATGGCAAAACCATTTTTGCAGACACTTGATAAGCTTAAACCTTATTATGAATCTTTTCTTAGATATTTACCACCTCAACAACAAAAGATAATTCACTTTTTAGCACTAAAACATAATCCTCAATTAGGTTCCGTTATAACAAAAGAATGTTTCCTTTCTCCTGGTGGCACCTCTAAACAAATGTATGAATTACAAAATAAGGGTTTCGTTGAAGCACATCGAAGAGGAAGAGATAACTTATATGAATTAGCAGAACCAATGATGCGTTTCTGTATTGAATTAACTGATAATCGAGATGGAATCATTGGGATGTTAGCCCGGTTTATTACTGTCTTATATTCTGACACAGAAATAATTAATAGATACTTAAAACTTAAGTATTTATCAACATACAATTGTCAAAATGGACAGTTTAAAAGAAATTATTATGATGAAATATTAATTTATGGAAAAGCAGGTGGTGAAAATACAAATGATTTAACTCATCTTGAAAACCTTATCCAAACATTAAACCAAGGTTGTACAAAAGATGCTTTATTCAAAATAGCAATGATTTTTCGTACAAACTATAAAAATTGTCCTAATATTAGAAACGATTGTCCATGCAGCATAATAATGAATAAAAAAGAAAATACAAATTTGATATTTAAAATTTTTATTATTGAACTACTTAAATACTCTTTGTTTGAAGAGGCATTTTCCTTAGTTAATAATATATGTAAATCGGACGATGAGAAAGATAAAAACAACGAATACTTATCTATACCAATCATATTTGTTAAAGGTTTAATAAGTAATAACATAAATAAAGAAACCATAAAAAACTATGTTACACTTATACTCGAATTGCCAATAAACGACTTAAGTAAAAAGCTTATAAAAGTTCTTTATGATAGCGAAATTGAAAATAATAAAAATTCTATTTTTAATCTATCCAAGGAAGAGAGGAAAATCTTAACCCTTATTGATAAAACTCTTTCAATTTATCATTATCCACCAGAAATGCTTGACATTAGAACTGAACATAATGATACTAAAAAAGGGTTATTATATAACCAATTAATAGAAAATTATCCTAGTAATTCATATTTAATTAATAACTATGCTAATTTTTTAGCAAATAAAAATAGAAAGAAAGAAGCAAATAAATACTTTTTAAAAGCTATAGAATTAAATCCAAATGAAGCAGAATTTACTGATGATTATGGATTATTTCAATTACATAAAAATAATGATATAGAGCTGGCCAAAAAATATTTCATAAAATCATTAGAAATAGATAAAGAGTCAACAAAGTATTGGATAAGATATGTTGATCTAATAGAAAACTATGAAAAGAACATACCAGAAGCTAAAGAAATCTATTTGAAAATGGTTAAACTATTTCCTGATTCTCGTATGGTAAATTTAAATTATGGAGTCTTTCTATTTTATAATAATGATGACATCAGAAAAGCCTTAAGCTATTTTAATAAAGTGATAAAGATTGATTCAAAAAATAGTTGGGCGTACTATTATAAGAGTAGGGTTTTTTATTATGAAAATGATTTTGTTAATTCAATTAAATATGTTTCACGTTCAATTAATTTAGATCCAGAAAATATTAATTCATATTATATTAGAAGTTTAGGGTATTTTGAAATCGGGAAATACCAAAATGCCGAAAAAGATATCATAAAAATATTAGAAAAATTTACAGAAAAGGATATTAAAAAAGAAATTAAAGAGAATAACTTTTTAATAATTCGAACAATTTTAAACTCATTATTAATAGGTATTATTAATAATAATACTACACTAATCCTAAAAATTGAAAAATTACTTGACTCAACTTTTTTATCAGGGGAGATTAAACTAAATTATAAAATAATCTTGCATATAAAAGGAATACTATCAAATAAAATTAAAATGCCTTCAATTGGCAATTATATTAGTTCCTTATATAAAATATATGATCTTAAGAAAAAAAAATATTCTTTTGAACCTTTAATGACATGGTTAGGAAAAAGTGAATCTAAAATGAATAAAAATACTAGAACCTATTTATTAAACTTAATACGTGAGATTGAAAAGCAAAAGTCTAATGAGATTTCAAATTAATTATCTCCTCGCCATATAATTGTAATTTAAATTAAGCTACTACAATAGGCTTTAATCTATATAACTTAAAAGCATTTCGATTTTAATCAGAAAAACTACCATAGAAACAAAATCATTAGTATATTGCATCCTTATTAAAAACCCAAGACGATACGTAAAACATGCTGGTAAAGACATTTGGGAGTGCGGTATACGGAATAAGCGCATCCATCATCACGATTGAAGTAAATATATCTACAGGCATAAACTTTTTATTGGTTGGCCTTCCTGATAATGCAGTAAAAGAAAGTCAGCAGCGCATAGACTCAGCCCTGCACACCCACGGATATAAAATACCCGGTAAAAAAGTGGTCATAAACATGGCCCCTGCCGATATAAAGAAGGAGGGCTCTGCCTATGACCTTCCCCTGGCAGTTGGAATTCTTGCCGCCTCTGAGCAAATACCTTCTACCAGCCTTGAGAATTTCGTTATTATGGGAGAACTTTCACTGGATGGGGGGTTACAACCCATAAAAGGAGCGTTGCCCATCGCCATCAAAGCAAAAGAAGAAGGTTTTAAAGGCCTTATAGTACCCCGGCAAAATGCACGAGAAGCAGCAGTGGTTAATGATCTGGATGTTTATGGTATTGAAAATATTAAAGAAGTTATCGATTTTTTTCAGGGTAACGGGCAATTGGAGCCAACCATCGTAAATACCCGGGAAGAATTCTTTGAGAATGTAAACAAGTATGAGATGGGTTTTGAGGATGTGAAAGGCCAGGAAAATGTGAAGCGTTCTTTGGAAGTTGCTGCAGCAGGTGGACACAATATCATATTGATTGGCCCCCCGGGCGCCGGCAAAACGATGCTCGCGCGCAGGTTACCCACCATCATTCCCCCGCTCACATTACAGGAAGCTTTGGAAACTACCAAGATACATTCCGTAGCCGGCCGCATTGATAAAAACACCTCCCTTATGACCAGCAGGCCATATCGTTCGCCACACCATACAATCAGCGATGTAGCTCTTGTCGGCGGCGGTTCTTTCCCCCAGCCTGGTGAAATCTCACTTGCACATAACGGGGTACTCTTCCTTGACGAACTACCCGAATTTAAACGTACCGTTCTTGAAGTGATGCGCCAACCTTTGGAAGATCGGGTAATAACCATTTCCAGGGCGAAATTTACTGTTGAATATCCGGCCAGTTTTATGCTGGTAGCCAGTATGAATCCTTGTCCCTGTGGATACTACAACCACCCTGAGAAAGACTGTGTTTGTACACCCGGGGTAGTCCAAAAATACCTTAACAGAATTTCCGGCCCATTACTGGACCGTATTGACATTCATATAGAAGTTGTTCCTGTACCTTTTGATAAATTATCTGAGCTACGGGAATCCGAACCCAGCAGTACAATAAGAGACCGGGTTGTGAATGCCCGGAAAGTACAGGCTGAAAGATTCAGGCAGGTTGAGGGTATTCATTGTAATGCACAGATGAACTCTAAGATGCTCCGCAAATATTGCGAACTGGACAGCACGGGGACTTCGCTAATAAAAAATGCGATGGAAAAACTTGGATTATCTGCAAGGGCTTATGACCGGATACTGAAAGTATCCCGGACCATCGCGGATATGGAAGCCTCAGAAAAGATTGGCCCGGAGCATTTGGCCGAGGCTATACAGTACAGGAGTCTGGATCGGGAGAACTGGGCAGGATAGAGTAATGGATAATGAATAATTGATAATGAACAATGGGAAGGTTTCTATAACATGGAAATAATAGCTAGGATTGTTGTATAATTGGATTAATGGAATAAATGGTTATAGGGATAGAATAAGTTTATAATAAATAAAAATTATAGGACCTTTGCAATTGTTTGCCATAATTTATAAGCTGTTATATCCCAGCTAAACAATTCTTTACGCTTAAATCCTTTTTCAATAAGTAACTTTCGATAATCCTCATCAAAGGCTACTTTTTCCATGGCCTTTGCAATCGAATCAATGGAATAAGGATTCACAATTTCAGCCGCATCGCCGGCTACTTCGGGCATAGAAGTTGTGTTTGAGGTAATTACAGCAGTGCCTGCATTAAATGCTTCAATAATAGGTATGCCAAACCCTTCGAAAAAAGAAACATACATTAATGCCAGGGCAGATGATAAAACATTGTTAAGTTCTTCAGGTTCCACACGGCCTAATAAAATAACTTCATCCCGATATTTCATAGCATTGTAGGTCTCTGCTATTTCTCCTTTCCACCATTTTTTACCTCCAACAATTACCAGCTTATGTAGTACATTATTCTCTTCCTTAAACAGATCGAATGCTTTAAAAAGGCCGGTCAGGTTTTTTCGATAATGTAAAGCCCCAATAAATACAAAATAGGGTACGCCATTTGTATATTTTTCAAGTACGATCTCTTTCTCCTCATTAGAAAGAGGTTTGTAAAAATCATTGGAACCGTTATAAACTACATCAATCTTCTCCAATGGAACGTCAAAGGTTTTATGTATATCCTGACGTGTATATTCTGAAACTGCAGCAAGCCTTATCGGTCGTTGGGCAAATTTCTTGAAAAAAAATCGATAATAAATTCGTGTTACTGGTTTTATATATTCCGGGTGATGTACAAAATTCAGGTCGTGAATTACATTTACCGATGGCACTTTGCTTCGAAGTGAGATCCATCCGTCTGTTGAAAGGAAGAGATCTGCTTTATTCCTTTTAAGAGCCTTCGTAACTCCCCATTCAAAAAAAAGGTACCACAATACCGGATGACGAGCAGGTATATTAATGACAACCGTTTTTACATTATCACCAAATATAAATTCCGGATTGGTGGGCCTGTCGAAAAGAAAAATGAATTCATGCTCTGGATGTGCCTGTGTTATTCGTTTCAATGTTTCAAAAGTAAACCAGCCAATCCCTTCAAGTTTATTCTTTAATAACAAACGTGTATTTATAGCAATCTTCATTCTTTTTTATAAAGGTTTTCTTACTATCATATTTAGTCCAAAAGCAAATCTTTTTTTTAATAACCTGTTGCGATCTATTATTTTTTGTTCACGGGCAATATTCTCATTTACATTGCCTTTGAAACTAAATGGTGGTAATATACGGATGTATTTTATCAGTGCATCATCTACTTGTAATCCCTCCTGTCCGAATATTTTTTCCCATTTTTTAAGCCCTCGAATGTTTTCATTTCCCAGCAAAAAAGTCTTCTTCAGTTTCTCATCATACAGTTCAATCACACGTTTATTGCCCCGATGAATTAATAACTTTGCATTCTGAATTATATTATTGCCATTTTCTTCTATAAGAATGATATACCCTCCCGGTTTTAGTACTTTATGAAGAATGTATATAGCCTCTCCAACAGGTTCCAGATGATGTAATGTATCCTGAAGTATTATTATATCTATAGTTGCAGATTCCGGATGTGAATCAAATATATTTTCATATGACACCTCGAACAAACTTGTATCCCCATGTCTTGACCACCAGGCTTTTCGTTTCTCAATCTGCTCATAGTAAAACTCAAGAGTCGACCCTTTAACCCTGTACCCATTCATTGCCAGGTATAATGCCGTAGTTCCATAGCCGCAACCACAGTCCCAAATTACTGAACTTTTATCTTGGATATTATCAGAAATATATTGCAACCGTTGACTGAAATATGCTTTTCGGAATCCAAAAGATTTCTTACCCTGCAAAAATTTATAGTATTTATGCAACTCGGGGCTTTCTTTTAATTCCTCTAAAAATAGCTCAAAAAATACATCAACCGTCATCGTCAATTATAAAAAGTGTAAAGATAAGGATTAAAATAAAATTGTTTGCTATCGCTTGGTATATCTAAAAAAAATAATATTTTTGATGAAGAAACGGCAACATTAAAAAAGTTTTGAGAAAGTATTAATTTAAACTACTATAACATGAGAACACAAATTATCATCCTATCAATTCTTTTTTGCCGTATTATGGTATATTCACAGGAACCATGGATGAAATTACAAATTTGGGATTCAATTACATTTGAAACCTCTCACCCCGATCTTATACTGGATACTTCGCAAATGAATATTTGGCAAATTGCCAGACCACGGAAAATATTTTTTGATTCTGCTTATGCATCCAAAAAAGCAATTCTTACAGACTCATTAAACAACTATCCTGTTGGTAACCATTCTTATTTTGATATTAGAATAACTCCTTCAAATTCGCTGTATCATCCCTCTAACAGTTATGTCCAATTTAAACATAAATATGACACGGATACATTGAAGGATGGAGGGTACATAACCATTTCACACGATAAAGGAGAAACCTGGAATAACCTGCTAAACGACACTGATTACGAATATACCTTAGATATAGGCCAAAACTTATACACAGAATTTGACAGCCTATACAATGGGGAATTGGGATTTTCAGGTAAATCCGATGGTTGGATTAATACATATTTCGGATGGACAGTAATAATTAAATCAAATTCCCTTTATCCACACGATACTCTTATCCTTCGATTTAATTTTATAAGTGACAGTATTGATAATGGAATGGAGGGATGGATGATTGACCATATCAGATTGTTTTCTATCATCTGGGATGATGTAAACAATGATGAATTCATTGGCCCTGTTGAGATATATCCCAATCCTGTGCAGGATAAATTATCTTTAAAAATTGGAAAGCCCTATACTGATGTTCAGGTTGAAATAATTGACATCCAAGGGAAAACTATGCTTAACAATAAATTTTCATATGATAGGGCAATCCGTATCAATATTCAACAATTACCTGAAGGTGTATATTTTGCAAAGATCATTATAGACAATGACAACCTTGAGTGTAGAAAATTTGTGATTAATAGAAATTAATATTTTACATTTCATTCAGCCGGATAGCTATTTCTTCTATCCGGCTGTTTATTTCTTCCCTCCTCATCTGCTTTTCCATTGAAAAAGCCTTATCAGCCCTTTCAACAAAATCAAATAACAGAAGTGATTTCTGATAATACTCCCGGCTTCTTTTCCAATCTTCTTTAGCAAAACGCAATTCTGCTTCTGCATAAAAAAGCCCGGCAAGAACTTCCAGGTGTTTGTTGGTATAATTATGCTTTTGTACAAGTGTATCGGTTAGTTTATTAATGGAAATATTTCTGAAAAACGCAGCATCCTCCCTCAAAAATGTAGTATAGGCATTGTCCAGAGATTTTGTTGCTTCTTCTATCTCCCCTTTCTTTATTAACCCAAGTAATAAAGCAACAAATTCACCAATCATTTCAATCATCCTTAGAATGAAATCTTTTTGAAACGGGCTCATGATACTTTGTATTTTATTATATATCCTCGTTTAATTCCTTAATCGTTGCCTCAATCTCATCCATTAATGCAACATATTTCTTTTTATAAAAAGATTTCATAACTATAGGGAAAATTACAATAAATAAAAGTAAAAATATCAATATAATAAAACCAATCATCTGACTATTAAAATGAGAAAAATCAATTGATTTTACGTTTCCAAAAGCTCTGAAATAAATGCCTATAGCATAAATGTTACATAACATTAAAAATATACCGCTAAACAATCCATCCTGAATAATCCTTCTTTTAATTTTTCGGTGTGCATCAATCGTACTTTCTTTTATGGAATTGTTAAGTTTCGACATATTGAGTAATTTGTACTTAGTATGGTCACGTAATAATTTTACTATAAAGAATGCTTCAATAAGAAAAAGAAATATATGGGCACGCTTTTCAATACCAAACCGGGATTGAAAAATGAAGACAAATACAATAATTCCTCCAACTAATAATGTATTTATTATATCAACTAAAATATCCTTATGGAATCTACGTGATAATTTTGAAATAACCCCATTCCCTTTTTGAGTAATTATTTGTTTTATATTTTCCATAGCAACTTCTTTGTTAACTAGCTTGGTTTCAGCCAATGTATTCCATATTTTTTTCAATTCGTTAGTTTCCATGATTCAATATTTTTTGAATTTCTAACTTAATCCTGTTAATTTTTGTGCCTGCATTACCTTCTGTAATACCAACAATTTCAGCAATCTCTTTATAACTATAATCTTCCAAATAAAGAATAATAATAGCCTTATTTAGGGACGACAATTGTTCTATAGCGTTATACAGCCTAACCTGGTTATCGCCCTGTTCTTTAGGATATTCAATTTCATCCTGTGCTATGTATTGAACAAATGTAGGTTGACTTTTTTCCTTCCTCAAAATATCAATTGAAGCATTTAGGCAGACCCTATACATCCAGGTTGAAAATTTGGACTGTTTTTTAAAGGTTGGAAATGCTTTCCATAGTTGAATTACCAACTCCTGAAAATAATCATCTTTATTTACCCGATTGGAAAAATAGATACTACAAACCTTATGTGCTATCCCCTGATGTTTATGCAACAATTCTGTAAACTCTTTTTCCATTCATTCATTTTTCTAATATTCGACGAAATAGAGCAAAAGAATATAACAATAATGCGGAAATATTTTTAAATTATAGATAAATATTTTTTTATTTTCCTGATAATGTGAATAATAAACTTAAAAATGAAATGTTTTGTAATATAAAAATGAAATGGTAATTTTAACCATCTTACATAAATAAGTGACCATGAGAAACCTAATATCGATACTATTAGTGACAATTACATTAAACGCATGTTCACAGGAAGAAGAAACTGTATACATGTTTTCCTACTTTAAAGGAAAAGGTGAAGATGGTTTACACCTTGCGTATAGTACGGACGGTTACAAATTTACTCCTTTACATGGTGACAGTTCATTCCTGGTGCCGGAGCTTACAAACGACAAGCTTATGCGCGATCCCTGCATCATCCAGGGTCCTGACGGGCTCTTCCATCTTGTATGGACAGTTTCATGGTGGGATAAAGGTATTGGATATGCCAGCTCCAAAGATCTTATTCACTGGTCAGAACAACAATATATTCCGGTTATGGCATTTGATTCCATAACACGAAACAGCTGGGCTCCGGAGCTTTTTTATGACGAAATAAATAAACAATACATCATCTACTGGTCGTCAACCATACCTGGTAAATTTATGGAAACCGATTCTTCTGCAGAAAGCGGATTGAACCATCGAATATATTGTACCACTACAAAAGATTTTAAAACCTTTACCGAAACAAAACTATTTTATGATCCCGGCTTTTGCGCTATTGATGCAACCATACAAAAGAACGGAGATACCTACCTCATGTTTATTAAAAATGAAACCAAGTTCCCTAAAGTTGCAAAAGATATTCGATTGGTTACCAGCAAAAACCTAACAGGACCTTACGAAGATGCCGGAAACCCATTTACACCGGCATGGTCAGAAGGCCCCACTGCAATAAAAATTGGTGATGAATGGATAGTTTATTACGATATGTACCGGCAAAAAAAGATGAATGCCATGAAATCGGGTGACCTGAAAACCTGGACAGATATCAGCGATCAAATTGAGTTTCCGGAAGGGACGCGACATGGAACAGTTTTTAAAGTTTCGCATGTAGTACTGGATAATCTTTTGAAATAGCAATTATCAACCAATTATCCCTATTTTTGTTCTTATCATAATACCATAAAAGAATGATAAGACGTGTTATTATATTCATATTTTTCGTTACTCCTCTTCTTGTTAGCGCCCAAACTTCAATGGATGACTCCCTTTTACTTCTATCTATTAGAAACGGAAATACTGAATATGTCAGACAATTTATTACTCCTGATAATATAAACAGCACTTTCGGCAAAGATCAGGTAACTCCCCTTAATTATGCCATTATCAATAAGCAGGATGAAATTGCACGTTGCCTGATACATCAGGGTGCTGACCTTGAAATAGCATCGAATGGCAAAACTCCCTTATTGTGGGCCTGTCAGCTAAATAAGCAAAAAATTGCCAAATGCTTACTTAAACATAAAGCATCCGTTAATAGAGTTGATGATCATAAAAACAGTACATTGATTTATGCATCTATCAATGGCAATAAGAAACTTGTAAAATTTCTGATAAGAAAAGGAGCCCGCCTCGAACATAAAAACCACAGGGGATACACTGCCTACTACTATGCCGTTTCAGCAAATTACCAGGAAATTGCGCATATTTTAAGGCAAGCGTATAAAAACAATTTGCCCGATTATACCGAAGGTCCGCATATTACATGGAATAAATCGAATACAAGGGCTACAATAACTTACCTTGT
This sequence comes from Bacteroidales bacterium, assembly GCA_016926235.1. Next base: position 127,067 of record JAFGOZ010000028.1, on the reverse strand, counting down.
ACACAAACATTCTCCATATAAATCCTATAAAGAAAAAATGACTATTAAAACCTCTGATCATTTTATTGAATTTAATGGTTTATCAGGAGATAGCAGCTATTATAAAATTGATGTAGAATATAATCCCGATACGTCAATTTTTGAAAATGTGGAGAAAATATTCATTGTAGGCGATATACACGGAGGTTATGACCCTCTTATTAAATTGCTCTTTCAAAATCACATAATAGATGAAAAGAACCAATGGATTTGGGGTAATGGTCACCTGGTATTTTTAGGTGATGTAATGGACAGGGGGGATAAGGTAACTGAATGTTTATGGCTGATCTATAAACTGGAACAACAGGCAGAACTTGCAGGAGGTAAGGTTCACCTCATACTGGGAAATCATGAAATAATGAATTTACAAGGAGATGTAAGATATATTGCTGATAAATATATGTTCTTGTGCGACCTGCTGAATGTAAATTATACCCGTTTATTTGATAAAACTACTACTTTGGGGCAATGGCTCAGGAATAAAAATGTTGTAATTCGTATAAACGATATTTTGTTTACACATGGCGGTTTGTATAGTCCTCTTATGGAAAAAGGTCTAAATATGGATCAGATAAATAAAAATATCCATTGTTATCTGAACAATCCCAAAACAGAATGTGATACCATACTCTCGGCATATTTACTGGGATTACAAGGACCATTGTGGTACAGAGGTTATGTAGACAATAATCCTTCCTATGCTTATAAAATGGATGCCGAACAGCTCAGGGATCTTTTATCCTATTTCGGAGCTTCAAAAATAGTGGTAGGACATACATATGTGGATGAAATAACTACGCTTTTTAATGAACAGGTAATTGCCACCGATGTTTCCTACATGGTGCCGTCAGGAAAATTGCAGGGAGTTTTTATCGATTCTACTGGTTATTTCAGGACAGATACAGAAGGTAACAAAGTGAAATTATTCTGGTCTGATATCCCCCGATGGGGCAATTAGATCAAAAATCAATAATCTATCCGCAAAATATGCCCTTTCTGCAAATCCACCCCATCGGGGAATATCAGAGGATTTTTAATAAAAAAATTAACTTTTCTATAAATTTAGTTGCACGACTAATTTTTTAGTCGTATAATTGCATTATGAAAGAATTAACCAAAGCAGAAGAACAAGTGATGCAATATCTCTGGAAAATTGAGAAAGGTTTTCTGAAAGATATCATTGATCAGTTTCCTCAACCCAGGCCGGCACCTACAACAGTAGCTACGTTTATAAAGTCGCTGGTAACAAAAGGGTTTATCGGGTACAACACCTATGGCAAGATCAATGAGTATTATCCTAAAATTCAACAAAATGAATATGCAAAAAGATCACTAAAAACCATAGTGAAGAATTTCTTTGGAAACTCTGTTAACCATTTTAGTTCATTTTTTGCAAAGGATAATAATCTCAGCCTGGCCGAACTGGAACATTTGAAGAAAATCATTGATGAACAAATAGAACAAAAAAAGAGTGAAAAATGAATAACCTGATAAGTATTGTGATAAAATCAGGTATTAGCCTGGCTTTATTCTATAGTTTTTATCATTTGCTTTTACGTAAAGAAAAATTCTTTTTACTAAACAGGGTATTCCTGCTTTTCTCTTTATTTTTCTCAACACTTTATCCTTTGATTCATATTAAAATGCCCACAACGCTGGAACCGGTAATTAATCAATTCAATTTTACTGAAGAGATTCCTTTACTGGATACAACTACGTGGAATCAGTCAATTATCGATGAGTCTATGCATTGGTCGTTTACCCGAATTGTATTAATGATCTATATAGCTGGAGTTATTGTGTTTTTTATAAGATATATTATACGTCTGGCTGGAATCTGGAAGCTCTCCTTTAGTAAAAAAGCAGAACAAACAACTAAAGGAAAGATTAAATTCATAAAGATTAATGCTAAAGCTGCACCTTTCTCATTTTTCAACCGGATATTTATCCCTTCAGAAGGCATAACACCTGAAGAATTGGATAAAATAATACCCCATGAAAAAATACATGCAGCACACTGGCATTCATTAGATGTGCTTTTGGTTGAATTCTTTCTCGTTGTGCAATGGTTTAATCCTTTCGCCTACCGCTTGCGCAAGGCAGTAATTGAACTTCACGAATACACCGCCGATGCCAGTGTAATAGCATCGGGCGTGGATCATTTAACATATCAATCCATATTATTGAACCAGGTACGTGAAGCTACTATTTACTGCATGGCCAGCGGTTTTAATTATTCACTGACTAAAAAACGAATGGCTATGATTTCAAAAATAAAATCTAAAAAAAGAGCATATATCAAATTTCTATTTGCTTTACCACTTGTGTTGGTGCTTTTAGCAGCAACATCAAGTAAGTACAACGAAGTTATTCTTGTAAAGGATGACATTTCTTCAACTGTTCAAAACTCAGGAAATATTCCAAGTATTTTACCTGTTGAAGGTGATAATGTAAAACTCACCCAGAAGTATGGTAGGACTGATACTACCATTAATAATAAAGAAATACATAAATTTCATTATGGAGTTGATCTTTCCGCACCTTTAGGCACATCCGTTGTGGCCACTGCTGATGGGATCGTACGAAAAATGGAGGGAACTATTGAAAGCAACGGTTATGGAATCTATATTATTATTGATCATACGTATGGTTATTCTACCTTGTATGCCCATTTATTGAAATATAATGTAGAAGAAGGACAACAAGTAAAATGCGGCGATATTATTGGCCAGGTTGGCCAATCTGGAAAAGCAACTGGTCCTCATCTCCATTATGAGGTAAAGAAAGACGGGGAAAGAGTAAATCCTGAGGATTATTTTCCAAAAATACCGGAATAATATTATGTTGTAAGGACGCCATGCATTGCCACCTTGCAACAAACCTTTTAATGTAGTAGAGACGCCATGCACGGTGTCTCTACTACCCAATAGCTATTTTAAAAATATATCTTGTCTCACGCAACCATTTCATGCACATCATCATCTTCAAATAAAACCTTACATTATGAAGAAAATACTGCTCTCTGCATTACTCGTCACTGCTGTGATAGCATCGTTTAACAAATGTTCCAAATCCGATATTGAAACCAAAGAACCCATTCCGTTAACCAGAATTGATCCTGACACAATAACATTCTATCACTCCATGAAAGGATGGGAGCTTTACAGCTGGCCAAATGGCAGCGACTGGAACTATTCGTTACTCCCGGGAACAAACCGTTTAAAAACATACAATGAAGTAACTTATGGAGGATATGCCGTAACCGGTGTTCCCCCACTAAAGATCCTTCTAAGTAAAATACCCGAAGAAGAATGGGTAACATGGATTGGTGAAGGATGGCTTAAACAGTGTTGGAATGAAAATTATTATGACCTTTCATTACCTCCAGAAAAAATACAAAATCAAGTACAACAATATGCTAATGAATTAAATCTTGAATTTCATATTGCAGATTAAAGAATAATACATTATTTTATCAGATAAACAAAATAATTATTATCTAATTTTAGGGTAATAGAATAATAAATTGTCTTTATTATAAAATGCAAGATGAAAAGAAATATCCTCTTAATCCTTATCGGTCTATATATTTATAGTTACAATATAAAGTCACAAGATTATATAATTGTTTCCGAAAGCAGTATTGAAGCATTAACGGGTGAAATAATCCTCTTTGAAAGTAATTATATTCTATTTAAAGAAACTAACGCATCGGACCCGATTACAATCAATATAAATAACGTTTTAAGCTGTAATTTTTATAAGGCTGAAGATGAGATTATTATTCCTAAAATTACGTATGATACAATACGTTGCTGGATTGATTCAATTAACAGAAAGGAAATTTACTATACAGATATAAAAACCTGGAGTTCAAAATCAATTAATAAAAGTGGAGTTTTTATTTGTGGTTTTGAAAATACAATAAATGATCCCAGGTTGTTAGTATATAAGGAAAAATATGAAGCTTCATTAAAACTATTAATGAAAAAAGAAAACTATTTAATTACAATGAATGATAAAAGGCGAGATGTAAATATAATATCAGTAAAAGATAGTATAATCAATATCGAGATAGTAAATAATGATAAAATTATAAAAACAAATATAACAAAAGATAAAGTAAAAAGCATCGTTTTTAATGTTCAGGTACCAGATACAAGACTAAAAACCAGCAAAAATTACATTTTAAGGAATTCCGGACAATTCGACCCTTATATGATTTCAGCTTTTGATAAAGAAAATATATATCTTAATGCCCCCAATTCGAAAGGCGAGCTTGTTAAAACCTTAATTACAAAAAAAGATGCATTAGGCATTCTCTTTACAGATTTATCAGAGCCAGAAATAAAAAATACGACTCAGACGATCCAAGGAAATTCAGAATATCCTAAAATTAAACTTAATATCCAAGGTAGCTACGGATATATATACCCAAAATCTATAGATGATATACCTCAGGAACTGGAATCCTATATGAAAGAAATAAGGTCTGGTTTTGGTGCAGGTGCTGATGTTACTTTTTATTTAAATGAATTATTTGGAATGGGACCTTCATTTCGTTATTTCAGAACAAAAAATTCAATTAACAACCTCCAAAACGTTTATATTAATACTGATCAGGTTACCAGTACTTCTGATGATATTAAATTATTCTTTATCGGTTTAGATTTTATGTTTAGAACCCAAGACATCGGAGGATTTTATTATGAAAATGGAATTTCTCCTGGAATAATGTTTAAAAAGAATGATGCTGCAATTAACCATTTCCTTTATACACAAGAAGGAAAAACATTTGGACTTAAAATAACAAATAGATTTAATTTTACTGACCAAAAACATATCGGAATATTTTTAGAACTCTCAGGAGTGTTTGGCGGTTTTAAAGAATACGAAATAGAAGGACAGACAGTGAAATTGGATGAACCTGATAATAATTCTAGAATCGATGTTGGTATTGGAATAAAATTCTTTTAACTATAGATTAATACTCTGACAGTCAAAATTGTAACAAAACTTCCAAAATAATCCCTTTTCTGCTTCATTTTTCGTATCTTAACTATGTGATTGCTTAATCAAAATTACCATTGATTATGGATTCATCCGGTAAAAATACATTTCGATGGGTGTATGCATTTGAATATCTTCTACTTCACTCACTTCTCTTAACTTTCTTCCTCAGCTTTATTTCAAATAATCTGTTCTCTCAGGTTAAGAATACCTCATCATACTTCATGCCCTTTAGATATATTACAATTGATGAAGGCCTTACAACAAATCTTATTTATGAAATATGCCAGGACAAACAGGGATATATTTGGATATGCACTCCCGACGGAGTAAACAAATATAATGGACTGGAAGTAAAACAATACAGATCAAAAAATGATAAAACCTCATGTCTGGTCCCAAATAAAATAAATACAATATTCACAGATTCTCAGGGTGACATTTGGGTTGGTACCGATCTGGGACTATGTATTTATAATGAGGCTGCAGACAATTTTAACAGTGTAACTTATTTTTCGGAAAGAGTAAAGGAATTTGGAGTACTTGACATTAAGGAAGATTCAAAACAAAACCTGTGGTTAGCAACCACAAATGGCTTGTTTTCATTGAATTTAATTACCTCTGAAATACAATATTTTACAAAAAATAATAAACAACTGCCAAATAATATAGTATCTAAATTATGGATTGACAGGCAAGATAATGTTTGGTTTACATGTTACGATATGACCCTGTGCAAATTAAACGTAAATGAAATGGGATTTTCCTACTATCCTGTTCCGGTTAAATTTGATAAAACCAATATTGACAATAGAATTGACCAGATATATGAAGACAAGTTTGGTTTTATATGGGTCGGAACGCATAACCACGGGGTGCTATATTTTGATAAAGAAAAAAACAATTTCTATGTAAAAGAAATTGACCCTGTTAATGCCTATTCAAAACGAGTACGAACATTTTTCGAATCCCCTGATTCAATCCTTTACATTGGTACAAGAGCAGGATTGTACCTCTACAACAAAGTGGATGATACATTTGAATATATTGCAAGTTCAGAACATACCAACGCCACCTTGAACAACAATTCTATATTTTCTTCATACATCGATCCTCAGGGAGGAATATGGCTGGGGACTGTATATGGAGGGGTAAACTATGCAAATATATATGCAAAGCGTTTCATCACTCATTCTTTCCGTAAAGATGATGACCGTTTTATAAATAATAGCAATGTTTTTGCATTTGAGGAGGATCATTTCGGGAATATCTATATTGCCACTGAAAACGGATTGAATATCCTGGATAAAAATACTTCCAGGTACAGATACCTTACACATTCGGAAAAAGGTAATTCTATTGCCTATAATGATTTGAAATCATTAAGCTTTGATAAGCTGGGAAACCTTTGGATTGCTACCAATAATGGAGGCCTTGATTATTATAACTCCAAAACAGGATTATTTAAAAACTATAAACATAATCCCAACGACTCCACAAGCCTTCCTTCAAATAAGGTATACCATGTATTTGTGGATAGTAGGAATACATTATGGGTTATAACAAGCATAAACTGGGATGATCTTCCATCAAAACTTAGTATGTTGAAAGAAGGAAATACGAGGTTTACAAACTTTTCTTTTGATGTTAAAAACGGAATATGCGAAACTCATGACGGCAAAATACTGATCGGGGGTGTGCAAGGCTTTTGGGAATATTCATTGAATAATAAGGCTTTCCGGTTTATCAGAAATGATTCGTTAATTGGTTATGTAAATGTGATAATAGAAGACCAGCAAGGAAAATATTGGATTGGAAGTGATAAAGGTCTATCGTATTACAATACATGGAACCAAACCTTTCGTAATATTTGCGAAACTGAGAAACAGACCTTTCTCAATGTTTTCGGGATCGTTGAGAGTGGTGACAACCTGTGGGTTTCTACAAACTCTGGTTTGTTTGAACTGGAAAAAAATAAAACGCTAAAGGGAGAGACAGTATCTTGCACCGAATTTGATAAAGACGATGGATTGCAAAGCAGACAATTTAACTATAACGCATATTTTAAAAGTAAAGATGGGGAGCTCTACTTTGGAGGAATAAATGGCTATAATGAGTTTTATCCCAAAAAAATTAAAGACAATATGTATGCTCCTAAAGTATTACTTTCTGGTCTTTATATAGGCAACAAAGAGATTCATCCCGGAGATAAGTATATAGGAAAGGAAATTTTTACAGATCCTTTATACACCATAAATACCCTTACTATATATCCAAATATTAAAAGCTTCACCATAAAATTTGATATACTCCACTATGCAGATCCCATCCAAAACACTTATAAATACAGGTTACTTGGTGCAAATGATGAGTGGGTTATCTGCGAAGGGAACAATAATCAAATTACGTTTACCGGATTAAGTGCAGGAGATTATGTGTTGGAAATTATAGGAATAAATCCCGATGGGATGGAGGCAAATCAACCCACTCAACTTCGTATTGAAGTATTACCCCCCTTTTGGAAAACACTGGGCTTTAAAATAGCTCTTTTTCTTACGGGTTTATTGCTTATTGCCATTTACTACCGCGTACGTCTCAGGGTTTTAAAAAACCAGAAAAAGATATTGGAAGATACGGTAAGTAAACGAACAGCAGAATTGAAAGCCTATACTGTAGAATTAAAAAATCAAAAAGACGAAATTCTTACCCAAAGTGAAGAAATCCGACAACAAAATGAAGAAATAATAACCCAGCGTGAAGAAATTGAAAAATACAATATTGAAGTTGAGAAGCAATATCGATGGGCATCACTGCTCAATGAGTTTGCAGAAAAAATAAGCTCATCCTTAAATATAAATACAGTAGGCGATCTGATTCATGATTATGTGAGTTCGATACTTGACACGGCCATCTTTGGATTGGGATTATATGATGAAAGTACTAAACATCTGATTTTTGAAACATTCATTGATAATGGCATAAAAATGAAAGGATTTTCTATTAAAACAGACGAAAATAAAAACTGTGAGGCCTACTGTTTTAATAATCAAAGATCATTACTACTTAATGATTTTGGTACAGAGTATAAACAATATGCAGAAGAAATTACCCTTAGAACTTCGGATATGCCAAAATCAGCTATTTTTCTGCCTTTAAGTATAAGTCATAAACGAATAGGAATATTAGTTATTCAAAGTTATAATTATGATGCGTACCCTGTTAAAAGCCTTCCATCCCTCCAATCCATGACCTCATTCATTGCCATCACCCTGGATAATGCAAAAGCCTATGAAATGGTAAAAAAGAAAAATAAGGAACTGGAAGACCATAAAGACCACCTGGCACAAATTATATCTGATCGAACTGCCGATTTAGAAAAGGCTTTGCATAAAGCGGAAGAAAGTGACAGATTAAAATCCTCCTTTTTAACCAATATGAGTCATGAAATACGTACACCCCTTAATGCAATTATCGGATTTATCGACCTTTTGTCACATAAAAAACTCAACGAAGAACAACAAAATAAATATTACCAGATTGTAAAAACCAATGGATATGCACTGTTAAACATTATTAACGATATTATTGAATTCTCACAGATAGAATCAGAACAGATAGAATTTTTCAATACCGAAATACAACTACTACCTATTTTGCAAGGTATTTATAATCATTATGTCAAAGAAACAGGGTATAAAAAAAACAGCAAAGCGATTATACAATTGATTTTAAATGTCGAAAAACTTCCGGAAAATGCCACTTTGGTTTCTGATCCTATCCGTGTAAAACAAATTTTTAGTAACCTGCTTACCAATGCAATTAAATTTACACCCAAGGGAACTGTTGAATTTGGAGTGAAAGAATTCACTAAAGAAAATGATATAATATTTTATGTGAAGGACACTGGTATTGGAATACATAAAAAAGATCAGGATATTATCTTTGATCGTTTTGTGAAAATTGAAAACGACACGGATAAAGTTTTTCGTGGAACCGGTCTGGGATTAACCATTACAAAATACCTGGTCGAACATATGGGCGGCAAAATATGGATGCAATCGAAACCAAATGCAGGATCTGAATTTTTCTTCTCACTTCCCTTGGCAAAATCTGATACAACCTTTAAAAAATTATATCAACCAGGAAGCCAAAAAAGCCAGGAAACATTTAACTGGAAGGATAAGACTATCCTGATAGCAGAAGATGAAGAATCTAACTACTATTTGCTGGCATCCATATTTATGGAAACTAAAGCTAAACTCCTTTGGGCAAAAAACGGTCTTGAAGCCGTTGAACTCTATAAGGCTAATAAAAAGAAAATCAATGTAATAATAATGGATGTGAAAATGCCTAAGATGAATGGTGTTCAGGCCATGCGTGCCATAAAAAAAATCAACATGGAGATACCCGTAATAGCTCACACAGCATATGCTCTGGCAAATGAAGAGCATACACTTCGCCAGGAATTATTTGATGATTATATTGGCAAACCTATCGTCTCAGAAGATTTGCTTATATTAGTCGCACAATACATTTGAATAAAGTAATACATCCTTCCAATGGAAAACAAACCCGGTTTCAGTAAAAACATGATCATACTGGTTGTTGCCACAATTGCCGGTGCCGCTATGGTTAGTTGTATCCTAGCAGCAAATCATATTTTCATCAGATATGTTTATTTGCCAACATGCAATGAGTATGCCTTACAACACGATATGAGATTTATTGAACTTGGAAATACTACAAAGACATTTATTCCGGATATTGCTTTCTTTGAGGATGAAATTACCCGTTCGCCTGAAAAAATACCAATAAAAGAAGTCTTTATAGCCACAAAAAACAAAAGGCTGATGGTTTTTCATACACTTACCATTATTATATCTTTTGGTATTGGCATGGTAGTTTGGTTTTTCATTGTAATAAAAACATACCGGCATGTAATTCGCAAAAAGCTTATTAAAAATGATGTTCCTGATTATAAGGATGTTTATGTAACACAAGAAGACAAACAAAAGCTGGTTTCACTTTTAATATCCCGGTTTAAGAACGATACTGGTATTGATGTCAGTACAAACGAAAATGCATTAAGTATGATTACAAACACTGTAGAATGGCATATAGAGAAGCTCTTCATCAACGGTGAATATACCTTCGATATCCCATATATTTATGCTGACAATAAAGGTCCAAGACATTTAAGTGTAAAAATTACACTTAATAATTTGAGATAATTATAATTGATATATGTCTCCAAATTTGATAACTTCTTAGTTTGCCCCCTGCCAATTATTATTGTTTAGTAGATCACCCCGCTGTTATCCCTCAAAGCATCCCTTATGGAAAGTTTTAAGGTTTCCGTAGCCTGGAAAACCAGGTCAAGGTCATGAGGAAATGGTGCTGGTTCCCGCTCTATCAATTTTAAGGAACGTTCCGACAATGCAGCTTTGTCTCCTATGGCACGTGCTGAAAAATGCTCAAACAATGTCTCTGCAGAAATGGGCACTTTCTTTATCAATTTTCGAGGATTCAGTGATACAAACTCCACCTCACCCTGGACCATGGCAGACTTTGACTGTACACTTTCCACAACTGCGCAGGTTAGTGTTTTATATTTAGGTACTTTTATATCGTTCCCAAGGGAGTCTTTTTTTACATTCCCTTTTTCATCCAGTACATATTCCCACCCATCCTGAACTTCTTTTTTCTCGACATAGTCTTTCTCTTCCACCTTATCTGGTGAAACATCAATACGTTTTAATTTGATATCAATAAAATAATCATAAGTTATATTATTATCCATATGCCTTAAATGATATTCAACCCATGTACGATCGTAAAAATCATAATCAAAAGCAAGTATCTGGTCTTCAAACTCATCTGTAAGGGCAAGATGGGTTTCATTAATAACACGGATCAATACACGGCTGATGCCTTTATACCGGGCTTCTTCAATGAGCTGGTCAATACCCTGGTATTTACCTCCGGTATAATTTTTCGCTTTATTTAATTCATAATAGGCTTGTCTGTATGAAGCTTTATCTCCATTCTTCATTAACTGCTGGCCGTGATCCCAAAAATAGTCGGCTGCTTTGCCTTTGGCTTCAACTATCTTTTTATCATAATCAATTTGTTCGTAATTAATGGTCCGTTCCGGAAGTTTAAGGGGTAATACCCTTCTCACATTGGTTTGCCTGTTTTTAAGCCGGGAATATATCTGATAAACTTCTTCCCAGTTATCAGCGTTACCTTCCTCGAGCAAATATTTTATCCTTTCATTATCATTATCATTTGCCACCTTGTAAGCCCTGTCAAGCACCCTAATCTCATCGTACCGCGTACGTTTTTTCAAAATCTTCTTTATAGATTTATTTATTGCTGCATCATATCTTCCTTTTTCATATAATTTTGCTGATGATGCGCATCCCATAATGAATAAAACTGCAAGCATAAAGGGTAATAATCGTTTCATCTTTTAAGGTTTTAGATATAATTAAAATTAGCATTAAAATTGGAAATTTCAAAGAATTTTAATTTAGATAAATAAGTAGAGCTTTTTGATTCAATATTGAACCACATAATAAAATATTTAATACTTTTGTACAAAGTTGAATGTTGCAAGTACTTAAGTTAAATATAATTATGAAACTTAAATTTCTTCTCCCGTTATTAATTACTTTAATAATATTGTTTTCTTGTATAAAAGATGAGCAAGAAAATAATGAATCCCATTTTGTATACCCTGAAGAAATAGTATCATTGTATAATCTTAAGGACCAATCACATGTTAGCCTGAACTCCAGAGTAGGAATAGAGTTTTCCTATCCTATTTATAACGGGCAAACAACCAGCGGAACTTCAGCGATGCTTAAAATAGATTCAGCAGCCCTTGTCTCCGAAAATAATATAATATTTAAGACAGATTCTCTCACTATTAATACTCAGTCTTGTTCCTTTCTAAGGGGAATTGGGCTCTCTCCCGGCACTACATACACCTTCTATATAAAGGTACATTTTGTTGAGTGGAATGGTAGTACATGGACCGATGTTTATACCGATAGTCAGATAAAATACTATGAGCGAAGCTATCAGTTTCAAACACTTATTGCGTCGATAATTGCATCAATATACCCATTTCCTGATGCTACTTCTGTTCCGGTATTTTCTTCACCCTATTTAGCAGCCAATTTCCCATTTGATAAAAGTATAACACTTCCTAACTCCTCTCAACAATTCAGAATTGTTCTACAGTCTTTTGATATCACTCAAAACAATACACCGGTTCCCGGTAATACTAATATTCTGGATTCGATAGTGCGTTTTATACCTAATAACTGGTTATCTGAAGCCACTTCATTTAATATGGCCATCGATATAAAATGGCAGAAACTAGTGGACGGTACCTGGTCCGATTGTCTTGATTTACAAGATGAAATTATAGGAGAATCTGTATCGAGAAGTTTTACAACAGGAGGAGGCAGTTCTACGCTTTGGAATGACGAGGATATTATTGCCACTTATCCTGTTGACAGGCAATATCACTTTTTAAAATCCGAAACCCCCTATGGATATGTTCTTTTTACCTATCCAATGGATAATTTCTTTGCAAATGCAACAAACGGATTGAACTATAAATACCAGGTCAGGTTTACAGAAAATAAGACTAACACTCATTACGTAAAAGATATGGAATATACTTCGGCTAATCAAACGGCAAAATTTTTTATTCCCCAGGAGTTGAAGAACGAAACCATATATCAACTAGACTTTTATCTTATCACCAATAGTGATGACACCATAGACCTGAAATCCATTGATTTCAGGACAAGCAAATACAACGATTTTAAATCTAAAATAAATGATCTGTTGCAAAATGGTACGACATCTATGAATGTATTAGCCCAATATGCTGGCTATAATAATGAACTCATGTTTTTAAGATTAAATAATACAATCAACAATGAACTGATAGAATGCTTCGATAAAGCGGAAGCACGTATTGATCCTGAAACAAATGGACAAACAGGCATGGCCAGGCTTGAAATCGTTCTTGATAGCAATGAATTTTACTTGAAATATGTTTATCCGGTCCTTTATAAATCCTGGTTGGGAGAACCCTTTATTCCAAAATTCTCGAGAGACCCTGTTCCCTTTGGTATACCGCCGGTACATGCTGCATATATTGACCAACCGGATTACAGTGAAGATGCTTTTAAAGAACTTTCAGAAGAAGAAATTGAAACAAACTTAACCTCGCAGATACTCTTAACAAAATATATATATTTCATGTTTAATAATCAACCCATATATAATGAGGATGAGGATGACCTCGAAAAACAATTTTCTGAACATTATATTAACCAGGCTGTTGAAAGTGAAAGGGGCATATTACTCCTTTCTACCAATATTCCATGGTATACTGAAGGAAACTATCAATTTAAGATAAAATACGTATTACCTGGTTTAAATACTGTAAGTTCTTATGTAAAATTTAACTGTATTCTTTCGCTTGGTAAATAAAATAAAGCAATAAAGATATTCACACTCATTTTATTGATTTTTATCTCATAACTATGAGATTATAATTTCCTGCATCATTTATATGTTTTTTATTACAATATCTTTTCAAAACATTATATAATTCAAAATGCAGTCTGAGCTGACTTTCCATAACCCTGTTAGAGTATGAATCACTAAATAGTATAAAACTTCTTCGTTGAAAATTCCCGATAAAACAATATCTTTATTAGAAATTACAGATATTGCATGGATGAGCCCATTTTAATACAAAAAGATCCCTGGCTGCAACCCTACGGAGGAGTCATTAAAGGCCGCTGGCAAAAAGCCATGGCCAGGAAAGCGAGTATTGAGAAACTATCTGCTTCATTAAAAGAATTTGCCAATGGTTTTAATTATTTTGGGTTACACCGTACGCATGATGGCTGGGTATTCAGAGAATGGGCCCCTAATGCTACGGAAATATTTCTTACAGGTGTTTTTTCTGACTGGAAACCGATAGATGGATATAAACTCAAACGCATTGAAGAAGGGAAATGGGAACTCTACCTGCCCAAAGATGCACTGCATCATGGTGACCTTTACCACCTCCTTATCCGCTGGAAAGGCGGTGAAGGCGAACGTATACCCGCCTGGGCCAACCGTGTGGTGCAGGATGAAAATACCAAACTTTTTAATGCACAGGTTTGGCGTCCGAAACAAACTTACAAATGGAAAAATCCAGCCCTGAAAAAGAAAATTGGATATCCCCTGATATATGAAGCCCACGTGGGTATGGCCACTGAAGAAGAAAGAGTAGGTACCTATGAAGAATTCCGAACATGCATCCTACCCCGCATTATTGAAGCCGGGTACAACACTATTCAGCTCATGGCCATTCAGGAACACCCGTACTATGGATCCTTTGGTTACCACGTTTCCAACTATTTTGCTCCTTCATCCCGTTTTGGCACCCCCGAAGAACTGAAAGCACTTATTGACGAAGCCCATACGGCAGGTATAGCCGTTATTATGGATATTGTGCATTCTCATGCTGTAAAAAATGTAAATGAAGGTTTGGGATTATTTGATGGTACAGGCTATCAATATTTTCATGAAGGCCCGCGAAGAGAACATGTTGCCTGGGATTCCCTTTGCTTTGACTATGGTAAAGATGAAGTTCTGCACTTCCTGCTATCCAACTGCCGTTATTGGATTGAAGAATTTAAATTTGACGGATTCCGCTTTGACGGGGTAACCAGCATGTTGTATTATGACCATGGTCTCTCCCGCGACTTTACCAACTATGGCATGTATTACGACGGAGGCCAGGATGAAGATGCCATTACCTATTTTGTGCTTGCCAATAGCCTGATACATGAAATAAAACCGGAAGCCATTACCGTTGCTGAAGAAATGAGCGGTATGCCGGGACTTGCAGCACCTATTGAATGGGGTGGCTATGGCTTTGACTATCGTATGGCCATGGGAATACCCGACTACTGGATTAAGATAATAAAAGAAGTGGCTGACGAAAACTGGAACGTTGGTCAATTATACCATGAACTTACCAGCCGTCGCCAGGAGGAAAAGACCATTGGTTACGCCGAATCACATGACCAGGCACTTGTGGGCGACAAGACCATTATTTTCCGCCTTATTGACAAGGAGATGTACTGGTTTATGAACAAGTCCAGCAACAACCTTATTGTCGACCGGGGCATTGCCCTGCATAAGATGATACGACTGGTTACCATTGCCACGGCAGGTGGCGGATATCTCAACTTTATAGGTAATGAATTTGGTCATCCTGAATGGATCGACTTTCCACGTGCCGGTAATAACTGGTCCTTCAAGCATGCCCGCAGGCAATGGAGCCTGGTAGATAATAAAGACCTTAAATACCACTACCTTTCTGACTTTGACAGGGATATGATACACCTGATAAGAAATGAAAACCTGTACGAACAGCAATGGTGCAACCTTGTTCTGGATAATTCCGGTGACCAGATATTAGCCTTTGAACGTAAAAACTATCTTTTTGTGTTTAATTTTAATCCTGAACGGTCTTTTACCGATTATGGAATATCAACCCGCCAGGGTAAGTATAAAGTGGTTTTAAACACCGATTCTGAACGCTACGGGGGTTTTAACCGTATTGATGAATCACTGCTTTATATGACCTCAAAACTGGGTAAACTAACTTCTAATGCCCCGGATTTTTTGAAACTTTACCTGCCAAATAGAACGGCTTTGGTATTCAAGCGGGAAGAATCAAAACGAATAAGATAAAAAAGCATTTTCGGGAATAAGCCAAAATTTGAATAGTAGGTGGTAGTCACTTTTTTTCATCAGCAAAAAAAAGTGACCAAAAAATGCCGCCGCTGCTTAAAAATTTCCTAAAAATCCTCTCCATTCCGCTAAAACCAAAGAACTCGTCCTTTTAGCCACTTGTGCCTCGTGTCTAACGTCCTCAAACAGCTTTGGTTTTTTAACGCTCCATTACATGGATTTTCTTAACGTAAATTTTTAAAAGGCGGGGGATTTTGCCCCAAAAATGGCCATTTTTGTTAAAAATCGGATTAATTTTTCAGGAGTAAGACGCTATTTCACTAATGCTTGCTGGTAGAGCATAACTTCCTAACATCCCTGACTAGGCTCAATGACCTTTTTAGCATGAAAAGGTGGCTGAGCGCAGTCGAAGCCACCTCTGAGGATATTCTATATCCACTTCACCTGTGTACAATCATGCCTGCATGGAAGATTTTTGTTTTTAGGAAACATCCTGATGCCAAAATCATAACTCCCGGGTTTATTGGGAGTGAAAATAGCCCTATACGTAGAAATGCCATCATTAGAGGTAACATATTCATAAAGTTGTTTTTGAATAAGTTTAACATTTGGGCCATCAGGATTTTCCACAATAACCAGTTCTATTCCCACTTCTTCAGGCAATATATTCTTTAACCTGAGATTTACCTCAGACGCATATTCCTTACCCATTTTTAATCCATCACTCATATTCTCAGGAACCGAATAGGAAACAGCTTCGATTTCGTCCCAATGTTTCAAAATCATACGCTTCCATAATGCCATGTCTTTTGCTTTTGTAAAATCATTTACAAGCATTTCTTTTGACCTTTCAAACATGCCATTATAAAACTTATTGAAATAATCATCGAGCATCCTCTTCATAGTAAATCTTGGTGCTACATCCGAAATGGTGTGCTTGATAAACTGCACCCATTCCTTTGGAACATTGTCTTTATCTCTTGTATAGTAAAGCTTAATGATTTCGTTTTCCAAAATGTGATAAAGTGTTTCAGCATCCAGTTCATTCTGAAAGTCCTGATTCTCATATGTACGGTCCTGTGGCAGACACCACCCTGCATTTGGTTGATATCCTTCAACCCACCAGCCATCAAGCACACTAAAATGCATCGTGCCATTCATAGCTGCTTTCTCTCCACTTGTACCTGAGGCTTCCAGAGGCCTTGTAGGTGTATTAAGCCAAACATCAACACCTGCAACCAGCTTTTCTGCTAATGCCATATCATAATTCTGTAAGAAAAGCACTTTACCCATAAATTCAGGCATTTTGGATATAGCCACGATCCTCCTGATTAAATCCTGACCTCCGCCATCATGTGGATGCGCTTTGCCGGCAAAAAGAAACAATACGGGTTTATCTGCACGTCCGATTATTCGTTTCAATTCTTCGATATCCTGAAACAGAAGCCCTGCTCTCTTATATGTAGCAAATCTCCTCGCAAACCCAATAATCAGTGCATCCTTATTCAGATTATCTGTAATATCCAGAATATGTTTCGGACTTTCATGCCTGTTTATCCAATTTGATCTCAATCTGTGTTTAATATGATCAATAAGATTAGCTTTTAGACTTTGTTTTATTTCCCACACCTGCTCGTCTGGTAAATCATGAATTTTTTGCCAAAGAGCCTTATTTGACTGATCCTTTAAAAATCCTTCTCCAAATTGCTGTCTGTATAAAGCCTGCCATTCCTTAGCCGTCCATGTATAATAATGTACCCCGTTTGTAACATAACCTATATGGTTTTCCTGGGGAAAATATCCCGGCCAGAGTCCGGCAAACATTTCCTGACTGACTTTGCCATGTAACAAACTTACACCATTCATTTCTTTTGATAAACGCGCTGCCAGTACACTCATGGAGAATTTTTCATTCTTATCATAAAGATTATACCTGCCAAGGTTCATAAGGTCTTCCCATGATATTTTTAAACGCTCGGGATAATGTGACATATACACCCTCAGTAATTCTTCGGGAAAGGCATCATGTCCTGCAGGTACTGGTGTATGTGTTGTAAACAATGAAGATACACTGACTACTTCTTTTGCAACATCAAAGGATAAATTGTGGTCACGTATTAATATCCTTAATCTTTCAAAATTAAGAAATGCTGCATGGCCTTCATTACAATGGTATAAATCTGCATCAAAATGCAAATCTTCAAGTATGCGAACACCCCCAATTCCCAGCAACATCTCCTGTTTTAGACGATTTTCCAAATCTCCACCATATAAATGATGGGTAACAAAACGATCCATCGGTGGGTTCTCATCAAAATCAGCATCCAACAAATAAAGAGGAATCCTGCCCACATCAACTCTCCATACCTTTGCAACTAGCGTTCTGCCAGGAAATACAATATGAACTGACATCCAATTGCCATTTTCATCCATTACCTGTCTTAAGGGCAGGTGTTTAAATACCTGTGCTTCATAAGTTGCCTGCTGATCACCATTAACTGATAACATCTGATTAAAGTAACCGTATTTATATAATAACCCTATGGCGACCATACGAGTATTACAGTCACTGGCTTCCTTCAGGTAGTCACCTGCCAGGATACCTAACCCTCCTGAATATATTTTAAGTGAATTCTGAAGTCCGTATTCCATGCTAAAATAGGCAATTTTAGGCGCTCCCTCATCAGGTTTCTCTGAAATATATGTTTCAAACTCACGCGTTACTTTTGCCAACTTACTTAAAAAAGATTCATCTTTCTCTAGCTCCTTAAATCGTTGATAATCTACTGTTTCCAACAAGGTAATAGGATTATAACCTGTTTCTTTCCATAAGTATGGGTCAATTTGTTCAAACAACTCTTTTGCCTCATAGTTCCAGGACCACCAAAGATTTTTTGATAACTCATCCAGGCTGGCAAGTTTCTCGGTAAGATTTGTTTTAATGTATAATTTGCTCCATTGTGGTTTACTGATTGGAACCCTGCTTACTACCTGGACTTGCTGAGGTGTTTGTTCAACACCAATAAATAAATGTTCCCGATCTTTAGTCATTACCAGCGCTTGTGAATATAGCTCAAAGTAATAGTCTACAAAATTTTTCCAAAGCGCTATGCGGGAAACATCATAGGCCTCTTTTCGTGCTTCTTCAATTTCCTTATCATTTAATGATGCAAAGTTTGATAAAGATTTTGCCAGTTCTGTTATAACATCTTTGTCATTGTCGTCCGTACGCTGTATAACTTTTATACCATTATTGGTGTCTTTATGATGTTGCTGAACCCAAAGACCAAATCCTGCAAGATTAGTGGTTACTGTGGGTACCGAAAAAGCGAGACTTTCCAATGGTGTATAACCCCAGGGCTCGTAGTAAGACGGGAAGGCAGTCAGATCCAACCCAATTAAAACATCATAGTAATGAAGGTTTATTATCCCATCATTGCCATTAAGATATGAAGGGACAAAAATAACCTTTACCTTTTGGTCTTTGGCATTAGTAAGTCCATGATTTTTTAAATTATTTAAAATAGGATCATATGCTTCATCATGCAAATAGTGAGATATATAAGGTTTTTCGAGATCCCCTGATTCTTCTCCATTCAGTTTTGATAATAAGTCCTTTCGAGGTCCAAAATGATTAGCTGGAATTAAAATAAAAGCAAGTACATCCTTTTTTAGTGTTTTTGATTTATTCAATTCGCCAAGGGCATCAATAAACACATCAATTCCCTTGTTTTTATACTCGTATCGTCCGCTAATAGCTGCAAAAATGGTGCCTTTGGAAAGCTTATATCCAAATAATGCTTCAGCTACTTCTGTCAGCTTTTTCCTGGCTTCTTTTCGTTTCCCGTCAAAATCTTTTGCCACGGGGACAAAAGTATCCTCAAATCCATTCGGAGTAACAAGATCTACAGCCTTACCGAGAAATTGAGAACATTCAGCCGAAGTAATATCACTCACTGTTGAAAACGCATCCGCAGTAATAGCTGACAAGGACTCTAATGATTGTTTTGAAATAATATTAAATTCCCGTGCACAATCCTCTGGTTGATAATTGCGCAGGTTTTTATATAAGGGCCTGCAATTCCCTGCAAGACTTCTTCCGAGGGCAGTGGCATGAGTTGTAAACACTGTAGCTATCTGAGGCATATTTTCTTCAATGTACAAAATACCTGTCCCCGTCATCCATTCGTGAAACTGGGCAATTACCTTATCTTTGGGAATAAGGTTGATTCTGACAAACGATTCAATGGCTCGACCTACTGCATATCCAAACAACGCCGGTTCAATATAATCCCAATGTCCTGAAATGGAATCAAGCTTGTAAGTTTCCCAAAACTTCGCAAAAATGGCATCTTTCTGATGGATGAAGTGTGAAAAATCAACCAGCATGGCTATAGGTTTCCCTGATATGTTCCACCTGCCCATGCGCACATGTATACCTTCTTCATATGCCATATTTCTCCAATTCTCATATAATGAGGTATCTTCAATAAATTCAGGATTCTTACCTGTTTCATCCCGATATACATCCGGCCCGATAAGTATATAGTTATCCCCCATTTCATTTATTATTGAAAGGGCTTTAGTCGATACAACTGTATGAATTCCTCCAACCTTATTACAAACTTCCCAACTTGTCTCAAATATAAAGTCAGGCTTCAAAATATCATTTCCCATTATGTACTTTATTTATTATTTCTTTTTTATTGTTGCTTTTTTCTTTGTTGAAACAGATTTAGGTTTTGTTTGTTTCTTCTCTTTTGATTGTGCAGATTTTTTCGAAGTTGCGGCTTTTGTTGTAATTACTTTCTTGTCAATTGTTTTTGCTTTTGGTGCAGCTTTCTTTATAACACCTTTTGATGCTGTATTTTTACTTTTTACCTTAACCGAAGGTTTTTGCTTTGTGGTTTTGGTAGTAACCGTCTTTGTTTTTTTCAATTGGGCTTCATATTTCTGAATAAGTTTATCTTTCTCCTCAATAATACTAGCCATACCTGCAATTTCTTTCTCCTTTGCAGTTTCAGGCAGTGCTTTATTAAGCCTTATGCTGAAATCACTCAATACATTCATGTAATTTATAAATGCTGCATATGGAGATTCGTATGGATTAAAATAAGAATGAACTTCCCCATCGGTAAAAAACTTTGTACACATGTAATAAAAATGATCACTGGCCTGCAGGTATATCCAATCCTTTTTGATATCAGGGGTTTTTACCCTTTTAACCTTATCAGATAATGTGTATAATTTGTTGTATGCTTCCTCCTGCAAAAAATTACCAAGCCACGCTGAAAGGTCCCGCTCAGCATCTGCCCATGAAATCGGATACGGCACATTAATAGCTGCAACCGGTTGATATTTTTGAGCTACCTCTGATGGAGTGGCAAATTCATAATTTGTCTTCTTAAAAACCTGTTTTGGTAAAGCTTTTAAGAAATCAAAGATGCCGGTCTCCCTTCCCTGGTGTTCTCCAAATGTTTCATAATCCATAAATAAATTTATTGTTTCTTCTTTTGGATCAATGTTTTTCAACCAGGTTGCATATTTTTCAGCTGTCAGCGGATATTCGGGCCAGCCTTTATTTGAGAACCTGAAAGCGATATCATCGCTTAACTTAAAATTCTTTAATAACACCTTTAATTTCGGATTTATTGCATTACAATACACGTAATTGGGGCTCTTCCAACCCAACACATGCTTAGCTCCCTCAGTAAGCATAGCTTCAAATCCCATATCTGCAACCATAGCGCCAATATCATCAGAATACACAAGTTCCGTATTCCTGAACACTTTGGGTGTTTGGCCAAAAAACTTCTTAATTTTTGCTGCATGGGTTTTCACCTGTTCTTCAAATTCTTCTTTACTTTTAAGTGCAACGAGAGAATGTGAGTAGGTTTCAGCCAAAAACTCCACACAACCTGTTTTGGCAAGCTTTTTAAAACTCTCCAATACATCCGGTGTATATAATTCCATTTGATCAAGGGCAATTCCTGTAATAGAAAAACTCACCTTAAACTTGCAACCATACTCATTTATTAGGTCCAGCATCAATTTATTTGCCGGAAGGTAGCATTTATCAGCAACTCTACGCATAATAGACTCATTGGAGTAATCGTCGTAGTAATAGTGATCATTCCCAATATCAAAAAAACGGTACCGGCGGAACCTTAATGGCTGGTGTACCTGAAAATAAAGGCAAATAGTCTTCATATATCTTTGTTTATAGTTTTATCTTCCTGTTAGTATTCTGTATTGTTCTCTTACAGCATTGGCTGAATTTTCCCATTTAAGGTTGTTTACCTCTTCCTTCCCAAAGTTCTCGAACATTTTTGTGATGGCAGGATAATTTAAAATACCATATATTGCATCAGCCATAGCATCAATATCCCAAAAGTCTACCTTTATAGCATATTTAAGTACTTCTGATACTCCTGATTGATGGGAAATAATGACCGGCACATTGCTTTGCATGGCTTCCAGAGGTGAAATACCAAATGGCTCCGATACGGATGGCATAACATACACATCGCTCAGGGAGAACATGTTCTGCACATCATCCCCTTTTAAAAATCCGGTAAAATGAAACCTGTCCGCAATCTTTAATTGAGCAACACGGTTAACCATTGAGTTAAGCATATCGCCACTTCCGGCCATAACAAAACGCACATTTTTGTATTTCTTCAACACTTTTTTAGCCGCTTCAATAAAATACTCCGGTCCTTTTTGCATGGTAACCCTGCCCAGGAAAGTAACAATTTTATCTTCCACCCCTTTACTAATCTTCAATTCTTCCCTCCGGCTTATGGGTTCAACCGCATTATAAATAGTCACTACTTTATCAGGATTAATCCCATAATTATTGATGATTGTATTGCGTGTAAGGTTACTAACAGCAATAATTTTATCGGCCGCTTCCATACCCCGCTTCTCAATTTCATAAACTCCGGGGTTAACACTGCCTCCGCTTCGATCAAAATCGGTGGCATGAACATGAATAATCAGAGGTTTCCCGGATACTTCCTTAGCAGCTATCCCCGCAGGATATGTAAGCCAATCATGGGCATGAATAACATCAAAATGATAATCGACTCCAATTATTGAAGCAATCACTGCATAATTTGCAATTTCCTGAAAGAGTGAAACACCATAGCCTCCTGAAAACTGTATCCGGCCAGCAAAATTCGTATGAATTAATGTGTTCTTTCCCTGTTTATCTTTATGGCTTAGTTTTTCATATTCTTCCGGTGAAGTGTACGGTACAATATTTGAACCCACTTCAATAAAATGTATTCGCTTTAAAAAGCCTGCATAATTCACCGATCTTTCGCTGATATATACATCCTCAGCCCCAATCAACTCCTTCAATGAGCTTTTATCTTCATCGCCAAAAACTTTTGGGACAACAAAGAGAACATCCAGATCTGAATGCCGTGATAAACCCTTTGTAAGCCCATAACAGGCAGTTCCTAGACCACCTGAAATATGGGGTGGAAATTCCCATCCAAACATTAATACTTTCACAGGAAACATATTTTTTATAAGTTATGCAATGTGTTCTTCTTTAAAGTTTTTAAAAGCAATGAATTAGTCACTATATTTATCTTTTAGGTTCATTATTCGAAGGACGGCAGCAACGCTCCATGCCTGGGATATAGCACCTTTGGGTCTGTGAGGCGGGTTACCGTCATATATCTCAGAGATGGTTCCAATACCATGATTGCTTACTTCATCTTCAAAGTTTTCAATTATTTGGTTTAGGAGACATAATCCTGCCTTTTTATATAGCTTCATATATGCTTCACAAAAATGTTCCAACAACCATGGCCATACTGTTCCCTGATGGTATGCAGAATCCCTCTTCTCCTGATTTCCTTCATATACCCCTATATATTGTTCATTTTTAGGAGAAAGGGTACGCAATCCCTTGGGGGTTAAAAGATCCCTTTCCACTATATCCAACACAGCTTTTTTCATCTCATTTTCAAGAGGTGAATATTCAAAACATGTGGCCATTACCATGTTTGGTCGTACTGAAAAGTCAGGTCCATCTTCATTCACAACATCTGCAAGATATTTTTTATCCTTATCCCAAAACTTTTCAATAAACGATTTTTTGATCAATTCAGGCAAAGCCTTCCATTCATTAATAAATTTCAAATCATTAGCAAGTTTTGCCAGTTCCAGCGTAAAACATACTGCATTGTACCAAAGTGCATTTATTTCAACCGGGTAGCCAATCCTTGGAGTTACGGGTTTGCCATTTATTACAGCATCCATCCATGTTAATGCGGTTCCCTTTTCTCCTCCATATATTAATCCATTATCATGCATTTTTATATTATAGGGCAATCCTTCTTTAAATCCCTTGAGGATGTCCTTCATGGGTTTGCCATATTTTTTCCAAATATCCAGTTTATTGCCAGTATAGTCAGCGTATTGCTGTATAGTCCAGAAAAACCATAATGGTGCATCAATAGAATTAAAGGCAGGACTATCATCAGATCCCATGTTTGGAAATAATCCCCCCTTCATCCTGTTAACCATTGTATCTATTACTGCTTTGCAGGTTTTATCATCATCCAAAGCAAGTGTCAGGCCAGGTAAGGAAATAAAAGTATCCCTGCCCCATGGCCCAAACCATGGAAATCCTGCTATGACTTCAGTTTTTTTGTCATTCCTCACAATAAACTGCTGTGCTGAATTTATCAGGCAATTTTTAAAACTATCCCGGGGAATACGTTTCGAAATTTCAGTATTAAACTTCTTATCAAAAGATTTAGGTTGCGATGTAAAGGTGCTGGCAGAAAAAATAATACTTTCACCAGCCTTGATTTTCGTTTCAAAATATCCAGGTACGAAAAGATCCTCCTGGAAATCATAACCGCGCTCCTGTTCCCTTATATACTCAATATTATAATACCAATCAGGTACATGGACATATTCTACTTTTTTGGAAAATTGCATATTCAGGTATGGGTATCCATTATACATCCTCATCTTAATCCCATTCTCAACCGGTTTAAAATGGGTATCGACATATAAGTTCGCTTTAGAAAGCCTGTGGATATTGCGAAATGCTAAAAACGGCCTGAAGCGTATTTTTGTTGGCGAATGTGCCTCAAGCAGGGTATATTTAATCAGTATTTGTCCCTCTTTCTCAACCAGCAATCGCTCTACAGATAAAACCACTCCGCCCACACGATAGATCGTTTTCGGAACCAGCTCCGCTTCAAAATCCCTTATATATTTATGGCCTTTTGGCTCATATAAGTCCCCCGGATATTTATGTATCCCAAGATTAAAATCACTGTTGTGTTGGATAATAGATGCATCAAGGGAAGAAAGTAAAACATGGTTGTCGCCGTCCAGGTTAGGCATGGGACAAATGAGCAAACCATGATATTTCCGTGTATTGCATCCTACAATGGTAAATGAAGCAAAAGAACCGGCCCTGTTTGAGCGTATCATCTCTTTTCCCAGAGAATATTCTAAATTGACCAGACTGGCCTTATCAAATTTTAAGTAACTCATTTTTTACTTGTATAGGGTTTTTATTATAAATCAGAAAATTGTATCCCTGACATATAGGGCACTACAAAAAAATTAATGCCCTATATAAAATTAACTAAAATTTTATACAAAAGTCAATATTTTGAATTAAATAAGCGTTAAAAAAAGTTATTTATTTTTACTTAAACATCCATATATTACAAATGTTTATCCAATTATACTTATATCTACTAAACCATATACTTATTATAATATATTTATTTTTTATTAATTTGTTCAAATATCAAAAATCCAATGATTAAAATAATTTCCTTTTTATATAATTTAACAACAAGGTTATCTAAGAATTTTAAAAAAGCTGCAGACGATTTATACTATTTATTATATAAATATGAATTTGGCGAAAGGGAGGATGATATTTATATTGTTTCGTACCCGAAATCAGGTACTACATTAATGCAAATGCTTGTATACCAGCTGGTAACAGATGGAAATATGGAATTTAAACATATCTATGATGTTTCCCCCTGGACGCGTAACGAAGCGATCAGAAGGCAGAAACCAAGAAACCTGGAATCCCCGCGCATTATTAAAACACATGATGAATATAAAGAATTTGACCCTGATACAAAGGGAAAATTTATTTTCATTTTCAGGGACGGACTGGATACCATTGTATCCAATTACCATCAGGAAAAAAACTATAATTACCCGGATCTGGAACTTACCAATTATGCAAAAGAGTTTATCCATAAGAAAAAGTATAAT
The DNA here is from genome assembly GCA_016926235.1 of Bacteroidales bacterium. The sequence goes on along the minus strand of JAFGOZ010000028.1, from coordinate 100,955 downwards.
TGGTTTGTATTTATGAAAAAATGGCTGCAAAACAAAAAAAAGTTGCCCATATTGTATATTAAATATGAAAATTTGCTAAATGATTTTGTTGGATGCCTTGATAAAATTGCAGGATTTTTAAACTATAACGTTGACGAAAGCAACAAATTCAGGATACAGGAAAGGTGCAGTTTTGAATATATGAAGGCACACCAGGAAAAATTTGGTGACCAACCTTCAGAAAATAAAAAAAAATATGATCAGTTTATTCGAAAAGGCAAGCCAGGTGAAGGGAAAGAGACCCTGAACAAAGAATTGAAAGATGAATTCATGATAATGTTTAAAAAACATTTAGGTTTTTTACATTAGAATTTTTTTTTTACCTTGCATGCAACCACTAAATTGCTTCATTATGAAAAACATCAGGTTACTGAAACGAATTTTTGGTATTCTATTTGGTGCAGTTGGGATTTCTTCCCTTTTAAGCGCTTGCCATAAAGAAAGAGATTGCCGCTGTACTTATTCTTCTGATGGTGATACTTATGTAGTAACCGTAACAACAAAAGAACCCTGCTGGGAACTGGACAAGGAAGTTGCATATGGAAGTCGCGTTATGTATACAATAAAATGTGATAAAGACTAAGATACTGCATTTGCTTTTCCAAAACAAAACAGTAATAATTCCGGCTTTCTGTTTTTAGGGCTCTAATTAAATCCTTTGTATACGGGGGATTTTGCCCCGTAAAAGGTTATTGCAAACCCTGATATCAGCAAATTATTACCACAGCTTCCCCATGCAACCTGTATTTTCCCTCTTCAAGAAGGGACGGGGCAATAATATTTTTATTATCCTCCCTGGTTATAACGCCATGCAAAAGAATCCCCAGCTTATTAGAAATCTCAAATTCTTTTCCATATTGAGCAGTAATAATTTCCCCCTTATTTAAGAAGCCTCTGATTTTTGCTGGTTTCCACTTGTTATAGGGGGAAATATCTGCAAGTAATCCTTCGGCAATGCGGACACCGGCAATTTTCCAAAGACCATTTTTTAAATCCGGTGAATTTGCTAATAATGATTGTATCTTAAGGTACTTTAACCTTAATGCTGTAACCGGGGATTCGGCAGATACCGTTGCACTAAAAGGTTTTCCTGTAAGTATTGCCATTTCACCAATGGTAGTTCCCGGACCCTGAATATCCAATACCTTATCTCTCTTCGATATTTTTACATTCCCCCTTATTATAATATACAAGCTATCTCCCATGGTATCCTCCTTGATAAGTGTATCCCCTATACTGTATACCCTTTGTTGAAAAAACTCTTCCACTGCATCAAAGGTATCTTTCCTGAGGTCATGCAACCAGGGTATTTCCCTGAGTATCTCAAGGGTATCAGGAAGTTTAATTCGGGGAGGTTTCTGCATGAGCCGTTTCATACGTTCTTCTATCACGGATGTCATTTTACTCGCTTCAGCAGTATCAATACGCCCATTTTTTTGTAACCTTTCAACTGTTTTTAATTCATAATTCAACATTGTCCTTATGGCCTGACGGGTTGCAATAGCAGTATATATTTCCGGATAGTTTTTACGAAGATTACGAATAAATGTAAGACCATGAATCCGGTTTTCATTAATTTCTTCTTCAATAATAGCCAGAATCTTTTCTTCATCTTTATCCACTGCACTTCTAGCCATGCTTTCTACGAGTTTAAGGCCTTCTTCCTGGGCTTCAACAAAACCTCTTGCAGTATCATAGCTAACGGAAAGTCTTTCGAAAAAGTAATTTTCAATAATCTTGCCAAAGAGGGGGATGTTTTGCAATCTATTGAGCATTTTTGGCGTTTTCCACAATTCTTCTAGGTCTTTTCTTGCCGAGAGAGGTATTGTGCCACCCGCATCCAAAATCTCGTTTATGGTATCGGAAAGCTGCCTTACAGCAGTTGAATTTATCATTCCTTCCTTAAAGAGGTACCAGTAACTGCTTTTTTCCTTTTCAAGGATTCTTCGTCTGGTTTCGGCAATTTTTTCTATTTTTCCCAAATGATCAACTTCACCTGAAACCTCCTCAGGCATATAACTCATCACTGTATTCCAATTTGCCTTTCCAATAAACCTGTCTGATTTAAGCTTCTCCATTGTGTTTTCAGAACTCTGCCTTAAGTATTGACGGGCATGATAGATCATCATGGCTTTGGCAGGAGCCAGCTTATTTAATCCTAATTTATTAACAAGCCATCCGATTGTTGTTGCATTAATTAGTAGGGTAAGGGTAACCGTGCCGGCCAAAAGAAACAGTATTTGATTTCGAATGTTTTCAGGGATAGATTGTTCCCCTGCTATAATCAATGCCAATGCTAAACCAATAGCTCCTCTCAGAGCCCCCCACCATAAAACATAAGTATCCTTTTTAGGTAATCCATAACCCGCCTTTTTCATAATTGGGTAATGTACTAAAATAACGACGGCCCTTACAATGTGTATTCCCAAATAAATTAAACCCAGGAGCATGAAGTCTTTTAAAGTAAGCTGGCTTAAGGGAATTCTTTGTGCGATTACCACACCCACTATAATAAATATAAGGGTATTCGCAATGAAAGCTGCCAACTCCCAAAATTCATGCAGGAAGTGTTCTACCTCAGGGCTGATACGTGTCCTGCCGATTCCAGCCATAATGAGCCCTAATGTTACCAGGCCCAAAACCCCGGATACATGTAAATAATGTTCGGCAACATAAAAAGTAAGGAAAGCTGCAACGATAATTGCAGTTATTTCAATAAGCGCATCATTAAACACCCGTTTTACCCATGCAATAAGTATACCTCCAATAAGAAGTCCTGTTAATATACCTCCAAAAGAAACTTTAAAGAAATAAAGTAGTTGATCGATAAAGCTTGAATCTACAACAGAACCAGTAATAGTTGTGAAGAAAACCATGAAGAATACGATTGCAGTTCCATCATTTAGCATAGACTCTCCTTCGATCAATGTACCTAACTTTTTGCTCGCTCCCAGTTCCTTTAAAAGTGCAACTACAGCAACAGGGTCTGTAGCACTGATAACAGCGCCAAACATCAATGCTAATGGCCAGGTCCAATCCGTAAAGCCGATTCCTGCCTTTCGTACAAGCATAACAATTGCCCCTGTTAAAAATAAAGCAACGACAATCCCTGGCACTGCCAATAATATTGCATTCGTTGAAGTTTTTTTAAAAGTATGCACATCCATGGCAAAAGCAGCCTCAAATATCAATATCGGAAGAAAAATGAATAGTATGAGATGAGGATCAAATTTCCCGGCCCACTCAATAGAATTTGCTATGAATGACAGATTTGCCTTTTCCAGCACCCCCGTACGGGTAAGAGTACCCAGCGCTAAACCAAAAATAACCAGCAACACTGTAAAAGGCAAAGGTGTTTTTTGCATTGTATGTCTGGTAAGTGTTCCGATAATAAGGGCAATGATAATAAAAAACAAAGGCGCAAGATTGGGCCCGTGACCTCCTTCTGAATGTCCTTCCTCATGCACTGTTGCTTCATGCTCTGATTGTTCCTCCTTTGCAGCATTGTAAATACTATCCGATATTTCAGAATGAATTTTAGAATGATCAACATATTGTTCATTCCGTTCAATCTCATTTTTGTGATTAGAATCTGCGGGTTCCTCTGCTGATGTTTTCAACGATATTAAAAGAATCATTAACAGCAGGATACATATGCGAAATATTTTAGCCATGTTTATATTTTGAAAGGTTTTCTTACCCTAAGATACAAAATGGATTTGAATTTTGTTAGTACAGGTTAAAAATTCTTTATGCCCCATTTTATATAATCATGCTAATCTCTGCATTTCAATAAAAATATTTTCATTTTATAACTTGTTCCCTTAAATATTTTAACATAATAATATAAATATGCCCATATTTTAAAAATATGTATTATAAATTTAAGGGTTATACTCAATATTTTTTATAAATTATGATATTGCCCCTATTAAATATTCGTTATGTCGTAAAACATAATCAATAGAAATGTTGAATATTAAATATTTTTTTATTGATTTTACCTTGCGTATAAAAGGGGGTGATAAATTTATTTTATATTTTTTTTAATCACACCCCCTATTTTTTATATTTAATTTTCAATTATGTAATTTTTTTCGGAAAATTGTTTTATTTTTGTTCAAAATTTCATTTATTAACTTTTAAACAGCAATATCGTGAAAGCAAAGCTCGAATACATTTGGCTGGATGGTTATAAGCCAACCCAAACGATGAGAAGTAAGACCCTGGTTGTGGAAAATTTCTCAGGTAAAGTAGAAGATGCCCCAATTTGGTCATTTGATGGTTCATCAACAGAACAAGCAGCAGGTAATAGTTCTGATTGTTTATTAAAACCTGTTTTTGTATGTATTGATCCAGGAAGAAAGAATGGATTTCTAGTTATGGCAGAAGTATTAAATCCTGACGGAACTCCACACCCATCAAATGGCAGGGCTACTATTGATGATGATGATGAGGATTTCTGGTTTGGTTTTGAACAAGAGTATGTATTATGGGATCTTGACCATCATACTCCACTTGGATTCCCGGCACCTGGTTACTATCCTCCTCCACAAGGTCCATTCTATTGTTCAGTTGGAGCTGAATATAATGTAGGCCGTAATTTTGTTGAAGAGCATCTGGATATGTGTATTGAAGCAGGTATCAATGTAGAAGGCATTAATGCTGAAGTAATGAAAGGTCAGTGGGAATACCAGGTATTTGCAAAAGGTGCTAAAAACGCCGGGGACCAAACATGGATTGCCCGCTATCTTGCAGAAAGAGTTGGAGAAAAATACGGTGTACGTGTAAACTTACATCCAAAACCTGTAGACGGCGACTGGAATGGTTCAGGTATGCACGCTAACTTCTCAAACGGTTTGATGAGAACATGCGGTGACAAAAAAGTCTTTGAAGCAATTTGTGAGGAGTTTGGAAAGCATATTCCCGAGCATATCGCTGTTTATGGTGCTGATAACCATAAAAGGTTAACCGGACGCCATGAAACACAATCCATAGACAAATTCAGCTATGGGGTTTCTGACCGTGGTGCTTCAATCCGTATTCCTATCAGTACTGTTGAGAATGGCTGGAAAGGCAGATTAGAAGACAGACGTCCTGCTTCCAATGCTGATCCTTATAAAGTTGCAGCACGTATTGTTAAAACTGTAAAATTGGCAAAAGTATAAAGTTTGGATTATTAGGTTGAATAAAAGGGCTGTTCTGACCAGGGCAGCCTTTTTTTATTTTATGAATTCTGATTTATTGATTTATTTATGTAACTAGTTACATGTCAATTATGAACTGGCTAAAAATTCATCCGATGACTCTAATGTCAATTGAAACCATAGAGAAACAAATAAAAAGTCATCGGATGAATAATACTTGACATTTTAAGATTGATATAAAAATAGTATCTATTTCTTATTATAAAACAAATTACTTTACAGCCATCCTTGATTGATTTTCTGCATTTGTAAAATACAAATCCCAAAAATCAGGGATACTTTCAGAAGAAACCTCTGATGGTGAATTCGTTAAAAAAGCAATCCCCGTCCTATCCTCTAAACATATGGCAATATCAGCACGATAACCTTCAACAAAGCCGCCATGATACAAAATTTTCTTGCCATGACTATTAACTATTCGCCAGCCAAGTCCATAATATGCTTCATGTACATCCTTCCAGTTTCTAAAATATTTATACCTGACATAAGAGCGTATTTGGGGCTGAAATACTTCATCTTTTATTCTGCTATTCAGTAATACACTATCATTACTGGTAATAGTCAACATATAATTAGCCATATCCATGATACTTGCATTCACGCCTGCTGCTGGCAAAGTGTTATAATATCTGGTGTTTATAGGCTTTTCAAAATAACTGGCAGGACTCCCCCTGTGGGGATAGGCTTTATTGCCATTTTCATAAAAAGAATTATAGCCTATGGATGCATTTGACATTCCAAAAGGTTGAAAAATTTTCTCTTCAACCAATTCAGCGTACGATTTAGAAGTGCTTAGTACCGATATGGTATCAAAAAGACTAAACATTACATTTTGGTAGCCATAATACATACCAGGAGGACCGGCAATATCAACCTGGTTCAACTGGCTCATGATTTCATTGAGGGGAATATTGTGTTCAACCAGATTATCAAAAGCATGGGGAACCAAACCTGTGGTATGGCTCAGCAAATGCCTTATGGTAAGAGTGTATGTATTAATCGAGTCCTTTAACCTGAATTCAGGCAGATATTTAATTACTTTATCATCTAAACTTAATACCTGCTCATTATCCAATATACCGGCTAAAATACCAGCAAAACCTTTAGAAACTGATGCCAGCCTGAATACAGTATGACTATCCACTGAATCTGTCGATCCCACTCTTTTAACACCATAACACCTTAACAGTGAGATGTTCCCATCTTGTACTACAACTAATGCACCTCCCACCAAATGCGATGTGTCAATTTTGTATCCAATAAGACTATCAAATCTTTGCAGAAAAGGTTCCATGGGCTCATAGAATTCAGTTGTAACAGAAGTCTCTTCAATAGATATTTCTGTTGGCTTTGCTTCTGGATTTGAATGATAAATTGTAAAGAATATGGCCCCAATAATAAATAAGGATAAATGACGATGTTTTATGATTCTTCTCTTTACTTCCTCCATTCGTTTTATGTTTGTTATACTATCAAATTGTAATTTTTTCATTTAATAAAAACGAAATGCCGAACTAAATTTTATTTAAAAGTAAATGATATTTTAATGTATAAAAACAAAAAAAACTAACAACAGGACATTAGTCGGGAAATGCAATCTAAATATATGTAAAAACGAAGGATTTAGCGTGTTTGTATCTTTTCTTTATCCTTTAAAAGAACCTTTGCGGCAGTCCTTGCCATAATTTCAGATCCTGCAGCATTCGGGTGAACATTGTCCGGTATTAATTCAGGATAATCCTTTAATGCTGAGTAAAAATCAATGATGGGAAGTTTTCCCTCCCCTGCAATATTTTTTATCAATGCAGATATATCCTCTTCAACCACTTTTTTTCTAATAGTCCAGGTATCTTTCACAACCATAATAGGAATAGCAACATATACTATTGGATGTGAATCCATGTTCTGAAATATGTGAATCATTTCCTTGTAATCGCTTACAAATTCATCACCATATTTGTCCCAGTTACATGGTTTTGAATCATTAGTGCCCAGTTTTATTATAATCACATCCGGATTATAATCCTGTACCATTATAAATTCCGGTAGATTCCAATAAGGCTTATTGCCTTTTTTTAATAGCGTGGCCCCGCTATTACCAAAATTTTTCACCTCCCAGCCATCCCCAAGTATACTGGCTAGTTGACCCGGATACGCCAGAGAATCGCGACCCTCAATTCCATATCCGTATGTGATACTATTTCCCACACAAGCCACTTTTATCTGGGCATATGAAGAAATACAAATTATTAATCCAATTAATTGAAATAAAAATCGTCTCATGAATAAAATTATTAATGGCAACTATTTACTCAAAGCTTCTGCACCACCTACAATTTCAGTTATCTCTTTGGTAATAGCTGTTTGACGTGCTTTATTATAATGTAATCTAAGCTCTTTTATTAATTCATCCGCATTATCTGTCGCCTGATGCATAGCGGTCATACGTGCCCCAAACTCTGATGCATAGGAATCAATAAGCGTTTTGTAAAATTCAACCTTAAGCGACCTGGGCAAGATTTCTTTTACTATGTATTCTTTGCTTGGTTCAAAAATAAAATCATGGAAAGAGCTGCCTTCCTTTTCCATTTGCTCATAATCAATAGTAATGGGGAGAAACTGTTCATTACTTAAGATCTGAACGGATGGATTTTTAAATTGATTATAAATAATCTCAATCTTATCATATTTTTTCTCAACAAAGCGAAACATGATCTCATCCGCTAATGGACTTACGCACTCAAAGCATAAATTATCAAAAACTTTATAATCATAATCAATCACTTTGAACTTCCTTGATTTTAGACCATCATGAGCCTTCTTCCCAATGCAATAAAAATCAACATTACCATTTTCAAACTGCATAGCATAATCTTCAGTTGCAACCTGAATGGCTCTCTTAATAATGTTTTGATTAAATGCGCCGCAAAGCCCCCTATTGCTTGAAACAATAACCAACAGTACTTTATTTATTTCCCTTTGTTGAATATATGGATTTTCCTCCTCTGTACTTCTGATGCTATCACTTATATTTACAAGTATCTCGTGCAACTTATCTGCATAAGGGCGTATCTGAATAATAGCATCCTGAGCCTTTTTAAGTTTGGCTGCTGCGACCATTTTCATTGCACTGGTAATCTGCCGCGTAGAACTGACAGAAGCAATCCGTGTCCGTATTTCTTTCAGGCTTGCCATAAAATATTAAACTGAATACTTTGAAGTTAATTCATCCGCAACTTTTTCAAGCGTTTTTTCCATATCTTCCGTCATTTTCACAGTAGTAAGGCTCTTTAGCAACTCCGAATGTTGGGTTTCCAGGAAATTTAAATATTCATCTTCAAACTCTTTCACTTTGTCAACAGGAACTTTTTTAAGCAATCCCCTTGTTCCACAGAAAATTATGGCAATTTGTTTTTCAACAGGCATAGGCGAATATTGTCTTTGTTTCAGGACCTCAACGTTTTTTGCTCCTTTATCTAAAACCGCGAGAGTAGCTGAATCCAAATCGGAACCAAATTTTGAAAATGCTTCAAGTTCACGATACTGAGCCTGGTCTGTGCGCAATGTTCCTGCTACCTGCCTCATCGCTTTAACCTGTGCCTTACCTCCCACGCGCGAAACAGATATCCCCGCATTAATAGCAGGCCTTACACCCGAGTTAAACAAACCAGATTCAAGAAATATCTGACCATCGGTAATTGAGATTACATTAGTAGGAATATAGGCAGAAACGTCCCCTGCCTGTGTTTCAATTATAGGTAATGCTGTTAAAGACCCGCCTCCTTTTACTAAATGCTTTATTGATTCTGGCAAATCATTCATTTGTTTCGCTATTTCATCACTCTCGATTATTTTTGCTGCTCTTTCCAGCAAACGTGAGTGTAGGTAAAAAATATCGCCAGGATAAGCTTCCCGACCAGGTGGCCGTCTTAAAAGAAGTGATACTTCCCTGTATGAAACAGCCTGTTTTGATAAATCATCATAAATAATTAGTGCAGGTCTGCCTGTATCTCTAAAATATTCTCCAATAGATGCTCCGGCAAATGGCGCGTAAAACTGTAATGCAGCCGGATCAGAGGCAGTAGCCGATACAATTACTGTATATTCCATAGCTCCTTTTTCCTCAAGGATCTTTGCCACATTGGCAACGGTTGATCCTTTCTGACCTATAGCAACATAAACACAATATACAGGTGTTTTTTTATCATAAAATTCTTTCTGATTCAATATAGTATCTAATGCAATAGCCGTTTTCCCGGTTTGGCGGTCACCAATAATAAGCTCACGTTGTCCCCTCCCAATAGGAATCATGGAGTCAATTGCCTTAATCCCTGTTTGCAGAGCTTCATTAACCGGCTGACGAAAAATCACTCCAGGGGCCTTCCTTTCCAATGGCATTTCGTGGGTTTCTCCTAGTATAGGTCCTTTGCCATCTAATGGTTGTCCAAGTGTATTAACAATTCTCCCTAAAAGACCTTCGCCAACATAAATTGAGGCGATCCTTTTTGTTCTTTTCACTGTATCGCCTTCGCTAATTTTCTCTGAAGAACCAAGCAATACAGCTCCCACATTATCTTCTTCCAGATTGAGGACAATACCCTGAATGTCGTTTTCAAACTCAATTAATTCATTTGCCTGCACATTGGATAATCCATAAATACGTGCAATACCATCTCCTACCTGTAGCACCGTGCCAACTTCTTCGAGTTCAGTTTCAGTTTTAAACCCTTCAAGTTGATGCTTGAGGATTGCAGATACTTCTGCCGGTTTAATTCCTGCCATAGTATGCTATTATTTTCGTTTTACTAATTCCCGTTTTAATCTTGTCAATTTATGCGATATACTTGTATCATATTGTTTGCCATCTATTTGTAAAATAAAACCACCCAATATTTTTTCATTCACCCTTTCAGTAAAATCAATTTCCGCCTTAAGCTGATCCTTAAGAATATCAATCATCTTTTGCTTTGTTTTACTTTCAATAGGAATAGCTGAAGTAATCACTACTGTCTTAATTCCTTTTGAGGTTTTATAAAAATCAAAATAATTGCGACATATACTTTCAATATACATTTCACGTTTATTGCGTATGGCTAATACTAAAATATTAATAGCTAATTCACCAATTCTATCTTTAAACAATCCCTTAATAATCTTCAATTTTTGAGATTCTTTCACCACAGGACTGTCAAGAAAAAGTCCAATCTCTTTGGTTTCCCTGAAAGAATTATAAATAAATTTTAAATCCTTATTTACTTCATCCAGTTTTTGCTGCTCTTTGGCCAACAAAAACAACGATTTTGCATATCTTATCCCAATGCTGCTAATATCCATCAGCCTCTAGTTAATTCGTAAATCTTTCATGTAATCTTCTATTAACTTATCCTGTAAAACTTTTGATGAAAGTTCTTTTTCAAGTATTTTTTCAGCTATTTCAACAGATAAATTAGCAACCTGAACTTTAATCTGTTCAATAGCTGCTTCCTTTTCTTGTTGAATATTCTGCCGCGCAGTGGCAATAAGTTTATTTGCTTCTTCCATTGCTCTCGTCCTTGCTTCCTCCATCATTTTATCCTTTGCTTCTCTGGCTTCTTTTATCAGCTGATCTCTTTCTTTGCGTGCTTTATCAATTATGCGTTGATTATCAGCCTGTAATTGTTCCATTTCCTTTTTGGCCTTATCTGCGGCACTAAGTGCATTTTCAATTGTACTCTCCCTGTCTTTAAGTGCTGTTAACACAGGCTTCCAGGCAGCCTTTTTCAGGATAAAGAATACGATTGAAAAGGATAAAACCATCCAAAACAATAATCCAACTTCCGGTTTAATAAGTTCCATGGTTTAATGTTTTTAAACTATGTAGTGCAGCCAACCGCTGCACTACATAGTAAATTTTATACAAACAGGATAAGCAGACAAACTACCACTGCAAAAAAAGCTACCCCTTCAATAAGTGCCGCTGCCACGATCATATTTGAACGAATATCACCGGCAGCTTCCGGTTGACGAGCAATAGCTTCCATTGCAGTTGCTCCGATACGTCCAATACCTATAGCAGCTGCTAAAGCTGTAATTCCTGCTCCGAGGGCAGCTCCAAAAATACTGAGTGGACTTGCTGCTAATACTACAAATAATGATGTAAACATAAAAGTGAAAATTAAAAATTAATATTTATTAATGATGCTCCGCCCTGGCCATGCCAAAGTAAAGCGAAGATAACAAGGTAAACACATATGCCTGGATAAATGCCACAAGTAATTCAAGAAATGACATAAATACTGTAAATATTATAGTAAATATGGAAGCTCCATATCCGACTACAGGTTTCATATTGCCAAAAATGAATATAAGACTGTAAAAACCAAGTGCAACAATATGACCCGCGGTAATATTTGCAAACAAACGAATCATTAAGACAAATGGTTTGGTGAACATTCCCACTATTTCAATTATTGGCATTAAAGGTACCGGAACTTTTAGCCATGCAGGAACTCCAGGGGCATTAAATATTTCTTTCCAGTAGTTCTGGTTCCCCGTAAGGGTAGTAAACATGAATGTAAATACTGCTAATACAGCAGTAACAGCAATATTACCGGTCACATTTGCTCCTCCAATTACAGGAATAAGGCCTAATAAGTTATTGATAAGGATAAAAAAGAATAATGTAAGCAGATAAGGCATATACCTTTCATAGTCTTTTTCTCCAATTGCCGGTTTGGCAACATCGTCACGAATAAAAACAATAATAGGCTCAATAAATGACTGAACACCTTTTGGTGGAGCAATACTACTTTTTTTATACATCTTTCCTGCAGATAAAAATATCCATAACATCAATGCAATACTTATAAAAATGGCAAATACATCTTTTGTGATGGAAAGGTCCAACATGGGTCGCTGAACTGATCCGTCTTCCATAATTTCTACCACTTTGTGGCGATAATCGCCTTCCAATTGAAAACGGAATCCATTAAAATCATGGTGCCCGTGATGCAATTTATTAAACATGAAAACATGTAATCCTTTTGTCTTGCTAAAAACAATAACTGGAAGAGGAATACTTATGTGATTATCTTTATACGTAATTAGATGCCATTCATAACCATCAGCAATATGATCAAAAATAAAGGTCCCCGCATTAAACCCCTCATTACGTTGCTCTCCCTCATTAGTTGCATGATCTTCTTCATGATTACCCGGTTCAAGGGTTTCAGTAGTAGTAGAATTTTCTTCATGTGACTGGCTGTAAGACAGTAACGGCAAGCAAAACAAACCTGCCATTATCAACCCGATGTACACTCTTTCTTTCACTGCAATTCTTCCATCGTTTAAACTATAAATTTAATAAAAAGTATTGTTTCTAGGTATTATTTTTTTCTTTTTTTAAAGTACCAAGAATCTCCCTTGTCTCAAAAAATGTAAAAACCAGATACAGAGAGAAAAACACCACAGCAAATTCAAGGATTTTGGTTCTTACAGCAAAAAAATAAATAATTATAAATGCAAAATAAATAAACAATTTCAGTGCAGAAGTAAGCATGAAATAGCTATTAAATTTATACGGATTTTTTTGAGCTGCTTTTAAGATAAAAAGAAAAACAAGGGAATTGATAATCATAAAAAAAGCAGGGAGATAGATAAAGATGGGCAGATAGAATTTTTTTAAGGACGATATATAAAAGAAAAACCCTGTGATGTAAGTAGATGCAGTTACTATAGCAGCCTTTATTAAATATCGTTTCAGGGATGCTGGCATAATCTATTTCATTTTAATGAAATCCTTAATTGCAAAATAGATCGATAAAATTACAGAAATAACAGTAAAAAGCACGGTAAACAAAGGAAATTCCATGGTTGTATACTTGTCAAGTTTTATTCCTCCAATGACTCCAAAAAGTATAATGGCTATCATCTGAAAAGCCAGAGTGGAGTATTTGGCAAAACTATTAAGACTTTCCTTCGTCTTCTTTTGATTTAGTTGTGACTTGGGCATTTACAGCTGGATTATTACTCATATTGCAATTGCCGGTAAATTTTGCACCTGGCTCAATAGCCAGACGTGATGTTTTTATATCGCCAGTAATTTGAGAGGTTGATTTTAGTGAAAGCAATTCGGCAACAAAAAATTTGCCATCTACTTTTCCTTCAACTACTGAATTTTTGCAGTTTATTTCTCCTTTAATACTACCCGATTCGCCAATTACTACTTTTCCTTTGGTAGTAAGATTTCCGGTTAATGAACCATCAATCCTAATATCTCCGTCAGAAATAATATCTCCTTTTATAGCTGTTCCGGCTAATATCTGGTTGGCGATATTCATTTTATTTTCAGTCTCATATGGTTTTGCCATGTCTAAATTTTTTTTCAATACGCAACAAAGATAACAATTCAGGTTATTAATAGGTGATAAAAAATAAAATTACTTACCATCATATGCCCATTTGAGGTACAAGGCCCCCCATGTATATCCGCCACCAAATGCAGCAAGTATTATATTATCTCCTTTACGCAAATCTTTTTCCCAATCCCATAAACATAACGGAATAGTAGCGGCTGTAGTATTTCCGTATTTTTGAATATTTATCATCACCTGTTCTTTTTTAATCCCCATTCGGCGTGCCGTGGCCTCAATAATTCGCATATTTGCCTGATGTGGAACAAGCCAGGCTAAATCTTCAGGTTTGATTTTATTTTTTTTCATTATTTCAACTGAAACATCAGCCATTTTTGATACTGCAACTTTAAATACTGCCTGACCTTCCTGATAAACATAGTGTTCCCTGTTGTCTACTGTTTCATGTGAAGCCGGACGAAGAGAGCCACCTGCTTTCATGTGCAAATTATCTTTTCCTGATCCGTCAACCCCAAAAATATGATCAATAACCCCCAGGTCTTCTTCTGTTGGTTCGATCATAACAGCTGCCGCTCCATCACCAAAAAGCGGACATGTAGTTCGGTCAGTATAATCAACAATAGAAGACATTTTATCAGCTCCCACAAGAATTACCTTTTTATAACCTCCGGCTTTAACAAAATTAGCAGCTGTTTCCATACCAAACAGAAATCCTGAACATGCAGATGCAAGGTCAAAACTGAAAGCATTTATCAATCCGGCCTTAAATGCAATAAGATTACTGGCATTCGGAAAAGCCATATCAGGTGTAATAGTTGAACAGATGATAAGATCAACATCCTCAGGTGATGTATTTGTTTTTTTCAGTAAGGATTTAACAGCTTCGGCTGCCATATCAGAAGTTCCCCTGCCTTCTCCTTTTAATATTCTTCGTTCCTTAATTCCAATGCGTTGCATGATCCATTCATCTGTTGTATCTACCATGGTACTTAATTCTTGATTTGTCAGAATGTATTCAGGTAAATATCCTGCAACGCCTGTAATGATAGCATGTAGTTTAGTCATTGTTAAAAGCTTGTTTAATTTTATCACATAAATTCACATCTATTACTTCTTTTACTTGTAATATCATGTTTTTTATGGCTATTGGTGTAGAATTTCCGTGTCCTATAATTACTGGAGCATTAATGCCGAGTATCGGGATTCCTCCATAAATTTCAGGATTAAACTTATCAAAGAAAGGATTATGAACATTTTGTATTTTCAGCAGGGAATAAAATGCTTCAATCATTTTAAGTACAACATTCCCGACAAAACCATCACATACAATTACCTGGGCTTTGTCAGAATCAAAAACATCATTCCCTTCAATATTTCCAACAAAATTAAAATCGGTTGTGCCCAGCATTGACTGAAACGTGGATTTAACCAACAGATTTCCCTTTTCTTCTTCTGAACCGATATTAAGAAGCCCTATCCTTGGTTTGTCAGTTCCATAAATATATTCAGC
Organism: Bacteroidales bacterium; assembly: GCA_016926235.1. The sequence goes on along the minus strand of JAFGOZ010000028.1, from coordinate 85,848 downwards.
ATATAGAGATCCCAGAATTGCATATTGATACAATACATCGGGCCGGCAGTCAGGATTTATTCCTGCATCAACCATTATAGTAGGTATATCAGTTTTATTTGGTATAGATACTGCAATACAAGGGCGTATTACTCCAGGTACAGATTTAACAACCTGCATAGCTCCAATAAGCATTGCCCCGGTGTTACCTGCACTGGTAAATCCGTCAATCTGGCCTGATTTTAAAAGCTTATAGCCTTTAACAATACTTGAGTCATGCTTTTGTGTAAATGCTTTAAATGGGTTATCCCCCATAGCAATTTCTTCCTCGGTATGGATAATATCATACCTTGAAGAATCAGCTCCTGCATTTTTTAATCCCTGTTCAATGATGTATTGATTTCCAAGCAGAACGATTCTGATATCTGAGGATAGTTCCTGTGTGGCTATAACTGCACCCTGAATAGTTACTTCAGGGGCAAAGTCACCACCCATTACATCTAGACCAATCCTCATTTATTCCTTAATTTGAACTATTATGCTTTAACTTCCTTTTCAATCGCTAATTTCCCTTTATAATGTCCGCATTCCGGACATACTCTGTGATATTGCACTGCAGAACCACAGTTTTGACAAGTCATTAACGTTGGAGCTACCGCTTTATAGTGGGTGCGTCTTTTCCTTGTTCTTTCTTTTGAATGTCTTCTTTTTGGATGTGCCATTTTCTTCTTCTTATTAATTGTTTATAATAATATCCTTTAGTTTATCCCATCTGGGATCTGTTTTTTCATTCGCTATATAATCATCGTCAAAACCTTCTATCCTGGTTATCATATCAGGATTACAAGAATTCTTCGGATGCACCTTTTTATATGGCAGCGATAATATAGTTGTTTCATATATATATCCTGCAATATCTATTTCATGCGAATTATGACTCAGAACAATCAGTTCATGTGTCATTTCTTCGTCCTGATCGCCAAATTTAAAGAACAATTGTGTTTCGCCCTTAACCTTCAGGTCAACTATATCAAGGCAACGATCGCATACTACTTTTACAGTGCCTTTAATTTTTAAGCTAAGGGCTAACATTTGCGGCCGTTTTTCCAGATCAGCACTAATATTCAGGTCACCCATCTGTACTTCAGGGTTTTCAAATGATTTAAAAAAGTCATTGCCGGCTTTAAAATCAAACCTGTGAACTCCGTCCTTTAAGCCATGAAACTGTATTATGTACTGACTATCAACCACCCCCTTTAAATTTGCGAACTGCAAAAGTAAATATTATAATTTGAATAAAAAAGAAAAGAATTTTCCAAAAATAAAGCTTGATATATACTAACTGAAACCAATTTAAATGTTATAGATGCATATTTTGAGGTATTAGCAGGGTTTCAGGCATTTGCATAATAATAGAAAAATATTTTGTGCTTTAAAAATAATTCTGCAAAAGAAACAGTATTTTCTAATTAAGAATGAACAGAGGTTACGGGCTCATCGAAGGCAAAGTCTTTTAAAAATAGAACAGGACAGTTATATTAATTCAACAACTTTAGATACTAATTAACAAATGGTTTTACGAAATTTCCTTTTGGATTTCTTCAAGAAGGGAATCAATAAAAAATTCATTTTTTTGTATATATTTCTTTGCCCCGTTTTGAATAAATTTAGAGATCAAACTTTTATCTTCCTGGCCGGAAAGCATAATAATAGGTATATTTGGTTTTTTCTTAATTATTTCTTTTAAGGTATCCATTCCTGTCAATGCTGCTTTATCAGTAGTACTAAGAATATGGTCCAATATTATCAGGTCAGGGTTTAATTCAAGATTTGCCAGGCATTCTTCTCCTGAAGAAAATGTTTTAACTGTGTGGATTATCTTTGGTTTTATTGTATACTCCAACAGATTTATTATCATCTTATCATCATCAACAAAAAAAATTAACTTCTCACTCATATCTGTATTTAAAAATCCGTTTCTTAGTATTTATACTTTGTTCTTTATTAATTGTTCCAAGTTTTACATAAATTGTAAAGAAATATTCCATGTATGTTTATAATTCTAAGTTAGAAAAAAAAAATCTATCAAACAACAGAATTTGTGCAGTATTCAACATTTAACCCGCATAATCCTGTGTATATATTTATTTAACAGAAAGTTAAAAACGAGACCCGTGTTTTTTTGAAATATGAAAAATTCAAACCCTTTTTTTAAGTCAAAGTAGATAATTTGATTTAACAATAATTTAATATCATTATAAACACAGGTTATATCCTTCTTTCAGGTATGTGTTTTAAAAAATATATAAAATTGACCACTATCCCCTAATTAATAAGGGGTATTAAACCTGTTTATATTAAATATAATTATATATTTGCACTTTCTTAAAATCATGTGTTTCATTACAAATAAATAAAAATAGTAATAAGAAAGGAGTAGCAAAATGATCAGTAATTTGTTTTGGATTGTTCCGTCGGCGTCAATATTGGCGCTACTATTTGCTTTCATCTTTTATAAGACAATGATGAAGGAAAGCGAAGGTACGGACAGAATGAAAAATATTGCATCCCATGTTCGTAAAGGTGCAATGGCCTACCTGAAGCAACAGTACAAAGTGGTAGGTATCTTTTTTATCATTTTAACCGGTGTATTTGCACTTTTGGCCTATGGGTTTAAATTGCAAAATGAGTGGGTACCATTTGCGTTTTTAACAGGTGGTATTTTTTCTGGCTTGGCAGGTTTCTTTGGTATGAAGACTGCTACCCAGGCATCAGCGAGAACTGCCAATGCAGCCCGTGATTCATTAAATAAGGGTTTACGCGTAGCATTCCGTAGTGGTGCTGTTATGGGCCTTGTTGTTGTAGGTTTAGGCCTTTTGGATATTTCCATATGGTTTATTATACTTAATAAATTCGTTGTTATGGATCCTATCCAAAAAATGACCATTATTACAACAACTATGCTTACTTTTGGTATGGGTGCTTCAACCCAGGCTTTGTTTGCCAGAGTAGGTGGTGGTATTTTTACCAAAGCTGCTGACGTAGGAGCTGACCTGGTAGGTAAAGTGGAAGCCGGTATTCCTGAAGATGACCCCAGAAACCCTGCAACAATTGCAGATAACGTAGGTGACAACGTGGGTGACGTAGCCGGTATGGGTGCTGACCTTTACGAATCATACTGTGGTTCTATCCTTGCAACTGCTGCACTTGGTGCCGCTGCTTTTATGACCTCTGCAGAACAACAATTTAAGGCTGTATTGGCTCCTATGCTTATTGCAGCTGTAGGTATTGTTCTTTCTATTTTTGGTATATTCCTTGTACGTACAAAAGAAGGTGCTACACAGAAGAACCTTTTAAAATCACTGGCGATGGGTGTTAACTCAAGTTCTGTCCTTATCGTGATTTTCTCTTTTATCGTGCTTCAACTTCTTAAGATCGGGAGCCCAACCCAATTATTTGGAATGAATGTTTATTCTTTGGGTGTTTTCGGTTCTATCGTTACCGGTCTTGTAGTGGGTATAATTATTGGTAAAGCCACTGAATATTTTACATCTGAAGAATATAGTCCTACCAAGAGGATTGCAAAAAGCTCTGACACAGGCCCTGCAACAGTAATTATTTCAGGTCTTGGCGTAGGTATGACTTCAACTGTAATTCCTGTTGTATCAATATGTGTTGGTATAATATTTTCTTATCTTTTTGCCTCAGGATTTGATATGGCCAATATGGGTGCAGGTCTTTACGGTATTGGTATTGCTGCTGTTGGCATGCTTTCTACTTTAGGAATTACCCTTGCAACTGATGCTTACGGACCAATAGCTGACAACGCTGGTGGTAACGCTGAGATGAGTGAGTTAGGACCAGAAGTTCGCAAAAAGACGGATGCTCTTGATTCGTTAGGAAATACAACTGCTGCAACCGGTAAAGGATTTGCAATCGGTTCTGCTGCATTAACAGCTCTTGCTCTTTTAGCATCTTATGTTGAAGAGATAAAGATAGGTATCCACAGGTTATTTGAAAAAGGTGGTATCACTGAATACGTATTTAGCAGCGGACATACTATTAATTCAGCTGACCAACTGGAAGGAATTAAACTCGATCAGTTTATGAACTACTTTGAAGTACACCTTATGAACCCAAAAGTACTCATTGGAGTTTTTCTTGGTTCTATGATGGCCTTCTTGTTCTCAGGTCTTACGATGAATGCCGTGGGTAGGGCTGCTGCAAAAATGGTAGAAGAAGTAAGAAGGCAATTTCGTGAAATCGTCGGAATTATGGAAGGTAAAGCTGAACCAGACTATGCAAAATGTGTGGCTATATCTACCAAAGGTGCACAGCTTGAAATGATACTTCCGTCATTTTTAGCCATCGCTGCCCCTATTGCAACTGGTCTTATTTTTGGTGTTGCCGGGACCATTGGTCTGTTAATTGGCGGTTTAGGTGCCGGTTTCGTATTGGCCATCTTCATGGCTAACTCAGGTGGTGCCTGGGATAATGCTAAGAAATATATCGAAAGCGGCGAGTTAGGTGGTAAAGGTTCTGCTGCACACAAAGCTGCCGTAATTGGTGACACAGTGGGTGATCCTTTTAAAGATACTTCAGGACCAAGCTTAAACATTCTTATTAAACTTATGAGTATGGTAGCTATCGTAATGGCAGGTGTAACTTGCGCATTTAGCATACTGTAATCTTTAAGATATTTCATGATAAAAGCCCCGGATTTTTCGGGGCTTTTTTTATAATTCAATTTTCATTATATAATCATCGCCCGGCTCATCTACCACTGTAAAACCAACTCGCTTATACAATCCTACTGCTTTGTTTCGCCTATCTGCACTTAGAGATAATGATTTGTAACCAATATCTTTTGCCACTTGAAAAAATTTCTTGAGTAATTGAGTGCCATATCCTCTATTTCGATAATCCGGGAATATTGCCATAGAAATCTCAGGAGTTTGTTCATTCACAAAACCATACCCCTTATTTGACTCAGTAAACAAACGACCCCAGATAGCTCCAATGGGGTTTTCGTCAAATAATATCAATCCAAAATCACCCTCTCGTCCCCAATCATCAATGTACTTTGAAATTTCGGGTAAATCAATGATTGAGCGATCGTAAGGTTCTACACCAGGTGGAATAAAAATAGCCTGATAGAGCACTTCTCTCAGGAAAGGGTAATCTTCCGTTTCAATGGGTCGAAATGAGATATCCATTAATAATGAATTAAATTTACTTTTCTCTATCCACAAAATACTTTTCATTAACCGATAAAACCAAAGTGTCAATAAAATATCCTTTCTTTCCAATTGGTCGGGTAATTACAACTGCTTCTGCTGTAACAGATTCCCCCTTTTTCAGGTGTTTCGATAAAACATTTTTCAAAATAACTTTTCTATCACCAATTTGATGCTCCAGAATAGCAGTATCACTTTCTAATGAGTAACTATAAACACCTGAAATTCTTATTACCTCACTTATCCCTATATTTTTACTCCGTTTATGATAAAGCGCCAGGTAAAAAAAACCTCCCATTATTAAAATATCGATGAACAGTATTGTAATAATCATCCAGGTCTTTTGCTTTTCATAAGGTGAGAGATACCTGAAATACAGATATCCTCCGTTTAGGGCCCCTGTAACAAACAAAAGAAAAATGAAACCAATAACTGAACCCCTTTTTAAATTTCTGAGATGTTTGTTCACAAAAGCCTGTTCATTGGGTGTTAGTGGTCTTGAATTCATTTCTTCAATTTTTAATTTTACACGAACAACCATGCAAAAAAAACAAATATATTTGTTAAGAAAAGATATTCTTTCCTGAATTATTATATACAAACGATTTTTTCTTATGAATTATGACAAAATTTATATTCCCCTGATGGGATTGGTACATCGTAAAATCCTTTTTAACATCAGAGCTTTAGCACTCGTTATAGCAATTCTGTATCCATTTGCAAAATCCTTTACACAGGATGTACGTCTTTTGATAAATAAGGGACAACTCGGCACAATTCGTATGGCCGGATCATCCGTTAAAAATAATTACCTCTATACATATGGAACGGATGACAAACAACTGGTGCTATGGGATATGGAAAAAAATCTGCAAATCCACTCATGGATTATTGAAGAAGAAATAACCTCAATAGATATTTCTGAGCTTGACAAAAAAGTGGTATGTGTTACTGTTTCAGGTGCCATTTATCTTATGGATATTTGCAGTTTTGCAATAGAAAAAATCATTGAGGCAGGATATCCCGTCAAGATTATCAGGATATCACCCGATGGAAAATATATTCTTACTACCGGTAATGATAGTACCGTCATTATTTGGGATGTGATGTCAAAAAGTGAGAAAAAAAGACTTGAAGGTTTTGCTGCAAACATCTCCGGCATGATATTTTCACCTGATAAAAAATGGTTTTTTACATGCGATGAGAGCCATATCATAAATGTTTTCAACTCAGATTTTGAGTTTTTTACAAATTTCGCTACGCAGGAAGAAAGCATATCATGCCTGACTATCAGCCAGGATAGTAAATTACTTTTAGCCGGTTTTAATAAGGGAAATATCACAACATTTGATATCAGTAATCTGGATGATCCCGATTTAACATCCATATTTTACCTGGAATATAATGAACATACCGGGACTATTCAGGGCATTACACCTTTGCCTGACAATAGCGGTTTTATCAGTTTGGGAAGAGACGGGGTATATAAAATATGGGAAAACATTTCAAAAACAAGTTCGGCTTCCCTCTATACATCCAATCAAACAGATTACACAAGGTTACATGTAACTGTGAACAGCACGGGTACAATTATGGCTGTTGTTTCATCCGTCAATGAGGTTCAATACCGGACTTTCCTGCAAGACAAACTTATAGATACTTACCAAACGATTGTTGCTCAACCCATCAGTCTTGCATTTATTCCGGGTGAATATGGATTTTTTGGAGGATATACGGATAACCAGATCCGTATGTTTGACCCCTCCGCACTTAATTTCAATAACCTGAAATTGCACTCGGGAAGGGTTCAAAAGATTTCCATCAGCCCTGATAAAAAATATATTGCCTCCATTGGATGGGATAAGAGAATAGTTATTGCTGATCTGCAAGGCCAAATTATAAAAAAATACAAGTCGCATGGATGGATTTCAAAGGCTATTGAATTCTGCAATGCCGATACAAGCCTGTTCATAGTGGATTCATCATACCGCATAATTAAAATCAAATGCAATGAAAGTTTTAGTGAAAATATAATGGATCTGTCCTACAGCCTCCTTGATCCCCTTCTTCTTCCGGGAGATTCAGGCAAGTCAGTTTATTCAGTTATAACCTATGCTGAAAAATACCATTTAAATAACGGAAAACCGGAATCAAAATTTTATCCGCATTCAATCGGATTCCCTGATCAGGTAGTTGATGCAATACTGGACAATGATATGGAACATATATATTTGGCGTATAAAAAAAACGGGATTGTAGGCTATGATATGAGAATAAAAAAAGAAACCAATCTCTATGGAAAACATGAGAATAAAATAACCTCACTTGCTTTGGCAATCTATTCCCCAATACTTTTGGCCGGAAGTAAAAACGGTACTATCTATTTTTTTAATACCGGAACCAACCAGGCAACAGATAGTTTAAAAGCCCATGAGGGAGAGATTTTTGACATGGATATAAGTTATGACGACAGATTTTTTATAACTGCCGGGGCAGATGGAGAAATAAAAATGTGGGACCTGATGTCCCATCAATTACTGGCTTGTTTTATTGGTTTTTACGATTCGCCTAACTATCTGGTATACACGCCTGAAAATTACTATTCCTGCTCCCGATACGCCCTGAGTAACATTGGTTTTTATGAGAACGGGGAAACACATTTTTTTAATGAATACGATGTAATCTACAACCGTCCGGATAAAGTAGTTAAAAAAACTGGTTGTTCAGACGCGGCAACTATTGAGATATTGGAAAAAGCGGTAAATAAAAGGATGGCGAATATGCCAATGCCCCGAATCAGTAATTATACTGATTCATTGCCAGTTATTACTATTCGTAATAAAAAAGAAGTTGAAATGCTATTCAACCCGGAAGAGATCACCCTTGACCTGGAAATCCGAAATCCACATTCCAGTTCGTTTACTCTGAATATTTACAGGAACAACATTGTATTATATGGTAAAAAGGGACTGTTAATAAACAATAAGAAGGAGACAATTTCACAGAAAATAAATATACCCATGATAAGTGGTTATAATAGAATTGAAATTGGAGGTATTAACTCCAATAACTTACTCTCTAATTCGGAGATTATGGTTAATTATTATGTGCCTGTAACTCCCAAACCCCGCACATTATATATTATTGCTATGGGTGCATCTGAATATGCAGATGAAACAATGAATCTTACCTATGCTTCAAAAGATGCAACAGACTTTTTAACCTCTTTCTCAGAAAATTACAGATTTGGCGAAGTGAAGAAGTTTTTACTTGTAAACAAAGACGTTACTATTGAGAACCTTTTAAAACTCAGGAACGAATTAAAAAAATCACAACCCGACGATATGGTGATGATCTTTTATGCCGGTCATGGGATCATTGACGATAAAAAAGATTACTATCTGGCATCCTATACAATTGATTTTGGGAATCCTTCAAATGGCGGCATAAACTACAACCTGCTGGAGCAACTTGTGGATGGCATACCCGCCAATACGCGAACTATTTTTATTGATGCCTGCTACTCCGGACTGATTGATAAGGAAGATGCGTTTGTTTCGGAGGTTGAAGACGACAGATCAGGCAAAGTAACCTATCGCGGAGCTAAGATAGTAGCTGTAGGATCCAATACTACATTAACCTCAGCCATTAGTTTTAAGCTTATGTGCGAGTTATTCAATGACTTTAGCCGCTCAACCGGTGCATACGTGTTCAGCTCTGCCGGTGGGTATGAATGTGCTTACGAGAGCCCTGAATGGAAGAACGGAGTTTTTACTTACTCTTTAATTCATGGGATACAAAGCCATGAGGCCGACCTGGATAAGGATGGTTATGTTTACACTAATGAACTCCTGGACTATGTACAAAAGGAAGTGGAGCGTCTTACCAAAAGCCGGCAAAGACCTTTATCAAGGTCAAATTCGAACGAGTTTCAGAATTTAATTTATAAATACTATTGAAAAATGCTATAATTACCTTGTGGTATCTGTAAGATTAATTTGTAGCTCCACATTTATTATATTCATTCACAATCTGCACAATATCCATTTTCGTATAAAATCCCGATTTAATTTTCATGGCGAGCATTTCACAGTCAGATACAAGGGCAAGTAATACACTCATGAAAGTATTGGAACTAATGTTTGAATCAATCGATATAACTATTATATTAAAACCATCCAGATCATCATAACAGCATTCGTCTTCTGTTGAAACAGCATAAAATTCGGCTAATCCTTTTTTGTTAATAATAAAGAAACCACCCTTATCAAAAGGAAGTTCAGGTTTTGAGTATAAATTCATTTCCCCATCTATCTCAAGCTTGATGAAAAAATATGCTTGTTTCTCCTTTTTCGGGGATGAAAAAAAATTCAAATACTTTTGATCTCCTATTGCATAAGCAAATATTGAGTGTGCTGTTAGAATCTCGTATTTTGATGAATCCCTTCGTACAATACAACACACATTATTGTACTCAGGATTGTCAAATCTCGAAAGCAAGGTATAAATAGTATCAAAACTATGTGTAATGTAATAGCCTTTCTCGTAATTTAAAGTAGAAAAATCGTCAGGTAATATAGACGTTATATATTCATTTACCGGGTCGATTTCTCCCCGCTTTTTACTGTAATATTCTGCATGATAAATAGAGTCAATTTCAAAATATTCTCTCTCACGCCTAAAGTATCCTTTTTTCATATTTTCCCTGGTATCAATTGTCAGGTAATATCCTTTTACCAGGTACAGAGGTGCTTTTTTATATTTTTTAAAGGTAATGTAAGTAAGAGAGTCATTCTTAACCTCCACAATCTTATCTACATAATCTTCCTCTCCGTTTAAATAGATTATCTGATCCTGAGCATTAACAGATATTGTAAAAATATGGAAGAATATTATGCATAATCTTAAATTAAATCTTTTAACCATATAAGATTAATTATTATATCAAAAATCAAGATGTGACAAATATTATTGATTCTCTTGAATGTAAATATAAAAACTAACAGAATCCCTTAATCCTATCTTGTCTGTAATTTCCACCTCATATAAAAATACACCGGGAGATAAAGGCGTTGAAAGTATTGTTGAATCATAATAAAGTTCAGTTGGAATATCTGTCTTTGGATATCCTGACAGAATTATTCCATCACGGGTAATTGTGAATAATGCCAGATCATTGTCTCCTTTATTGGCAACCCATACAACTTTAAATTCAGAGCCTGCATTTAATGTCTGATCCGAATGAATACCATGATCAGTTATTACAATACTTGGCCCATATGGTTCATATTTTGGTTTGTGGTTATTATTTTCTTCTTCTTCACAACTTGATAATAACATAACCATAGTCAATACTGCTGTTGCTGCTAAAACAAATTTTTTATTTAACATTCCCTTTAATTTATTAATTAATATTGGCAAATTACTATAAATTATCCAAATAGTAAAGCAGGATATTTAGTAGTGTTAACAACTGACAAGAACCTTATTTGTATTAAAACATATTAAATTTATAATTTGTCTATAATTATACTCCATAACTCCTGTTAAAAACATTTTTGTAGTTGGCACAAATAAAATAACTATATTAACGCACTGTAAACTTATAAAATAAAGATTATGAACAGAATTAGAACAACAACGATTGCAACGATGTTATGTTTTACTTTATTTATTTCAGCTCAGGAATCCTCACGTAGTGATCCTGATGAAAAGATAACTTATGGATTTGGAAGTGGTATTGGATATTTTAATCCCAAAGGAGTAAATAATTATATTGAAAACTTTATTGAAGATAAAACTTCAGGAATGACAGTAACAACAAAAGATGGATTTACTGAAATATTCTTGTTTTTTACCCTTAGAGGATTTGTAAGTTACGAAGTAGCTGAAAACACTTATATTGATGGCTTTCTTGAAGGAGGTTGGGCTCCTAAATTAATTACTATAAATAGCGAAATGTACACTTTCGCTTATTGGCGTCTTACACCCGGGGCAGTTGCTTCCTATCATATTCCTTTAGAAGATGAAAACGATATTAACCTAGGCGTGGGATTGCTATACAACTTTTACAAATTTAAAGAAATAACAGGTAATGGTATAAATTACAGGACCCAGATAGGGTTTAAAATACCAAATGATGGCAATCCGCTTAATACCTACCTTGCAGTTGACTTTGCCAGTCCTGATGGCGAGTTTAAATTTTCACGGGTTACTTTTGGTTGTGATTTTGGATTTTAATTTACTTGTATTATATTCCATTTTATATCATTAAATCCACCTATTTTAGTAAAAAAGATACGTGATGTTTAATTAAGCTATCTGAGTGATTAAATATCACGTATCTAACTAATTTCGGTTTGCCTGGTATTTTTTTATTCCAGTATCAATTTTCGGGTCTCTATTATTGCACTGCTTTCATTCAGTATATAAATGAAGAATCTACCTGTATCTAAGAATTCATCAACGTCTATATCAAATATTGGCTGATTAAAGAGTGAAGTAAAGATTTCCTGTTCGGAAGAATTTACAATTTGAATTGAATAATTGCTCATTTGCAGATAATTGGTGCCCGAATTTATATATATGATATCATTACCCGAATTGGAATATATTTTTATTGTATTCGTATTGTTTGGTGGACTTGCACCTGCAATTGTAACATCTATGTCTAATGTATCCGGTACATAAACGGTATCGTAAACAGTTACATACGTTGTGTCAAAAATTTCGGTAGTAAAGGTATCGGTAACCCAGATAGTGTATGTACATTGTTCAAGAGGTTCAATATAATTATATAAATCCACAACCTCATCCAAAGTCAAAGGATCAGAATAAATACGTACATCATCCATCAAACCATTATAAATGCGATTACCAGCACCCATTTGACCCAGGAACATATCTGTTAAATCATAGCCCAAACCTGGCCAGTAATCTTTTTGCATAACTAAAGACCCATCAATATACAAGCAGGCTGTGTTATACATTCCATCCCAGGTGCTTACAACATGATGCCAGATACTATCATTTACCAATATTGAGTTAACCGGAGGATTTCCAGCATATATACCTTTATCAGGATCCGAAAAAAGATGAACTGTGGAATCACCATCCGCAAAATCAGGATCCCCTCCATTTTCTCCATTTGCCCAAAACGAAAGTTCTCCACCGTCCCATATATTGTTAACATATCCTTCAATGTGCATATGCATTTCATGATGATTTCCAAAGCCATTACCATATGTACCATCTGAAGTTTTGGGTATCCCAGCCCAAAACAAGGTACTGATAAGATTATTAGGTGTAGGTGGTTTACACAATATCCACATTGAAACTGATCCGGATTCTGAGGTCATTGCTAGATATGGAATAGTAACTTTCAAACTTTCAGCAAATTCAAGTGCCCTGTTAAATCTTCCTTCTACCCAATTCCCATTATTATTAAGAACACCATAGTTTTCATTACCACTGGCATCAGCAGCTATAGATCCTGAATCCTCATTGAACTTGTAGTGTACCAGTAACTCAGCTTGTCCTCTTGCTGTAAAATCTGCAAGCATACAAAAGCATAATATAAAAAGAAATATATGTTTCATGATTATTGTTTTTTTAAAATTTATAATTAACTATTCAAGAATTAATTTCCGGGTTTCTATTATTGTATTATTGCCGTTCAAAATACTAATAAAGTATAATCCCTTATCCCCGTATTTACTCAAATCAACTTCATAATTCTGTTTTTCAATAACCGAATTAAAGATCTCCTGACCCGAAGCACTTAATATTCTAATCTTGTAATTGCCCATTTGTGAATAATTGGCACCCGTATTTATAAATACAATATCATGAGTCGGATTAGGATAAATCCTGATCGTATTTTTGATGTTTGGAGGGTTTATTCCCGTAATCGTTACATTAAGAACTAATGAATCGGTTACAGAAATATTCTTATGTACGGTTATAACAGTTGTGTCAATAACTTCAGTAGTAATGGTATCATAAACCCAAATAGTATCTGTAATGGTAATACAAAGTTCTATTTCGGCATACAAATCCCTCACGTCCTGATTAGTCAAAACATAATCATATATACTGACTTCATCCATTATACCAATATACCTGCGATTTTTGTATCCCATCATACCCAAGTACATGTGGGTTAAATCAAAGCCTGTGCCTGGCCAGTAGAGCTTCCCCATAATAAGACCCCCATCAATAAACAATTTGGCTGAATCGTTCCCCCATGTGGCTGCGACATGATGCCATTGACCATCATTTATTAATATCGGATTAACGGGTGGATTCCCAGCATAATCCCCTTTTTCAGGATCCGAAAAAAGATGAACAGTGGAATCACCATCTTGAATTAGTGGATCCCCTCCATTTTCTCCATTTGCCCAAAATGAACATTCACCACCTACCCAAGCTGAATTAGGTCCTCCCTCAATCTGTAAGTGCATTTCATGTTGGGATCCAAATCCATTACCTAATGAACCGGTAAGATCATCACCTGCCCAGAACATGGCCTCAACACCTGTATTATCTTCATCACTCTTCATCCAAAGTGCGACCGACCCAATATTTGAAACCATTCCTAAATAGGGAATAGTCACACACTGCGTATCTTTCACTTCCAATGCATAACCACCATCTACTCCTGCTACCCAGAAGGTATCCTCAGGGATGCTAAGAGTACCATCGTAACCATTTCCACTGATATCAATAGCCTCAGTACTGGCAGGATCGTTAAAATCGTAGTGAACCAGAGGCACAATTTGTGCCCTTGTTGTCATATTTAGAACAAAAGAATAACATGTTAAAAAAAGAATAAATCGTTTCATATTGTTTAATTTATTAGATGTGTAACATATAAGAAAATACAAATAAAATTATTTTATATTAATACTATAATACTCGTTTTATTATAAGCTTTATATTATTGACAATCGAAAAATGATTTACCCTAAACATTATCTCTATTATTTCATTACAATGTATGTAAAAATATCTTTACCATTTCCGATATGTCCCTTAAATACTAAATATGTGTCAATTAAGTGCCCTTATCTCATTTGATGTAAATATCAAAAAATTTTCATTTGCTGCAAAATTATAATTAACTTTTTTTAATACAATTAAACTCTCATCGATAATAAAATATACAAAATCAATCATCTGTTTTTCATATCTTTATTAATTCAATTTAAGAATTTAGTCATGCCCGTTGAAACCTGGATCATCATTTTTATCGTAGTTTTTATTTCTGGTATTGTGAAAGGTACTACCGGGTTTGGTTTTGCCCTTTTTTCCCTGCCTTTGTTAGCTCATTTTATTCCTATTAAAACCCTTATTCCATTACTTACCCTGTTCAACTTATTTTCGTCTATCCAGATTATTGTTCTGTCAAAAGGGCTCAAACTCAATAAAAGAATTCTGTTATTATCATTCACAGGTATAATTGGTGTATTTTTGGGTACTGTTATGCTTAAATACATGCATGAGTTTTGGTTAAAAACTGTTTGTGCAGTAGTTTTAGTAATCCTCTCCATTCTATTTCTCACAGGATTCCGGTTTAAAGTACATAAACTGCGAAGAGGATTCTCCATTGCCGGTTTTATAAGTGGTTTTCTTGGAGGGAGCATGTCTGTTAGCGGACCACCTTTAGCATTATTTTTAACATCCATAAAAATCGATTCACAACATTTTCGTTTCACTTTTGCCTGGTTTAGCATTATTACTGCATCAGTAGCCATGTTCGATTATATTAAAATTGGTGTCGTATACCCGATAACATTTAAATTATTTGCGTTTTCTCTTCCCGTGCTTTTGGCAAGTCTCCAATTGGGGAAGTATTTAAATAAAAAAGTGCCCCTCGCTGCTTTTTATAAAGGAATAGTCATAATTACCCTGCTATCCGGCATTTTTTTACTGGGTTCTTGTCTGAAAAAATGCCTCGGTTGGATATGATTATATTTTGTCCTTTATCACAAAACGTTATCAACCTCTAATATTTTTCCTATTTTTGCTACAATAAAACCCGCGATTAATAGTAGTTCTTGACCAGTCATAACAAACAATAAGATGAGTACATACAGGAAGTTCGTCCGGAATATTAAAATAGATAAGATCGGGATGAGGAAATTATTTGGTTTAAGTATTATTTGCATTGTTACCCATCAAATTTATGCTCAAAAACCAGTTATCAAAGTAGACCTCAACGAGGGTGGCAGGTCGCTTACCGAAGTGAATGAGCCGGGATATACCTCCTGGGTAATTAACCAGGGTAACCCGGTAAGCAATACATTCGAAGGTGTCACTGTAACATTTACCTGCATTCAACCTTCAGGTCACAACCTTATCTATGAATGGTACAAAGCCGGTATACAGGCTCCCTGGTATGCACGATTGGCAAACGATGGTCTGGAAGTAAGTGACGGCAACAGCGGATCACAGGTTGAAATGCGTATTAGCGGTCTGCCCGAGGGAAAAAATACAATTCTTACTTATCATAATACCTTTCATAATCCTGACAAATATACTTTTAGCCCCATAGATGTTTACCTTAACGGCACCCAGGTAGTTGATGACCTGATGCCCAGCAACCGGGCTGTCTTTATCTATGAGGTACCTACTGTATACCTTGCCGTTGATGTGGTTGCGGGACAGGATGTTGTAATACTATTTGCTGCAGAGACATCCTCATCCGCCACTAATAAAAATGTAAATATCAATGGTTTCGAAATAAATACCTTAAATCCAAAGCAGCTTGCATCAGATCCTTTTCCTGCCAACTGGGACAAACATGTCGATGGGGATGACGGGTCAGTACAGATGCATTGGAGGCCCGGATTAAATTCGGTATCCCATATCGTTTATTTTGGAGAAGATGAAGATGCAATAGATTCTGCAACAATTGAATCACCTCAATACAAAGGAACCATAACTGATACCTTTTATACAGTAACGGGCTTATACAGTCTTAACACCTATTACTGGAGAATTGACGAAGTAGACGATGGCGGCGATACCCTGAAAGGATACATCTGGTCTTTTAGTCCCCGTCAAATTGCTTTCCCGGGTGCAGAGGGCTATGGTCGCTATGCGAAAGGTGGCCGTGGAGGAAGGGTGGTAGAAGTAACAAATCTCCTTGATGGTGAAGGTCCCTACGGTAGTTTTCGCTGGGCTGTTGAAGATGTTCAGGGTCCCAGGACGATAGTATTCAAAGTGTCGGGTATTATACATTTAGACGCGCGACTCACCCTTACACAAAATGATATTACCATTGCAGGCCAGACTGCACCGGGCAAAGGAATTTGCATTACGGGTGCACCATTTGGCTTGAGCGGGGCAGAAGATGTGGTAATTCAAAACCTGAGAGTACGGGTTGGATCGGGAACTACTTACGATGGCATGGGTATGCAGGGAAGCGATCATTGCATTATCGATCACAGCTCCATTAGCTGGACTATTGACGAAGGATTCAGTTCGCGCGAAGCCCATAATATATCTTTACAAAAGACACTGATATCTGAAGCACTTAACATTGCCGGACATACAAATTATCCGGCAGGTACCCCTCATGGTTTTGCTGCAAGTATTGGCGGAGATATTGGAAGTTTTCATCACAACCTGCTGGCACATTGTTTTGCCCGTAACTGGAGCCTTGCAGGAGGCCTTGATGCAAATGCTTACTATAAAGGCCGCCTTGATATTTTCAACAATGTAGTGTATAACTGGAGCGCACGTACCTGTGAAGGAGGTGCTATGGAGGTTAACTTCGTGAACAATTACTACAAACCGGGCTCTGCCATGAACGATACGGCTAACCATGCCCTGATGGCAGAACATGATACGGACTTCGGAGGTTCTCAGCGATATTTCTTTAGCGGGAATGTTATGCCCGGCTTTTTCGATGAAACCAACCAGGAAGATGGCCGCATATTATACGGCCCTCCTTATTCTGTCGATCCCTGGGTGAATGAGCCATTCTTCGATTCATGGGCAGTTATCCACAGCGCTAAAGATGCCTATAAACAGGTACTGTCAGATGTTGGCTGCACCCAACCCGTATTTGACAACCATGATCTGCGTATTGTTGATGAAACCCTGAATGGTACATATACTTACACGGGAAGTATATCCGGACTTCCGGGATTGCCTGACTCACAAAGCGATGTTGGAGGCTTTGAAAGTTATCCTTCCTTTACCCGTCCTGACAGCTGGGACATGGACCATGATGGCCTCCCCGGATGGTGGGAGTCTCTCCATGGCCTGGATACCAATTCCGCCTTAAATGACTTTTCAGATGCCAACGCGGATGATGACCAGGACGGATATACCAATATTGATAACTATCTCTACTGGATGTCCCAACTGCACTTTTTTACAAATACCGATACTATCGTTTATATCGATATGCAACAGGTTTTTAGGGGATTTACGAATAACCCAGTGTATAGTATTTCCAATGTGACAAATGCAAATGTAACTATTCTTGGAAATACAAAATGGGCAGAATTTATACCGAATGAGCCTGGCATGGCCTCCTTTGATGCAACCGTAACAGATGGGGAAGGCTCCGAAATGACACGTACTATCGGAGCAGCAATAATAAAGGATGGGGCACTGGATGCTTACAACTCATGGGTAAAATACGACACTAACGGACCGGTGAATATTGTCGTACCTCGTCTTGATGCTAATACCATTTCATGTTATCCTAATCCTGCAAATGATGTACTTACAATAAAGTACACCGGGAAAGGAAGTGAAAGAGGAACGGTTGAAATTTATGATATGCTGGGATCAATTATGCAAAAAGAAGAAATTATATTACAGGATAAAGCCATCATAAACATTTCGTATCTTGATCAGGGTTTTTATATATTAACCCTTATTATTGATAAAGAAAAGCATACGATACGGTTCATTAAGGAATAGCACGGGTTTTACAATACCTTTCAGGCACCCTCATTACCATCATTCTGAAATCAGCTATCGATGTTGAGTTTGTTAATAAAGATATTAATGTTATTTTTAAAATACAATAAACGAATTAGTAACGAAAACTATTGATGATGAAAATGAAGAAAAGAAATTTTATTGTAGCAGCAGCGATTTTGGGGACAATAGCCCTCTTTAGTTGTAAAAAAGAAGACAGCTCATTTACGGTAACGTACAATGGAAATGGCAATACCGGAGGGACTGTACCTGTAGACAATACAATATATGAAGAAGGGGCTACGGTTACAGTTTTAGACAACACGGGTGACCTGGTAAAAACCGGCCATACATTCGGAGGCTGGTGCAAGTCTGCAAGTGGTACTACAAGACCCTATTTCCCATCAACTACTTTTTCTATCACGGAAGATATAACTTTTTATGCAATTTGGATGGAAGGCATAGACATATCCGAATGGAAATTAAACCCTGCCAATAATCATTATTATGCATCCATCTCATCTACTAATTGGTCTAAGGCAGAGGAAATTGCTGAAACTTTTGGAGGCACCCTGGTGATTATTAATGATGAAGCCGAAAACAATTGGATTATTAGTAATTTTGGCGATGTTACCAATGACTTTGGCTATAATGCTTTACATATTGGATACACGGATGCCGGGACAGAAGGAATATGGGTATGGGTGGATGGATCCACTTCAACCTATACCAACTGGGGTCCGGAAGCACCTGGTAATGATACCGGTTACGGAACCGACAGGGAAGAAGATTATTGTCAGGTGATGGTAAATGGTGGGGCATATGAAGCAGGCCTCTGGAATGATATTAATGACCTGGAGGAATATCCCGGGTTAATAGAAACAGCGGTTAATCCTGAATAATTTAGTATAATACTGACGGAATCTGATTTATTATTTGAAATCAGATTCCGTCAGTCCTTAATTATTCAGTCCTGATTTTAAAAATATATTGAAAACACTGCATTTTACCCTAAATTTCCCCCAATCCGACTAAAAAATCCTTCCGGTTTCCAGGCAATATCATTGCCATAAATCATTCGTTTTCCTTTAATGCCATTATGGATAAAACCATTATTGAGTAAAAACTCAATACCTGCCATATTCTCAGCTGGAATAACTGCCTTGTCGGTGCTGACATATTTCATTTGCATCAGATCTATTCCTGCATGAGTACTATCAGTATAAATAGCCCCTTCGCCCAAATCAGGCAGATAAATACCTTTCAGGATTTCATTTTCAACATAAATCAGGGCTTTATCCAAGTGCTCTTTTATAAGCCATTCACGCTTTTCCCCGGTAATTCGAAAGTCCATTTTCATTACATCGTTGTAATACTTATTTGAGTATGGCTGTATTTTTGTACAATCAGGATGAATTTCCCGGTTTTGATCTTTTTTTAACGATATATAATCGGATACTACCATGAATCCTGCCTTTTTATATACCGGTTCACCAAGTTCGGTAGCAATCAGCAATATGGTTTGAACGGATATTTCTTCAAGACGTTTCATCAAATACTCTACAATCTGAAATCCGATGCCCTGTTTTCTATGATCTTTATGAACAATAATATGTGCCAGCCATGCGGTTTTTTCAAAGACTATGTAAGTACCCAGGCCAACAAGATTTTCATCATCAGTTACTTTTACCGAATAACAATATTCCCATGAAATATACTTTAAAAAAGCATCTGTTATATCAGGCCAACCATCAGGCTGTAATTCTTTTACAGAAACTAAATCCTTATAAGTTACAGGTGTGAACTTCAACATATTTTTTCTTCATAAGTTCGGAATTGGTAAAATACAGTTCAGCAATCCAGGCAGGCTAACAAATTTTTTCGTATACTTTCGCAACCCGTTGAAACCCTTCTTCAATTTTTTCTTTATTGTAAACCAACGGGCCAAATGAAATGCGGATCCCATTCTTCAGGGATTTTCCAAATCCTCCTCCGGGCACAAATATAACACCCGTTTTTTTAAGGATATTTTCAACAAAAGTATCTCCATCCATACCGACATCAACAACTGAATACAAACCGCCATCCGGTATTGTAAATCTTGATGAGAGATATTTTTCTATGCAATGGCATGTAAATTTTGCAGCACTTTCATACTCATCGTTGGTTTTTTGCAGGTATTCGCTTATGGAACCATCCTTCAAACCTTTATTAATATAATTTGTCATAGCCATTTCATGGATAGTATCAGGGCACAGGATTACGGTTTGTTGTACTACTTTTAGTGATTCAATAATGGATTTTGAAGCAACGAGCCAGCCCAATCTTCGGCCGAGACCGCGGCACCATTTTGAGTTTGAGAATATTTTTATCAAGTTTGGATAATGCTCAGGTGTATAAGAAAAGTATGCCGGAAGTTCTTTCCCGTATCGAAAAGTATAATAAGCAAAATCAATAGCCACATAGCAATCGTATTGAAGTGTACAATCCAGCAATTTTTTTACAAATAAATCTGGTAACATCATGCCGGTTGGGTTGTCAGGACTTGAGAATAGTACTAATTTTGGTTTTTCTCTCTCCATGAAGAGCTCAAATTCGGCAGCAAGCGCGTTTTCATCTTCAGCAAATGCCCATTTTTTAGCATCAAAAACCGGAAAATTTATAATCTTTTGTGCACTCCGGCACATTTTTACCTGCTCGGGGTAATTTGCATATGCGGGATCGAACAGAACGATCTTATCCTCAGGATTAAGCAATACCTTAAATAACGAAAAAGACAATTGGGTTGAACTTTGACCAATAATTATGTTTTCTTCGGTTATCGAATGGATATTGTAAAGCTGAGAATCAAAATCGAGCAACGCTTTTTTCAGCTCAGGGCTACCATCCGAAGGACTGTAACCTCCCGTTTTGTGAAATAAAGTACGGTCACGGATAATTTTTTCGTATTCCTGGCGAAGTTCTTCCGGGGCTTCATGGTTTACCCAACCGCCGGCAAAAGATATGGCATCATCCGGGTTTAATCCCATTTTTACCAGGTTAGCGGAACTCGCCATCTCCATTATTCGCCTGATAGGCGATGAAGTAACACCATTTTTAAATGAATTTGCTAAGGCCAACATATTTTCAAATATTCGAAATTTTAATCACTGTTTTATTTTGATCGGGTACTGTCGACAAATTTACATTTTTCAACTAAATATTTGTACCTGTGCCTCAATTTTATGAACAGTAATGTAACTTTCAAATGGAATGATCGACTCATTTGCATTAACAATTTTTTTCATTACTTCCATTTCTTTGATCCTGACAGAAGTGCAATATGAAAAATTTTAAGAAGCTATTATTTATACTTCCCCCTACATTAGTATTAGTGATTTAATTTTGCATTACATTCGACAATATTGGTAGTACATGGTTAATCATTACATCAATTGTATTACTTGTATGAGTGCCCTGATGTAAATAAAAATCATGGCTTATGTGATTTTCTTTTAGTTTGTCAGCATAATATACACATCCATTATAAAGCCACTTGTGTCCATCATTATATCCGCATGCAATACCATATACTTTTAATTGCTCAAGGTTACTTCTGTACCTTTCAATCTCCTGTTCAATGCCACCAAATCCGTTTTGCCATAAACTCCAGATTTCTTCATCAATGATGGTATCATTACCAACAATTTTTATAGGAAAATAAAAATAGGGTGCTTTGTTAATATTGGGAGCATGAGCGGCTCCATAGGCCATAGTAAAAAACAATGTCCTGTTTGTACAGGTATCTAAAAACGCTTGAAATGCTTTATGAGCTTCTATTTTTGTAAGTGTGCTAAACATCTCGATTACCTCAAGGGTTGATTTAATATTCCCCTCACTATTTAAAATCTGACTGTTTTCAAATCCCTTATCGGTATATAATCCCGGGCTGATTCCGTAGCCTGCACAAAAAACATCAGGATATAGCATGCTTAAATTTAAGGCACCATATCCTCCCATGGAACTGCCAATTATACTCCGTGATTCTTTAGTTACTAACGTTCGGTAATTATGGTCAATATAATCAACTACATCTTTTGTAATAAAATCTGCCCAGTTGCCTGTAACAGGAGAATTTACATAAAAACTGCCCCGAAGGCGATTGCTGCCGCTAATAAAAACAACAATCATTTCATTTAGCATATTGTTTTCAATTTTCTCATCCATAAGCTGCTTATGCGGTTTCACTTTGTAATCAGGTTTTCTATTCCGGCTATTATATCCCGATAAACAGTAGACTACCGGATACCTTTTATCAGATTTATAATAGGACGCCGGCAGATAAACTTCAACTAAACGGCTTGCTTCATCCTCAAGTAAATTGCCTTCAAGGGATGGGGCTTCTATTGTATCAAATTTCCAGTTTGCATCCGTCTGGGCTTTTACAATGTTGATGTTTATTGTCAATAACAATACACCGACTACTATTTTCATTTTTCTGCTATAATAATTCATTTCTTACTATATTTTTCAATTGCTATTTACTCCGCTGATCTTTCCTTTAGTACTTCATCTAAAGCAAATGTTCCATTAAGGGCGGTTGGAAATCCGGAGTAAACGCTCATCAAGATCATAATCTCTTTCAATTCTTCAGGGTTAACACCTACGTTCAATGCAGCATTTATATGTACTTTAAGTTGGGGTTTTGCATTACCAAGGGCAGTAAGTGCCGCTACTACAGCAATTTCCCGTTCCCTGTCATTTAATATATCTCGATTGTATACATCACCAAAAGGATATTCTATTACATATCTGCCTAAATCGGGTGATATCCCCTCCAGGCTTTGAATTACCTGTTGACCGGCTTTCCCGTCAATCGCACTTAGTTTTTCCCAACCTTGCATATACCTTTGAGATTTAATTGTATCTATACTATTTTCAGGTTGACTTTGACCTTTCACATTAAAAGAAAGCATAATAACTAAAGTTAATAAAAATAAATTTTTCATGATTTTTTTGCCTCAAAAATAGGATGGAGGCTTTAAATCATCACAGGACTTTTTTCTGTTTTTCCGGTACTTTTTCTCTAAAAGCATTTGGCGTATTGTTTGTTTTGTTTTTAAACAAGCGAGAAAAATATGAGCTGTCTTCAAATCCTAATTTATAAGCTATTTCTTTAACCGAAAGGGTAGTAAAAAATAAAAGACGTTTGGCTTCGGTAATTTGCTGCTCAATAATTAATTGTTTAGTTGTTAATCCCATACTTGATTTACACATATCATTGAGTTTGTCAACGGGAATATGTAACAAATCAGCATAATCATTAACAAGTAAATTCCCGGAAAGATTTTCCGAAATGAGAACCATTAAGTTTTCAATTTCACTGGGTATTTGCGGTGGCTTATAATTATTTTCTGCAATAATCCGGGTTATTACATCATTAAAAAAGGCCATCCCATTTTGGGCAGACTTTTCAGTTATCTCATCTTTTTTTTGGCATTGTTGTATCTGAAAATTCCAGAAGGAATGAATCATCGACCGGAACTCATCAGAAACATCCACAAACGGCATATTATAATTCTCAAATTGAAAAAAAAATTTGTCCACCAAAAGTATATAACCCTTAGTGTTACTTGAATATGACCAATTATGTATTTGCCCGGGATTCATTAAGAACATCCGGTTGGGTATTATTTCATATTCTTTAAAGTCAATGACATTAAGACCATTCCCCTGGGTAAAGTGAATTAAAGAATAATAATCGTGTCTGTGAGGCCATTCAATATCAGGATCTTCAGTATCTTCAAAGATGCCGTAAAAATAGGGTCTTTTATTGACCTGAGAATTAATAATATCGTATATAGTGTATTGAGTGAGCATACGAATCATTAATAAGGGTTTTTGCCTGATCATTAAAGGTTTAACACACAAATTATCTTTGCTATGGGGCAATTGTATTGCACCGATTTATAAATATACACATTATTTCTTTTATAAGGGACTTATTAGGACTGGATTGCAAACCGATCCTGATGTATCGGGAAGCTCAATCAATTTACCAGACCGGAAGTAGCCCAATAAAGCCAATCCAACTTAGCAAGATCTAACAACAACCTTTGGTGTAAACTGGTCGAACTGCAAAGTATTACATTTTCATCAGCTCTGTTAAAACCCTGTAACCTTTATGTATATTGGCTTGCATACTTGTTCAACACCTCTGGTTTCATTATATGTTAACATATCCCAGTCATCTTTGCCGTGCATAGACCATACGGTTTCACTGTATTTATCTTTATTGGCCGGTAAAAATACATACAGGTCGTAATACAGCAATGGGGTTTTGGTGCTATCATCAGCAACAAATA
Source organism: Bacteroidales bacterium (assembly GCA_016926235.1). The sequence continues at coordinate 61,346 of JAFGOZ010000028.1, read as the reverse complement.
TATTACCCAGGGAATCTACCGTAAAATCCAACCTGTAAATGGTTTTAAATTCATCAGTATACATAGGGCTTTCCAGCTTATAAAAAAAACCATCACATCTGTTTTTTATATACTCAAAATAAGTTGTTTCTGATGAATCAGCTGCAACATCAAATAGTATGCGTTTGGTAACCAAAACCAATTCCATGTTTGAAATATCATTGTCCAGTATCTCTATGTTCCCTTTACATGTATAATTTTGCCCTAAATCGAATGCAATGCTGCGGTCGAGAAAACGGTTGACTTTTAAATGAAATTTTGTACGTTTTCTAAGATCCCAGGTATTATCATTACCAGGCTTGTAGGTCCTGCGTTTTAACCAATGCGTATTGGCACCGGAATAAACAGTAGGCCAGGGATTGCCGCTCCCCCCGCTACCTAAACTTAAATGACTGCTTTTCAAACTAAGGTATTCAACTATCTGTATCTCATTGTCAGGTATCGGGGTTTGGTTATCTATCTTTATTCTTAAAGAATCAACCCTACTCGTGCAGCCAAAGAGTATTGGTATTATTAAAATGAATTGTGCTTTTTTACGCATAAAAAATAATTGGTAAATGAAGTGCTAAAGTAAAAAGTAAAAATCATATAAATATGTGATTTTTTGATGGCTTATTCAACAATATCATTCAATCAATTTTTCCCAGATGGCTTTTCTGAATTCATCTATCATTGATGGTCGGATATAAAATCGTTCAATAATCAAATATTCAGATGTGTCTCTTTCCAGAAATACAGGTTTTAACACAATACTACTATCAGTTTGGTTAAATCACTCATAATATTCATTATATTATTGTTTAATATAATTCTTCGCTTTGAATATTACTTATCAAGGTATTGTACATTTTAATAGAACTATGTTTACTATCTTATCTTCTATTATATTGGCATGTAAAAATGATATTTGTATGATAGTAAGGTTTAATAGGATTGGGAATTTAGTCTGCTTGCAGGATTTTGTTGCATTACGACCAAATGTGGAAAATTTCCAATTATTGCAAATCCCATTAGTAGCAAAATATTTACAACTCATCCTATTGATCCTACAACCCAGTAACAAATAATTTCATTTCTGTTCTGCCCATCGGATATTTGTTGAAAAATCCAATGGAAATGAAAACGAGAAATATTCAACCAACACTTAAATACCTTTTTGAATTCTTTGCGACTTGGTGCCTTTGTGGCAATAACCACTATAGTCAAGAAGGCTCAAAAACGCCAAAGAACAGAAAGTTTCATCCATCCTTTCTAATCGCAATTTTCATTATGTTAAGCACTCAATCTTACCCCCAAACCCTTATTAAAGGTATAGTTTCCGACACAAAGAATAATCCCCTTGTCGGGGCAAATGTCTATATCGAAGGAACCTATGAGGGAACAACAACAAACGAAGATGGACAATTTACATTAAAAACAAGCCTCTTCGGAGAAAAAGTAATCGCAGTTAGTTACATCGGTTACGAAGAAAAAAAGCAAACCATCACCCTTAATGAAAAAACAGAGCAATGCAATTTTATATTAAAGGAGAAAGTAAATGAACTGAATGCAGCAGTAATTACGGCCGGAGCTTTTGAAGCCAGCGACAGAAAAAGAGCAGCAGTTTTAAGTTCACTGGATGTTGTAACTACCGCTGGTTCTGAAGGAGACATCTACTCTGCTTTAAATACCTTGCCCGGGGCGCAAAAACAACAGGAGTCGGGCAAGCTCATTGTAAGAGGAGGTGAGCCTCACGAAACAAAAACCTATATGGATGGTTTGTGGGTCGCTTCTCCATACACCTCATCTTATGACGATATACCGGCCAGGGGCCGTTTTTCTCCTTTTTTGTTTGATGGTATTTTGTTCAGTACAGGAGGGTATTCAGCTGAGTATGGCCAGGCACTTTCATCGGTTATTGCATTAAATACAAATGGACTAGCTGATGAAAACCTCACAAGCGTTTCTCTTATGAATGTTGGCGGCGGCCTGTCAAGAACTCAAAGATGGGATAATACTTCCATTACACTGGATGCCAACTATGTAAATCTTGTCCCTTATTTCATGATGCACAAACACACCCTCGACTGGGAAAAAGAGCCCGAAGCATGGGAAACGGCTGTGCGGCTTAACCACGAAACTCCCAAAGGAGGCTTAAGTAAAACCTATGTAAGTTACAACAGTTCTAAAAGCGCACTCAATGTTCCTAATTATGAATCATCAATAAAAGACAGGATAAGCCTGAACGATGATGTTTTATTTATAAAAACCTCCTTTGAGCAATCCATTAATGATAAATGGTACGTACGTACCGGATGTACATTTTATTATGACAATGAACAACGAACATTGAATTCCACGATCCTCAATACCAGGAAAACGGGCATGCATAGCCGCTTTGGATTGGTAAATTATGTGAATGATATACTAACCCTGAAAATGGGATCGGAGATTTTTATACACCAATTGGGGTATACTATTTCACAAGACAGTACTGCAGATATAAAATATAATTTTAAGGATGAACTGATAGCTGCATATTTTGAAGGAGATATCAAACTTTCCAATCATTTTGCATTGCGATTGGGGAGCAGAGTGGAGTATTCTAACCGTATAAAAAAAATGAATGCTGCCCCACGTGTTGCTTTTGCATACAAACCGGATAATACAAGCCAGTTTTCTTTGGCTTATGGTTTATTCTTCCAGCAGGTTAAGGATGATTACCTTCTTTATTCTTCAAAATTGAATTTTGAAAATGCATCGCACTATATTCTTAACTATCAGTATAGTAAAAACAACCGGCTTGCACGTATCGAACTTTTCTATAAGGACTACCATAACCTTATTACCTATGATGAGCCCTATCCCTATTCATTAACAAATTTTGGCAATAAAGGTCATGGCTATGCCCGAGGTATCGATTTTTTGTGGCGTGATAAAAAGACTTTGAAATATGTTGATTATTGGATCTCATATTCCTTTGTCGATGCAAAGAGAGAATATAAAGCTTATCCTGACCTTGCACCACTCAGTTTTGTATCGGCACATACGGTTTCTACCGTTTGCAAAACATGGATAAATCCCATAAGTACCCAGGCAAGCCTTACCTACACCTGGACCAGTGGCCGGCCCTATGATGACCCGAACATAACTGCCTTTATGTCTGAGCATACAAAAGATTTTCATTCCATGAACGGAAGCATCAGTTACCTGACTACCCTCTTTAAGCAGTTTACTATTGTTCACTTTTCGGTAAATAATATTTTAGGATCAAAAAATATTTATGGTTACGAGTACAACCCGCAACCCGGCGAAGACGGTGTATACCAATCACATCCGGTTGTGCCCTATATGGTAAGGTCTTATATACTAGCCATTTTTATATCAATTGAGTAATAACCTTAAAATCAAAAAATTATGAAAACAATTGGATTATTTATTATCAGTTTTGCAATTTCTGTTCCAACCTGGTCTCAAAGCGCTTATGAAAATGCCATGCAGGCTGGTTTGGATAGTTTGCACAATATTAAGTCACTGGACGATTTTCAGTCAGTAGCTAATCACTTTGAGCGTATTGCAAAGCAGGAGCCCAAACAGTGGTTACCCTCATATTATGCTGCGTATTGTTACATTATTTTGTCATTCAAGCAAAAAGATATGACGAAAAAACAATCCTTTATCGATGTAGCTGGTGAACTTATCGAGATATCCCTGAAACTTGCACCGAACGAATCAGAATTGTTCGTTCTGAAAGGCATGTACTATCAGGCCATAATTGCATTGGATCCGGCTACAAACGGGCAATCCTATTCACAACTTGCCAGCGAAACATTGCAAACTGCCCTGCAATACAACCCCGATAATCCCCGTGCATATTACCTGATGGCCTATAATACCATGTATACGCCTGAACAGTATGGCGGAGGCATGAAAGCTGCCTGTCCCTCTTTTCAGAAGGCAAAGGAATTGTATACTAAAGAAACCGAAAACGATGATTTCATGCCCACATGGGGAAAAGATGAAGTGACAAGTATGGCCGACAAATGTTCTGACAATTAACTGACACTTTAGTGAATTCGTGTTTTAGTGGCATTTCGTGTGAGATATTAGCCACTAAAACACGAAGGCACTAAAATCCACAAAAAACAAAAAATCATACAGATGATTTAAAATAATTACTAAATTGACGCTATGAAGAAGCAAAAAAAATCACAGAAAAATGTACGGGCAATTATAGTGTTTTTTGGAGCATTGATAGTATCTGCCAATTTAATTGGTTTTATGTTCAATGGGAAAGGATTATTTTCAAGCTTCTATCATTATATTTCCGTTGTGTCTTTAGGGTTTTCCCTTGGATTATTTTTGGGTGGTGGCAATGCATTGATCGGACGTGGTTTTGGTCGAAGTCTTAACTGGAGAAAAAATCCACAAAGAGCCAACAGCATTACATTAACAGTTATGGTTGTATACGGTATCATTGTAAGCATTTTAATCCCGTTTATTTATAATAAATATATATGGAAAGTTCCGGATAACAGATTGATGCAACATATTATCCCTTCTGCATTTTTTACACTAATGCTTGATTTTTTCTTCACAGCTATATACTATTCAAAGTATCTGGCTATTTACTGGGGAAAATCCATTAAGCAGGAAGAACAACTTGAAAAGGAGAACCTGAAGGCGAAATACGAAGCCCTGAAAAACCAGGTAAACCCGCATTTTTTATTTAACAGTTTGAATACCTTAACAGGTCTCGTTGAAAAAGATCAAAAGCTGGCTGTACAATACATTAAAAAACTATCTGATATTTTCAGGAGGGTTATGGAAACAAAGGATCAAGAATTAATCCCTATTAAAGAAGAACTGGATTGTGTTGCAGATTATATTTTCCTGCAGAAACTCAGGCATGGTGAGGGACTGCAATACAATGTTTCATCCGGGTTAAATGGGTATGTTGCCCCGCTTGCCATTCAAATGCTGGTTGAAAATGCCATAAAACACAATATAGTTGCCTATGATCAGCCGTTAAAAATAGAGATAATGCAGAAAGGGAACTACCTGGTTATAAAAAACAACCTGCAAAAGAAAAAGGTAATTGAAGCCGGAAATGCAGTAGGACTTGAAAACCTTATTGCCAGGTATAAATATATTTCTGATAATGAAGTAGAAATTCGGGAAACGGATACTGAATTTGTAGTTAATTTACCTCTTATGAATAGCCTTGAAGGATGACTTGTATAATTATTGAAGATGAAAAGATAGCTGCCGAGCGGCTGAAGGATATGCTAAATGCATACGATCCTTCTATTCAGGTATTGAAAATAATTCAATCCACTAAACAAGCCATTGAAGTTCTTAAAAATCCTGATCCTGCTGACCTATTATTCATGGATATCCTCCTGGCAGATGGCTTGTGTTTTGAAATATTCGAGCAGGTCGAAGTGAAAACACCCATCATCTTTACCACAGCTTATGACGAGTACGCATTGAAAGCGTTTAAACTCAACAGCATCGATTATTTATTAAAACCCATTGATGATGAGGAGCTACATAAGGCCATTGAGAAGTTCAGATCCAGTATTTATCATCAAAAATATTCATACTCGAAAGAAATAATTGATAAAGTTGTTCTATCGTTACAGGGTAATTATAAAACAAAGTTTGTAATAAAAGTAGGAGAGCATTTAAAGATTATACCTATTGAAGAAGTAACCTGTTTTTTTTCTCTTGAAAGAGCTACTTTTTTACAAACCGCTGGCAAGCGCGATTATGCCATCAACTATTCCCTCGAACAATTAGAAGAGATACTTGATCCCAAAGTGTTTTTTCGCATAAACCGGCAGTATATTATTGCATTGTCTTCAATACATGACATTATTGCCTATACCAACAGCAGGCTTAAATTAAAACTTAAAAACCTCGAAAACCATGAAATTATTGTTAGCCGGGAAAGGGTGCAGCAATTTCGTGAATGGATTGAAGGGTAAAATAATTAAGTACCTTTCTAAAAAATCATAAATAGAAGAATTTGCTATAAAGGCATGAAGGCTCTGATTTTCACAAAGAAATTATTCTCAGAATATTAGTTTTCGTGATACCTTTATGCTTTTGTGCCTTCGTAGCCGTTAAATGATCTATGAGACATCCTCCAAACCGGAAAAAAATAGCTGTTGATCCTGCCGGGAAACATATACAATATGGTTCTTACCTTGAAATAATTTTTATCTTTGCAGCCATTATAAATACAAAAAGAAAGTAAATGAGAAGATTACATTGTATGCTGGTATACCTCCTTTTAGTAACTCATGTAAATATGAATTTTGCTCAGAATAGCAATGATAAATTCACAAAAATCCTGGCAGATACTACCATTAATTTTGATATGGTTGGTTATGCAACCCTGGGAGATAGCACTACAGGTGGCGTGGGAGGAACAATAGATACCATTGATAATTTTGCAGACTTTCAAACATGGGTCGCATCAAGAGAAGGCAATACGGATCTTGAAATTATTTATATTAAAGGAAGTATTAATACTTCGATAAGTACGGTTTTGACTATAAAACATGGGGAGAACATCTCTATTATTGGTATTGACAGCACTTCTGTGTTAGATAGTATTGGACTGGTAATATGGGATTACAAAAATGTAATTGTCCGTAACATCAAGATTCATGAGGTTTTTTACCCGGGGGATGCACTTTCTATTGACGAATGTCAGTATGTCTGGATCGACCACTGTGAATTACATAGTAAAATTGGTGAGGGAATAGGTGTAGATACATATGACGGTTTATTGGATATTAAAAAAGGCTCAAAAAATGTAACCGTTTCATGGTGCTATTTGCACGATCATATGAAAACCTGCCTTATAGGGCATACAGATAACGAGGGACAAGCTGCTGAGGACAGCCTTATGCGCATTACCATGCATCATAATTATTTTGCCAATACCGATGGAAGAAATCCCAGCCTGCGGTTTGGTGCTGTACATTATTATAATAATTACCTCGAGAATATTACTGATTATGGATTTGCTGCACGCAAAAGGTCACATGCACTTATCGAAAACAACCATTTCCATAGCGTGAAAAAGCCCATAGCAACAGATAAATTTGACGATGAATTGATGGATCAGGGATTTGTTTGTTTACATGGTAATATCTATTCCGGCTCCTGCTCTGAATCCGATAATTCCATAACCAAAACAGATTGTGCCTTTTGGGACAGTCTGCCATACAGCTATGCTATGCAGGATGCTGAGCTGGTAGCAGAAACAGTAAAAAAATATGCAGGAATAGGTAAGTTACATTTAGATCCATCAATTCTAATACACGATACCACAACTTTAGTTCCAAGTAACTTTGCCAAGATGTCAGATGACATTGTTCGCATATTCCCTATTCCTGTTATGGATTATGCAACAATACAATTTACAGTCAACAAGCCTGGTAAAATAAAAATTTGGGTTACTGATTATACAGGTCGTATGGCCATACACATCATTGATTCATACTATTCTCAGGGAAACCACTCGATCGGATTTAGCAAAAATGAACTTCATTCGGGAATATACCTGGTGCACATGAAAATGGATGGTGTTATATATACCAAAAAGATGATAATTAGATAATAATATCTTTATCATTTCACATTAATGAGATTTTTAAGCTAAGTAAAGCTTAAAATCAATTAACGCATACTACATTGCCAGAAAAAGCAATAAGTTAGCCAGATAGCTGTAGTTGTAACTTAATATAATCATTGTACTCTCAACAGGTTTTTGTAATCAATTTTTGAGAGATAGCAAGTATATGTATAAAACTATTAAACACAAACTACTGGCTCCCTTTTATTTGTCATCGGGGATCATGACAAATATCACCCTCATTTAGTGAGAAATGTCACGGGTCAAATATTGACTTATGTGAATGCCTTTACTTAACTTTATTAAAATATGTTCGAACGTTAAAGTTAAACAGAGGACAATCCTAAATCCTCTGTGGACTTATCCACAGAATGTAATTATTGTATAATGAGTAATAAAGCAAAGAATATACTTCTTGTGGAAGATTCAAAGTCTCAGGCTGCTTTAATTAAGACTTTGCTGGAGGAACATGGATATCTGGTAAGAATAATACCTGATGGTAAAGAAGCCCTGGAATACATCACCCGTCACGGATCTTCCCTGGACCTGATACTTATGGACTATCATTTGCCTTCTCTTGATGGTCTGGAGATACTTCAACGGATAAACCTGGAGACCAGACACCCTGTTATTTTTATGACTTCAGACCATAGTATTGAATTGGCAGTTAAAGCTATGCGTGCAGGAGCTATGGATTTTATTCCTAAAGAAAAGGACTATATCCAATATCTTCCTGATATGGTTGAAAAAGTATACGATGTTTTTAAAAGCCTCGTGAAAAAGGAACAAATTGAAGAAAACATCAAGACCAAAGAATTCCTGGAACAATTAATCAATGGAATTAGTGACCCGTTTTTTGTACGCGATGAATATTGCAGGTATATTGCAGTAAATGAGTCCTTTTGCAAACTTTTCAAGTATAAACGAGAAGACATCATCGGGAAATCGGTATATGACCTCTTCGATAAATTGAAGGCGCAAGAAATTGCAGAAACAGATGGGTATATACTGCATACCGATTCAGTGGAAGAAAAAGAGGAAATATTAAGGAAAGAGGACAGTACAAAATATATCTCAGTAAAAACCTCACTGGTAAAGTCCCCTCAAAATGAAAAATACATAGTAGGGACTATCCGGGATATTACTTTGTTAAAACAAAGTGAAGAAGCTCTTAAGAAAAAAAACCTGGAACTCGAAGAACGACATCGTGTAATAAATAACCTCAATGCAAACCTTGAAAGAAACAGGAACCGTCTTAAAAGTATTTTAAGTATTGCCCCGGTGGGAATTGCTGTACTAAAGGATAAAACATTTCAATATGTAAATGAGCGTTTTGAAAAATTAACAGGTTATACCAAAGAAGAATTACTTAACCAGAATGACCGCCTGATATATCCATCCACTGAAGATTATAATAAAGTACAAAATGAAGTAAACGGCAAGATATATATTCATGGTTCACAAACCATACAAACTCTATGGAGAACAAAAGACGAGGCTTTAAAACACATATTACTCAATGTCTCAGCCAATGATAAAAATGATTTATCCAAAGGAGTTACTATTGCAGCATTGGATATAACGGAACGGATACTGCTGGAACAAAATCTTAAGGAAAGTCAGGAGAAATATCTCTCATTATACAACAATTCTCCTGATATGTATTTTAGTATTGATAAGGATGAACATACTATACTGGAATGCAATAATACTTTGCTGGTAAGTGCGGGATATGACAGGATAGAATTAGTAGGTAAACCTCTTTATGAATTGATAGATCAGGAAAATATTGAAGATGTAAAAGCTGCCTTAACTGAATATATTGCTTCAGGATACTTAAAAAACAACGAGTTCATGTTACGTACGCGACATGGTATAAAACTGTCTGTTAATATGAAAATATCTGCTGCAAAAGGTCCCAACGGCGAAGTGCAGTATTATGTGCTTTCATGCAGGGATATAACAGAAAAGAAAATAGTAAGTAATATCCTCCGTAAAAAAGAGCAGGAATTTAAAGTACTGATTGAAAACACCCCGGATATCATTGCCCGTTTTAATAAAAAATTAAAATGTATTTATGTTAACCCGGCTATTGAAAAGGAATTAGGTATACTGCAGAAAGATATGATAGGTCGTACTATTCATGAAATTGAGATTCCAAAACATACAGCAAAAAAAATGGAAGATGCTCTAAAAAGCGTATTCCAACATGGTATTGAAATGGACATTGAGTTTAGTGTTCCGGTTTCTGACCAGGAAGTAAAAACACTTTACTCCCGTATTGTACCTGAATTTTCCGATGAGAGTGAAGTTGAGTCCGTACTTAGTATTACAAGGGATATATCAGAGTTTAAACGCATACAAAAAGAACTTTTATCGTCAAAAACCAAAGCCGAAAAGTCTGATAAACTTAAATCGGCTTTCCTTGCCAATATGTCGCATGAAATAAGGACTCCGATGAATGCCATTATCGGATTTTCGGAACTATTAGGCGCGCGAGACCTTTCAAGAAACCAGCAAATGCAATATATTAACCTTATACAAAGCAGTGGTAACAATCTATTGAGGCTCATTGACGATATTATTGATATTGCCAAAATAGAAGCAGGAGAACTCAGTATCCGGAAAACAGAATGTCACATCGGTCAGATTATGTGGGAACTCTATTATACATATGAAGAAGCATTCAGCGCCAGTTCTGTCAATCCCGTCGAATTCAGGTTGAACATACCCGATAGTGCCAGTAGTGATGAGATTATTAGTGACCCGGCCCGTCTTAAGCAGATATTGTCAAATCTTATTACAAATGCAATGAAATTTACGGATGAGGGATACATTGAAATTGGATACAGGTTTGTTACTAAAAACAAGGTGGAGTTCTTTGTGCGGGATACCGGGGTTGGCATCGAAAAAGAATATTTGGATATTATTTTTGACCGTTTTCGTCAGATTGATAATACCCTTTCCCGAAAACATGGTGGCACAGGACTGGGGTTGACTATTTCAAAGAATATGGTAAAACTTCTTGGAGGGGAAATTAAGGTCCATTCAGAAATTGATAAGGGTTCTGAATTTAAGTTTTCAATACCCATTGGAACGAAAATAAAAGAACCCCCAATAAAAATGGAACCAAAAGTTGTTGTAAATAATGATTTCCCAAATTGGGAAAATAAAGTAATACTCATTGCAGAAGATGAAGATACAAATTTTACATTCCTGAAGGAAGTACTGAATCGCACTAATGCCTACCTTCTTAGGGCAAAAACGGGTACGGAAGCAATCGAATTGTTTAAGCGTAACAGCATTGATATTATTTTAATGGATATTAAACTTCCTGAAAAAAATGGATTGCTGGCCACAAAAGAGATCAGGCGTAAAAGTAATACGGTTCCCATTATTGCCCAGACAGCTTATGCAATGGAAGAAGACAGAGAGAAATGTATCCAGGCTGGTTGCAACGATTACATTACCAAGCCCATTAAACAGGGAATATTGATTTCAGCCCTGAGTAAATACATGGATAATAAGGTGGGAAACTTAAAAGAATAAGATTATAATCAGATATAAACCAAAATAGAATTTTTTGGATTTCACAAAAACTGAAAAATCAATTCATCCGTAACACAGCATTTTCTTCGTACATAAGTAGAGCCGGGCATAATAAAGTTATACCCATACTTTTATATAGGGCCATTTTCATTTCAGTTCTGGTAAACTGGTACATCTCTTCCGATGTAAGTTGACGGTCCCAGAAATGGATGGCATCAATTTCAAATTCGCGGCTGTCGTTATTCATTATAAATTAGAATTTATGAGCTAAATGCGATTAGTTCCAATGGTAATTCCACAATTGCCTCAAAAGTCTTACCATGCTCATACATAATTTCATCTTCTGACTGGTATAACCATCTAACATTGATGCTATTTCCCGCCTTGTTTAATCCTTCAAGTTGTATGAACATTTTAAGCAATGACCGTACTGTACTGCTATTGATGTAATCCAGGCTTATCTCTATTTCTTTCAATGGATTTGAACTTTGGATAGTGCTAATAACCTTATCGATAATGGGATCAAAGAATGAGTCAGAATCAGCAATTACAGACCGGCCGGTTAAGCGAAGTTTACCTTCGGAAAAATTAACATCTGGTGTGTTTGGCTTACTCATGTTTTTGTTGTTTGGTTTTTACTCCTTTTTACTATGATTTATATAAAAATGTTTTACAAAACAGGATGATTTAGCTTACCATATTTCCTTTTTTATACTTTAGTAATGAGCAAAACAAAGTATTATGTAGTCTTGGGTAATGTTAGCTGCTTACAGAGGGAGGTCAAGATTGGTATTTTTGCTCAGGTAATCAAGTACAATAATTCCTGTATTCTTAAACCTTAATTTCACCAACGGTTTTATATTAATTCATTTTTAAGTTCAGATTCTTAATAAGATAAAAGAATTATTAAATTTGAAATATGAAAGCATTATTTTTTGGATTAAATGTAATTGATATACAATACCTTATCGAAACCGGCATTCAACAGAATAAAAAATACCGTGCCAAAGAGGTAGAACTTTCTATTGGTGGGCCGGCAGTTAATGCAGCCATCACATTTACAGTGCTTGGAGGTGATGCGAGTTATGCAGGTTTTATTAATGGGCATATGTTTTCGCATTGGATAGAAAATGAATTACAAACCTATAAGGTTATATGCTGTGATCTTTCTGGCAAAATACCGGCAGTTCCTGTTTTTTCAAGTATAATAAGCTCTATGAATAATGGGGACAGAACCATTGTATATAATCCTCCGGAAGAACATGATGGGGTTATTGAAGCAGATCTTCTTCATGATATAGAACTTGTATTGCTGGATGGATTTTTTATTGAATCAGCAATAAAGGTGGCAAAACTGGCCAAAACCAGTAACATACCGGTAGTCCTTGATGGAGGTAGTTGGAAGTACGGAATGGATAACCTGCTACCATATATTGATATAGCCATCTGTTCTGAAAACTTTATTACTCCCTATACAACCTCAATTCATAATACAATCGACATGCTGATATCCCGGGGAATTCAAAATGTGGCATTCACAAGAGGTGGTGATCCAATAGTATATACAGAGATGAATACTTTTAACCAGTTTAATGTTAACAAAATTGAAGTTATTGATACACTAGGAGCCGGGGACATTTTTCACGGGGCATTTTGTTATTTCTTCTTAAAACATAAGAATTTTATTGAAGCACTTCGTGAAGCCTCATACATTGCATCCTACTCATGTCAATTTAAAGGAACTCGTGAATGGATAAAGTATTATGATAAATAGAATATTATAGTTAAATGATAAACAATATTTTGAATATTATATTAAACTATTCATTATATTGTTGTTTTGGCAAGCCTATTTGTCCTCGCATATTTTGGATTTTCGGATGGCAGTTTTGAGCAATTGTGGCCAAAGGCATAGCAATAAGACATATAGGTTCTTAGATTCTTAAAGCATAATCATAGAATAGTGGTAAGTGAAAATAATATTGTTAAATAATTAAGTATTTATAATTTAGTATAATAAAAATAATTACATATAATATAACTTTAACACTACTTCTTTGGAAACGTAAAATAGAATTTACTCCCTTTATTTTCTTCACTTTCTGCCCAAATACTACCATTGTTCCTGTTCACAAACTCTTTACATAAAATAAGGCCAAGACCTGTTCCTGTTTCGCCTTCAGTACCTTCTTTGGTAAATGACCTCTCCATATCAAACAGGGTTTCAAGTAAAGCCGGAGGAATCCCTATACCCGTATCTTCTATGCAGGTAAGAATTGAGTCATCAATTTCCTTAAGCGAAATAGTAATGACTCCATTTAAAGGAGTAAATTTAATAGCGTTGGATAAAATATTACGTATCACCGTGTTAACCATATTACGATCTGCAAAAATAGTATAATTCTTAGGGAATTCGGTATATACCTTTATCTTCTTATTAGCAAGGTTTGCCTCCATAGCATCAATATTGCCCAGTAAAATCTCGTTGAGATAAAGTACAGCAGGATCATACTTAATCTGGTTAGTTTGTGACCTTGACCAATTTAAAAGGTTTTCTAGTAAATTAAAAGTATTCTTCGAAGTGTTATATGATAAATCAATATATTTCAATATTTTATCCTCAGGCAATATTTTAAATTTTGTTTTTATCAATTCGAGAAACCCGGTGATTGTTTGAAATGGATTTTTCAGGTCATGTGCAATAATAGAAAAGAATTTATCTTTTGTAGCATTCAGTTCATGAAGTTTGGTATTCATTTTTTCAAGTTCGTCAGTCTGGTACTTCAGTTCATCATTCATTTGAATGATCTCTTCCTGTCTGTCAGATAGCTCAATATTCTTTTCATTTAATGCATTATTGGCTTTTTCAAGCGACTGTGCCTGAACGATAAGTTTTTCTTTCTGTGCTTTCAGTTCTTCCGTTTGTTCTTCTATCTGAGTCTGTCTTTCTTCCAGTAAAGTATTTGTCTCATTCAACTGAACGTATTGTTCCATCAATATTTTATTCTTGTCTTCGATCTCCTGGGTCCGAAGCTTTACAAGTTTTTCAAGAGTAATGGTCTGTTGTCGTATTTGTCTCATCCTGATGATGTAATATCCAAATAGTATTACAAAGGCGATTACGATTATAAGTAGTTTAAACCAAATCGTTTTGGTAAACTGGGGTATAACACGAATATTTAATTCTGCAGGATTGCCCCAAATACCATCATTATTTGTAGCTTCAACAACAAAAGTATACCTTCCCCCATTTAAATTGGTATAAGTGGCTACTCTTCTGCTTGCATCTGTATAATGCCAATCCTCATCAAAGCCCAGAAGAATATATCTGTATGTGTTTTTATCAGGATTTGCATAGTGCAGGCCTGCAAATTCAATGGTGAATAGTTTGTCGGTTTGTTTTATCTCCAAATTATCTGTATACGAAATGGTTTTTGTTAACAAATCCCGTCCTTTGAATAGTTGATTTGGCAGCACTTCCTCATTTGTAACAAATAGCCTGGTCAGTACTACATTGGGTAGTATTGTATTATCCACTATCTCATCCGGTTTAAAGTAGGTAACCCCTTTAATACTCCCAAAGTACATTTGTCCGTCAACTGACTTTTTTGCAGCAGCGAAGTTAAACTGTTTGCTGCTTAATCCGTCTGATTCATTATATATTCTGATATTAGCAGTATCTTGTACAGGATCATTTACCGCATTTATAAATTTAACCAGTCCATAATGTGTGCTTATCCACAGGTTGTTTTTGCCATCTTCAAGAATGCCACAAATGGAGTTGCTGGGGAGGCCATGTTGTATGGTATATTTGACGACAGTGTCGGTTCCGATACATGACAACCCGCTTTTACTTCCACCCACCCAAAGATTATTATGGCTATCCTCAAAAATAACCTGTATTGTACCTTTAATCAAATCGGGCCTGAAAGGTATAAATTCGCTGTTTTTATAGGTATACAATCCATTTTCCTCAGTCCCAATCCACAAAACATGTTTATCATCTTCATGCACCAGAAACACTTTATCATCTGGCAGAGTTCCCATTTCTTTAGGCAAAGGATGATAGCATCCATCCTGACCTTTCAGCATCAGTCCTGTTTCTGTGCATACCCATTCATTACCCTTGCTATCTTGCATTAAACTATACACACTTAAACCATTTAATTCATTGCATCCTTTTTCTTCCGGATCTGTATAGCGTATTTTTCCTGTCAAAGGATTAAGAAGTCCTATTCCACCCATGTACATCGTGAACCAATATTTCTGAGGGTTTTCCTGTTTTATCCAATATACGGTATTCCCTGCTCCATCAATTTCACGGCGCTGAACGTAATATGTAAACTTTCCTGTTTCCTTGTTATAATAGTTTATTCCTCCATTAGCAGTCCCAAAGTAAAAATTACCTTTCTCATCTTCCTCAATTGCATATACAATTTCGCTGTTAAGCCCTGTATTATTCTTGTTTTGATCTAATAAAATATTATTGAATTTCTTTTGATATAAATCTGCATAGTTTACTCCTCCGGCATAGGTACCCAACCAGAGCATATCGTATTTGTCTATTAACAAAGAGAATATTGAGTTGTAGTTAAGTTTAGCAAGTTCCAGATCAGCTCTTGCAACAAGAATGAATTCATCTGTATTGAGAGACTTTTTATAAAGTCCTCCACGGGTTGCAAAAAACAGAGTCCCGTTTTTGTCTTGCCCTATATCTCTTATTCTCGATGTATACGTGTCAGCAGAATTAATAATAAGTGATGTAAACGATGAATCTTCGGGCGAAAACTTTATTAATCCATTGTTAAGTGCACCTATCCAGATGTTCTTGGAAGAATCCCGGAACATACTTTCGATCCGATAATTTTTGGAAATCTGTATATGTTTAACCTCATTTGTATTTCGAGAAATAATATGAACTCCTGCGTCATGGGTTCCTACCCACATGTTTTCTCTATCGTCAATTAAAATGGAAAAGAGATCTACTAATTTAAAATGGGGATTTTCTTCATTATAAAAGTGCAGGGTCTCAGTTTTCAGGTCATAATAGAATAACCCCTGTGCACTGCAGATCCAAATATTGTTTTGATATTGATAAATATCCCGAATTTTTTCTATTGCCTCGTTATGATAGGATATTGTAGAATATTCTTCAGTTTCGAGGTCCAGGCGTTCGAGCCGGTCATTATACCCAATCCAAAGAAAGCCCTCTGTGTCAGCTAGTAATGCAAATACCTGGTCAGAAATTGTACTTGCCGTATCAGTTGAATAGCTGTGAAAAGCCCTTAATACATAACCGTCAAAACGATTCAGGCCTTCATCCGTGCCAATCCATATAAATCCTTTTTCATCGTAACAAAGGGCATTTACCTTATTATTTACCAGTCCGTTTTCAATAGTAATATAGCGAAAATGCAAATTATCTTCAAAGGGAATATTTTGTCCTTTAAGATTTGAGGATAATAAAACTACCAGGCATAATATGTATATTTTCTTCAGCAAGTTCAAGTAATTAATCCATTGTTAAAAGTACTGTATATCTATATAATCCACCCGTCTTTTTTTTAATAGCCGTTTATTTTTTATAGATAAATCCATTAAAAAACAATTAACAGCAAGACTTTTGAAAAAAAATGGCTGTTAATAAAGTATGTGGATGGGACTAGACTAATTATTATTTACATTCAGTGCGTTAATTTATATTTAAGTTTCGAATAAATTAAGGGTGTATAAAGATTGCCAAAAAAGAAGCGGAATCAATGAATATATGAATGAAAATGATCAAACGATATGATGATATTATTCATGTAAATAAATGATAAAAAACAGTTATTAATGATAGGATTACTTTAATCTTTCAGTAAATGTAACTAACATATTATTTTTCAATTCATGATAAGTAAAACAGAATGTACATGCATCAGTATGAATTAGTACAAACCTTTTCATTTAGCTTGAATAGGAATTACCTGCCGGATCATCAGGCAATTTGAAATAAAAGGTGCTTCCCCTGCCGGGTGTGCTTTCTGCCCATATTTTTCCGCCATGCTTTTCGACAAATTCCTTGCATATCAATAATCCTAACCCTGTCCCGGTTTCGCCATCAGTACCTTTTTTTGAAACACCTTTTTCTAATAAAAATAAAGATAACAATGTCTTTTCATCCATCCCTTCTCCATAGTCTTTTACAGAAAATATATTATCCATACCATTCTTATCAAAGGAAATTTCTATTGCTCCTTTCGTGTATGAATATTTAGTGGCGTTTGATATTAGGTTTCTGAAAATCGTATAAATACTATTTCTGTCAGCCAGGATTTTTAATGTGGAAGGTACTTTATTTTTTGCTTTAATTTCCTTTTTTTCTATTTGTGATTGCAGGTATACCAGTGCATCGTCAACTATTACTTTTGGAACGATCGATTCATGTACAAATTCTATTTTGCCTGTGTGAGAACGTGTCCACTGAAGCAGGTTTTCGAGTAAATTATATGCATGATTTGATGTTGAATATATAAGGTCAATGTATTTCAGTCGTTTTTCATCATTCAGATGATCATATTTGTTTTTCAGTAATTCTGAAAACCCGGTAATTGACTGGAATGGATTTTTCAGGTCGTGAGCAATAATAGAATAAAATTTATCTTTGGTAATGTTTAGTTCTTCCAGTTGATTATTTACTTCCAGTAATTTTTCTTTTTGCACCGTTAGTTCTTCTGTTTGCGATTGCAGTATTGTATTTTTCTCATTTATTTCTGAGGTTCGTAATTCAACAATCTTTTTCAGTTTCCGTTTTTGTATTTCAATTTGCTTTGAACGAAGATAATAAACCCATAAAATAATCGTGATACAAGTTAATATTGTCAAAATTTTAAACCACCATGTTTTCCAGAAAGGAGGTATTATAGTAATTTGCAATATTGCCGGTTCATGACTCCAAATCCCGTCATGATTGGCAGCATAAACTTTAAATATGTAATTACCTCCGTTTAAGTTTGTATATGTAGCATACCGCTTTGAAGCATCTGTTATATGCCATTCATTATCAAAGCCTTCCAGAATATATTTAAATAAATGTTTGCCCGGATTTACATAATGCATTGAAGCAAAAGATATTGTAAAGTGATTTTCATTATGATAAAGTATAAGATGGTCTGTGTTGTAAATAGGATTGGCCAAAATTATATGATTATTATATACTTGTCCCGGATTGACCGGTGTATTGTTTATATAAAGGTCCGTTATTAAAACCGGCATTTCCAGTGAATTTACCTCAATTTCTTTGGGATTGAAATAGGTTATCCCTTTTATATTTCCAAATACCAGGTTGCCTGAAGATGTTTTACTATACGAAGCATAAATAAACTGGTTACTTACAATGCCATCGAACCGGTCATAGTAAGTCACAAGAGGGTAAGGATTTAAAGGATTATTTACAATATCATACATTTTAAATAGACCAAAAGACGTGCTTACCCATAAATTCTTGCTATCATCTTCTAAAATTCCATATACTGTATTATTGGTCAGACCTTGTTTTGCTGAATATTTATAAATGGTATCATCGTCAAAATAAATCAATCCGGTATTTTGTCCTCCACACCATATTTTTCCATTACTGTCTTCCAGAATAGCCGTTATGCTTCCCTTTAGTTTATCTTGTCTTACACGTTTAAAACCATCTCCTTTGTTTACAAACAGACCATTATTAAAAGTTCCGGCCCATATATACCCCTTACTGTCCATCAAAAGTACATTTACCAGGTCATTTATTTCCAGATTGAGCGAAAAACAGGATTTAGAATATGAGTAAAGGCCTCCGTCTGTACCTATCCATAATTTGCCATTTCTGTCAAAACGCAAAGAATAAATATTGTTCGATTTGAGCTGGCAATCTTCTCCCTGTCCCTTTACAAATGTTGCTTTTTCAGTATTTATATTGAGAATACCCAGCCCATCACCAAAGGTGCCAAAATACAAGTTATCTCCTGAAATTTCCAGGGCATGTATATTCAGGCTGATCCTGCCAGGTTTATAATTTTCTTTAAGTAAATGGTCTATTTTACCGGTTTTCAGATCTATCCTGTTTAAACCTCCGTTGGCAGTTCCTGCCCATATCCTTTCTTTTTGGTCTTCTATTACGGCAAATACAATTCCATCGCTTAGGCCTGCCTGGTTGTTTGATCCCTGCACAATATTATGAAATTTCTTTTGATGAAGGTCCGCATAATTCACTCCTCCGGCAAAGGTTCCCAACCAAAGGACGTCTGATTTATCAATAAAAATGGTAAATACTGAATAACTGGAAATTTTTGCCTGATCATACAAAGGATGTCCAACAAGTTTAAAATCTTCTTTCCCATACGGCTTCATATATAACCCCCCTCGGGTTCCAAACCATAGGTTGCCTTGTTTGTCGGTAACAATAGCGCGTGTACGTACCGTATACGGGTCGTCTTTATTTATTATTACCGGGTAAAAAACCGAATCTTTGTAATGAAATCGAAACAAATTATTATTATAGGTACAAATCCATATGGTGCTATCAAAATCCTGGATGATATTTTCAATACGGTAATTGTTGGTTTCGTTTACTTTGTAATACTTTTTACTTTTTCCAGGATGATAGAAAAGCCCATTATCCCGGGTACCAATCCAATGATTACCCCAAGAATCGATATAGAATGAGAATACTTCTGCCTGGTTAAATCCTTCATGTTCTGCACTATAGGAATGTACTGTATCGTCTTCAGATCCAACATAAAACAATCCTTGTCCCGAGCAAATCCATACATTACCTGCTTTATCTTCATAAAAATCGCGTATCCTTTCAAGCCGTATATTTCTGTATTTTATTTCTTTATATTTTCCGAGTATTTCGTCATAAAGTGCGAGGTAGTCTTTTAGTCCAACCCAGAGCCGTCCTTTTGAATCGGAAAACAAAGTAAAGATTATGTATGATCCGGCAAAGGAACTGTCTTCAATATAAGGATAGACAGTAAGCATCGTATGGCCATCATACCGATTAAGGCCATCATCGGATCCAAACCACATAAAACCGTATTTATCCTGGCAAATGGAATTAACCTTGTTATTTGCCAATCCTTCATCAATCGTAATGTAATTAAATCGCAGATCACCGTAATAGTTCTCCTGTCCCAATAGTATAAGCGTATGGAATAGAAATATGATGACACTCCAATATGATTTATAAAAAGACATTATTTAAAATTAATCATTTATCTTTTATAAACAAATGATTATAAGCCAGACATTTATTAATAAGAGTTAAGATATGAAAGTTTTAATCTTCCAGGGATGAATTTTGTACTTCGATTGTGCAACCCTTTAAAAAAACTCTTGTCTTTGAATAAAAAGAATTACTAATTTTATATTCAAAATACAAAAACTATGAAAAAACTATATGCTTTTTGTCTGGCTGTTGCTTTAACAGCATGTCTTTCAGCCCAGGATGACGGATACAGGACCATTTTTGATCATGGGAATTATCGTATAAGTGGATTTGGTGGCCCGTTTATGACTTTTAGCAGTTTTGATGGCCAGTTTTGCCACATGATGGGCGGTGGCGGAGGTATTATGGTGGGCGATTTCTTTTTCGGTGGTTATGGATTAGGATCCACCAATAATATTACCGGCGTACGCGATAATCAGGAAATTGATCTTGATTTTGGCCATGGTGGTTTTTGGTTTGGCTATTCCTTCAAGCCAAAAAAAGCCCTTCACCCTGCCATACATTTACAGACAGGCTGGGGAAATATTAGTGAAGAATATGATTCGGATTTTCGTGTAAATTATACTCCCGAAGTTGATAATGTATTTGTCCTAAATCCAACATTGGAACTGGAAATGAATTTTACCAGGTTTTTCAGGTTAGGTGTGGGGGCCAACTATCGTTTTGTGTTTGGTTCGGATGAGAATAAATTTGGTTTCAAAGATGAAGATTTGTATTCCCCGGGTGCATTTTTAGCTTTTAAATTTGGGTGGTTTTAGTTAACCCCTGATGAAACACGCATTGCATAGAGAAAGCTGGAGCCACAAAAGCACTATTTGAACGATTATTTGGTGGATTAGTGGCTTTTAAAAATATTGTTGTATGGCAATCAACAATTCTCATTAGTTAAGGTCAGCCAATACAGAATCTTTCTTTTTTATGATCTCTTTGGTTTTAAAATCAAAGGATATGGATATGTAAAACATCCGGGTTTTATACGTGCTATAATTAACTGTCTGACCAAAATCGCTGCCTGTATAATCTTTATTTAAAAAGTCATCCAGGTAGTATTTGAATTTAAGGTTTAACCCTTTGGGAAACTGTATGCCGGCAAATACCGATGGGGCAAAAGGATTGGTGCGGTCACTAAACCATTCGGATGTTTTGTTTTTCCCATTATCATTAAAGAATTTTTGTTTGTAATGAAACATCCATTCGCATTCAGCTCCGCCAAATACAAAAAAGTGATCATCAAAAGATCCCAGCTTAAACGCAAAAGGCATACCTAAAGAATAGGAGCGGCGTATTACTTTATTGTAGTCTCCTTCATTTTTGGTTTTAAGCCCTACATTCCTGATGGCACCGCCACTGTAAAAACCAAAATTGTTGTTCAGGTCAACATGCCAGTATTGTCCGTAATGAAAGAAAAACGAGAAGCGCATTTTTGTTTCCTGGTTTTCGCCGTTCATTTCAACATCGCCATTGCAAAAAATAAATTCACCACTGGTAACGGGATATACATCAGGATATCTCTTTTTTTCCTGTGAATGGATAGTATTCCAGGAAAATACGAAAAGTATAATGATGAATAGAAGTTTTTTCATCTGTTTTAGTTAATTCTTTGTTACGAAAGTACAAAGATTATTCCAGAATTTGCTCAAAGAGACATTATCCTGAAATATACCGGTCAATTTCATTATTGTAAGCATCCATCAATTTCACTAACAATGGATGGTCTGTAACATACTTGTGATTATGAATGTTTCTGACAGGCAATACTTTAGGTGATGTTCCTGTAAGAAAAACAGCAGTAAATTCTGAAAGTTGAGAGATATGAACAGGTTTTTGTTGCAGGTTTATTTTTAATTTTTCACACAATGCTATTACTTTATCACGCGTTATGCCTGGTAATACTTCTTCTTCAGGAGGGGTAATCACATCATTACCGTGGATAAAAAAAACATTTGAGCGGTTGCCTTCGGTAATGTATCCCTTTTTATTTACCAATAATGCTTCGTAAATACCTGTATCATCAATAAAAGCGTCTGCTTTGCTTCTTAAAGAAGGATTAAAAATCTTAACATTGGGATTGATCCTTTCTGCTTCCAGCAAACGTGTTTTAACCCCTTGTCTATAAACTTCTTTTGAAGGATAGCTGCTTGCTATGCAATAAGCCATAAATATTTTGGCATTGTCTGAAATATGAAATACCAGCTTTACATTTCCAGTCTCCAGTTTATTTTCTAATGAAAGCGTTTTCAGGTTGGTTATAATATCTGATTCTTTGTACCATAATTGTATATGTGCCACATCTGCTGATTTTTGCAACCTCTCAAGATGATCTTGAAGAAACAGGTATATACCTTGAATTACGCGCATCACCTCGTAAATAGTTATTCCTGATCTTTGCAGCTCTGCATCAAATCTTTCAATACTTAGCAATTGTCCGTCCTTAATAAATTTCTTACCCGCACACTTTTCCATGAATATTTACATAAATTGGTACCCAAAATTAATGCTTTTTATTGCATTTCATTAACTTTCGGGTTATCTTCCGCTTTTTAAATTACACATCATGAAAAAGCATTTCTTCCTTCTTGTCTCGTTTATTTCTATTGTTTTTACTATTGCTTCCGGTCAGGAATTTAAATACAAAGAGTTTAAGGAACTTAAAGGATATGATGGTTATCTGATGGAAGCCCGGTTTTCTCCGTTCAATAACTACTTTGCCATAACAGTTGGCACAAATGAAGTACAAATATTAAATAAAAACTGGGAAGCAATATTTGAACATCAGGGAGACGCGAAATATTATGCAGGGCAGGCAGATTTTTCTCCCGATGAAAAATATCTTGCAGTGAGCAGGTATAAAAGTCCTACAGATATTGCAATTGTTAAACTTCCCGAGGGTGTGGTAGTTGATGTGCTTATGGAACACAGCTTTGATATCAATGATGTAGCATTTAGCCCCGATGGTAAATATTTGGCTTCATGCGGTGATGATAAAACGATTAATGTCTGGAAAATAACCAATGGTAAGTTTGAGCTCATTTATAAGGGAGAAGACCATAAGACCCGAACAAACAACCTCACATTTAGCAATGACAGTCGCTTTTTAATCTCTGTAAGTAATGATAAGACCGTTTTAATTAAAGAAATACTTAAAGATAAAGTGGTTGATTTTCAACGGATCGTTGATGGGAAATACTATCTAAAAACGGTAGCATATCATCCTGTTAAACAGGAGTTTGTGGTGGGCTGTACGGATAAAATTACCATCTGGTCGCTGGCCAAGGATAAATTCATTAAAAAAGATTCCATTGCAGATGGAGTGGGTTCAAATTACAGTATTGAATTTAGTCCGAATGGCGAATATATGGCAGTAACCATTAATGCGGTGGTTCGCATATGGTCGTATAAACCAGATGCTATAAAAGTTGAAAAGACCATAGAACGGCCGGTTGCCATACGCTACAATGCCTATTTCAGCCAGGATGGGAAATATCTTTCTATAAGCAGTATGAATGATATTATTATCTGGGAGTTAGAAGGAGTTACTCCTTCAACGAAAGCAGTAATAGCAGATTACCTTGGCGGTGGACTTACTCCTGCCCAAATTAAAGTACTTACCAGGGATAATGCTGAAAAAATATTGGCTTTATTGGATAAAAACCTGACGGCACCCCGGGATGAGTTTGAAACATCAGAGGCATACGAAGCGCGCATGAAAAAGCTGGAATCGGTTACCCTGGCCCAGGTTCAGAAAATGATTGAACAACACTATAAGGTCAACTATAAACAAAAAGAGCAAAAGATTTACTGCTCCATTGATGAATTGAGTGGTTATGATGCAGATAAACAGGTATATAAACTTAAAGTATTAGGTTCAGATTGTGAAGTTAAAATTCCTGTTGATGAAGCAAAATATTTAAAGGAAAACTGGAATAAAGCTATTATAACTGCCAGTAAAAAAATTAGTAAAGACAATCAAAGTTTTACTTATTCGAACTTCCAGTTAAAGCATCCTGCATCTGGAAAAGAATATGCATTGACCATGATCAATCCTTTTGCCTCTCTTGCAGAAGTGCGTACATTGGAAAATGTTCCGACAAAACCGGAAATGACGGTCAAAGATGCGGAGAAGGATAACTCAGGCCGTGACTATGGCAAGACATATGCATTGTTTTTTGTAACGAATGAATATGATGATCCATTTGTAAGCGATTTAATAAATCCTGTATTTGACGGAAATACCATTAAGGATGAACTGAAAAACAATTATGGTGCAAATGTAGAACTCATTGCTAATCCTGGTTTAGACGAAATGGTATCAAAACTACGTGATTATGCTTCGTTGAAATACAATCCAAATGATAAGCTCGTTATTTTCTTTGCAGGCCATGGCATATTCGATGATGTATTCAAAGAAGGGTATATTATAGCACGGGACTCAAAATACGCAGATGAATCAAAACTCAGCTACCTGTCGCATTCAAACCTGCGTACCATTGTAAACAATATTCCCTGCGATCATATTTTGCTGGTGCTGGATGTATGTTTTGGAGGTACATTTGATCCCGTTATTGCTTCAAGGTCTGTTGAAGATGACCTTTATAAAGAAGTGACTAAAAGTGAGTTTATTCAAAGAAAAATGAAGTATAAAACCCGGTTGTATATTACGTCGGGAGGTAAGGAGTATGTGCCTGATGGCCGCGCCGGACATCACTCACCATTTGCACGACAGTTTCTGGAAGCTTTAAGAACTTATGGAGGTGAAGATGGTATAGTAACACTAAATGAAATACTTGTGTTTTTAGAAAAAGTGAACCCGGAACCACGTTTTGGGGAGTTTGGTGATAATGAACCGGGGAGCGATTTTATTTTGATAGTTAAGTAGAACCATTCACCAAAATAAGTGAGTTAAAATTACCCTTTGATGATAATGATCCTAATATTTTTTGAATGCAGGACCATTAAATAATAATATAAGCACAAATAAAAGTTAGTACGAATCCGCCCTTGGGAGAGGTGGCCAATGCTATAAAGCCAAGCGTTTTTTAGTGGAATTTTGTGAATTTAATTATATAACCAACTAAAAGCGCCAAAATTTGCGTAATTCAATGAAAATCATAATTTTGTCTTTTTTTAGGCAATAGTTATAATTTGTTGTTTACAACATGTAATTTTAATAAATAATTAATATTTCATCTATGAAAAACAAAGCAATTATTTTTATTTGGGCAGTTTGTATATTCTCCACAAATGCCCAGAATGAAAAAGCAGGTCTGGAACAAATTCAGGAGAATGCACCAAAAATAACTCTTAAATCAGATGTTTTGGGCACCCTTGATTCTTCTTATTACATGCAATATGAAGATAATTGTTGGGATGTAAAGACCAAATGGCAATATATATACAGGAGTAGTACTTCAATGGATGAGATTCACAAGTATTACATGAGTGATTCAGGTAAATTTGCTATAGCTGATATAATAAGGTATACATACGATGTAAACAGGAACATCCTGGAAAGGGAAGATATAAGGGTTTGGGAGGGCGAGACCTTAAATAAGACTGTATATTTATATGATGCGAATGGGAATAATATCAGAAGGAACAGATATGAGAACCAGGATACCGCATTTCGCTTAACAGCTATTGACTCTATTGTTTATGAAGGCAATAAGCCTGTTTACCGGGAAAATAAATATTTTTTGTATGTAGATGGTACCTATTATATGACCAATTATTATACATGGGACTACGATATGGATAACCTTATCAAATATGAATACGGGTTTTTAAATGGTACAACCAAAAGTCCCTTGTCCAAATACGAATATACCTATCAGGGAGATAAAAAGATAACCAGTACATATATTGCATGGAACACTGACAGTTCTGCATGGGTCAACAGCACCAAAGATAGTATGGTTTATGATGGGAATTCACTTTTGACAGAAACCATTAAGTTTTCATGGAGTGATGATGCCTGGCATGTTTCGGGGCTAACAAAACATCAAAAAAATCCCGACAATAAAGTCACCGCAACAATAGGATATTCAACCTATAAAAGCGAAACAGAGTTTATACCCAATGGACAAACTACTTATAATCCTGATTATGAAAGTTATTTTGAAAAAACAGTTTATCAGTGGGATTATTATCATTGGAAACCCACGGAAAAACACCTGGATTTCTACAGTAAATCAAAGATAAGCTTTGATGCATCTGACCTTTGTGGAGGTAAGGTGTATACTTTGCAACTTATTAAAAACAACTGCACGGGTATTGAAAATAAAAACACCATCTCCGTATGGGATCAAATATTGGTATATCCAAATCCTTCAGATGGAACTTTTAATATTACACTGAATAATCGTCCAGAGGGTTATTATACAATGAATATCCTTGACCTAAGTGGCAAAATTTTACTTACTGATGAGTTTCATGTTACGGGTAATTTACACGAATATTCATTTTCTCTGTCAGATACCTATTCGGGGATTTATATATTACGAATTTCATCACCGGAAGGGACCTACCAAGGGAAAATCATAGTAAATGAAAACCGTTAGCAAATATTTGTTAATCTTAAAAATGAAAACCATGAAACGAAATATAAGCATTTTAATCAGTTTGTTTTTTGTAACATCAATTATTGCGCAAAGTAATATAATATGTCTGAATACAGATGATGGCGATTCTGTAATTTTAAGGATTTCATCAACTTATGAGGTCCTCCAGTGGCAAAATTCCGCAGATGGGCTTGCCTGGGCTGATATTCCCGGGGAAACGGGCAATACCTATAGTTTTGTACCAAAAACCTATGCTTTTTACAGGGCAGAACTGGGGGCAACAACCTGCGACTCTCTGTTTTCAGGCTATTCAGACATAGCATGCATTACCAGATTTAATGAAACTGCCGATAGTCTGTCAGAACCTGAATTGAATGCCCTTTTAGAAATATGTCCATTGACGATGAGGGCATTTTATAGCAAAGAGGTAGGTTGCGATTTTACGGAAGTAGGGACAGATTTATATATGATGGGTGCTGATAATAGAAATTACCATTATGCAGTTTACGATTCAAATTTTTTCTGGGGAGGAGAGTCAATATATCGAACTGGGGCAATGTGGAACCAGTTATATCGTGGCTTACTCGATTGTAATGCCGCAATTCATTATAATTCAATAGCTTCCTATTTAAGTGTCAACAATAAACTTGAAAATGAGGTACAATTACGATTTTTACGTGCCTACTATCTTTGGTTGATCACTGAAACTTGGGGAGGGGCTATGTACACAGATGGCTTTTATCCAAACAAGCCATCTACATTCTATTCTGTTTCTGTAGATTTTATGTATGATAAGATATTCACTGACTTAACATTTGTTGAAAGTAATATAACCGCCCAATCTGATTCGAATACAGTAATCACAAAACCTGTGGTTGAAGCATTTATGGCTCGGATGCATCTTACAAGAGGAAATTATGCAGAGGCTTTAGATTATGCTAACACACTTATTAATTACGCAAATTATTATTTATATAGTAATTATGATACATTATGGTACATCCATAAAAGGAACAATAAAGAAATAATTTATGCAATTGATAATACAATCAATCCTGATCCATTATTGTCATTTGTTTCTAAGGTTTACACATACTATAATAATATTGAAAACTTATGTGTCCGGCAAGGAGGGAATCAGAACCACTTAATCTGGGCAATTCGTTACGAGAATACAAACTGGGGACTTACCAGGGCACTACCATATGAAAGAGGATTTATCCGTTATCAACCAACCCGTTTTCTTATTGATTTATTTGATGCAAATCTGGATCAAAGATTCAATGGATCTTTCAGGACGGTTTGGTACTGCAATACGACAAATGCTCCCAATTGGCCGTCAACAATATATATTGAAGGTAACCCGGTAACTGTCGATCCGGCATTGATTGGCACCCGAATGGTAGAAATTGGCGACACAGCCCTGCTTCTATATAAGGGAAGCTTTCCAGATTCATTAAGAGCCAAACTAAACTTATCTGATAAGTGGTCTTTCCACAAATACAAAGGGTATCTGATTTTTGACCTGGATGATATGTATTTACCGGATGAAACACCAAATTACATAGTCAATGAAAATAAGTACTATTTTCCAATTATCGGTAAATTCGCTGATTCAACAAGAGCTACAGTATCGCAGGAATATAGCTCCCGTAATGCCCCCATCATCCGCCTGGCCGAAATGTACCTCATCGCTGCCGAAGCAGCCATGGAAATTGGTCTCACTGATAGCAGCTATAACTACCTGCTTGCATTGGCAAATGTAAGATCGTATACAGGAGACGGAGCCGGATTGCTCTCCGCTTATGGAGTGAATTCGGGAGTCGATATTGATATTGATTTTATCCTTGATGAACGTGCACGCGAATTGGCAGGAGAACAACTTCGCTGGTTTGACCTGAAGAGAACAGGAAAACTGGTTGAAAGGGTTACCTTGCATAATCCCGATGCAGCCCCAAATATTAAGGAATTTCATAACCTGCGGCCTGTACCATTGGATTTCGAATATTTATTATATAAATCGAATGACTTGCAGCAGAGTCCGGGGTATTTTGAGTAAGATAGTGAATAAACCAATAAGTTGATTATCTAATTATTATGAAGAATTTAGTTGTAGTTATAACAGCACTGTTTGTGATAATATGTAAAAGCGCAATTTCTCAGACTCCATCTATGGTGTACGACATAAATAAGGAAGGTGCGGACTTTTCATCAAATCCACAAGGGTTTACGGAATTTTATAGCAAATTGTATTTTCAGGCGGATGATAAAATACATGGAATAGAGCTATGGGTTTATGATGGTTCCAATGATACGGTATATATGGTTATGGATATTAATACGGGATATATTAGTTCTTCCCCTTCATACTTAACTGTTGTTAACAATAAACTATACTTCGAAGCCAAGTACTCTGGTAATTATAGCGGAATTTGGGTCTACGATGGTTTCAATAGTCCATATCTGTTAGCAGATAGTTGTCAAATTATTTCTTTTAGAAATCCAAGATTTCTATGTGAATTTAGCAATAAATTATACTTCCAGGCACAGGATAATGATTATGATTATGGACAGGAATTATGGGTATATGATGGAATTAATGACCCTGTAATGGCAGCAGATATTTATCCAGGAACATATAGTTCCAGCCCCCGAAATTTCATTGTTTACAATGACAAATTATTTTTCAGTGCAGATGATAATGTTTATGATCGTGAGCTTTGGATGTATGACGGTGTAAATAGTCCTGAACTTGTAGCTGATATTGATGCCACATCTTCATCACGTCCATGCAATTTAACTGTATGTAATAATAAATTATTCTTTCATGCAAATTCCGGAGAGTTATGGGTTTACGATGAAGCCAATGATACAGCTTATTGGGTAAAGAAAATTAAAACTGGAAATCCCGAAGAAGGTTCTTCTTCCTTAGTGAATTATAATGACAAATTATACTTTTATAAAGGCAGTACTTATAGCTCTGCATTTTTATACGAATATGATGATATATTGGATTCATTAAGAAACATAAGTTATGTTTTTTATAATAATACAAATCTAAGTAATATGGTTATATTCAATGATAAATTGTATTTAAAAACCAAAATGTCCGGGCAGGAAATCTGCTTATGGACGTATGATCAAAAAACCGATAGTGGTTACGTAGTGAAAGATACAATAACACCCAGTAATTTAGCTTCCTATAATAATAAGCTCATATTTTGTGCAGATGACAGAATTCATGGTGCAGAATTATGGAGTTATGACAGTATTAATGAATCAATTTTGATTAATGATATTTATCCCGGTACATACGGTTCAGAAGTAAGTGATATGACCATACTAAATAACAAATTATATTTTAGTGGTGATGATGAAGAACATGGAAATGAATTGTGGGTTTATGATGAAGCAAGCGATTCAACATTTATGGTAAAAGATTTTTATAAAGGATCTGAAGGATCTAGGCCCCGTTTTTTCTATGAATTTGGTGATAAGCTATATTTTAAAGCCACCATAAAATCGGATGATAATCAAATGTGCATATATGAATACAAACTAGATACATTATATAGTTTATTAGATGCTTATCCTGGATGCCAAGCGGAAAATGGAATGCCATTAGTTACTTTTGATAGTAATCTGATTTTCAGTTCCTATACTATTACAAGAGGTGATGAATTATGGAAATATGATGGGATTAATCCTCCTGTTAAGATTGGAAATGTTTGTCCTACTAATTGCGGTACTTGGCTTCAAAACATCATAGTATTTAAAGATAGACTTATTTATAGTGAAGGTGATAATTATGACATAGAAAGATTGTGGGCTTATGATGGGACAAACCAGCCAGTTTTAGTGAAAGATTATGGGGCCGATGATATTATAGAACTCGAAGATTTTTGTATTTTTAATGATTTATTATTTTTCAATGCAAATAATAAAGAGTTATGGATATATGATGGTATTAATGAACCATATACATTTTATGATAGTTTACAAACTATTTCTTTCAAATATCCTAGATATTTTTGTGAATTTGACAATAAATTGTACTTCCAAGCACGAGATGATAATTTTAATTTTGGATCTGAATTATGGGTCTATGACGGCATTAATGATCCTGAAATGGTAGCAGATATAAATCCTTCAGGAAATTCTGATCCAAAACATTTTACCATTGTTAATAATCGATTGTATTTTTATGCAAACGATGGTATACATGGCTACGAACTTTGGTTTTATGACGGTATAAATTCTCCGGAAATGGTTAAAGATATACATCCATATGATGATAATTCATATCCTGATGCTTGGAAATGCTTTAATAACAAACTCTATTTTAATGCTGATGATGGAGTACATGGAGAGGAATTATGGGTGTATAAAGTAACCAGCAGCTATATAAATGCTTCGGCATGTTATACTTATACTTCCCCGAGCGGGAAAATCTTTACTGAAACTGGAATTTACTATGATACAATAATGAATACGGTTGGTTACGATAGCATCATTACAATTGATTTAAAGTTTTTGGTTAGCAGAAACTATTTGGATGTTTCAGCATGTGATACGTTTATATCTCCTAATAGTAAATTATGGACTGAATCAGGGACCCATTATGACACCATTACGGATGGAATATGTGATAGTATTTTAATATATAGTTTAACTATAAACCATCCAACATTTAGTTCTGTTCAGTCATCAGCATGTAATAGTTTTCAATCACCCGGTGGTAAAACTTGGACCGAATCAGGTATTTATTATGATACAATATCCAATATATGTGGCTGTGATAGTATAATAGAATTCAATCTTAATATAGCTCATACTACATTTGATACCGTTAGTCTGGATGCATGTTTTAACTATACAACACCTGGAGGTAAATTAATAACTGAATCAGGAACATACATTGATACAATTCTTAACTTTACTGGCTGCGATAGTATCATTACACTTAATATGACTATTAATGAAGTGAATACAAATATAAAAAGAATTGAGAATGGTTTGATGGTTATTGATTCGAATGCGGGTTATATTTGGTTAGATTGCGATAATGCACTTATTCCAATTTCAGGTGAAACTTCCCAAAAACTATTTCCTTCTTCAGATGGAAGTTTTGCAGTAGAAATTACAAAAAATGGATGTATAGATACTTCCAGGTGCTACAATATAACTATTATCGGAATTATGATAAATAATTTTGGAAAGGACTTCAAGGTATATCCAAATCCAACTACAGGAATTCTTACAGTTAAACTGGGCAGGGAGTATGAAGAAATCCAATTCTTAGTAAAAAATCTGTCAGGTCAGATTATCACATCAGAGAAATATTTTTGTGTCGAAGATATTGTATATGAAATTATTGATAATCCGGGAATTTACCTGCTCGAAATAAAAAACCAGGATAGGCGGATGGCAACAATACAAATTGTAAAGAATTAATTACATAGCTATTTTTACCTAATTCGATACTTGTTTACTGATGGATCATTGTTTTATCACCTTCTGTTTACCTAGGAATGCTCCATGAATATCTTTAAATATCAATATATACATTCCGTGTTGGTTAACGGAAATATCCAGTTTGTTTTTTCCTGTATTAGTTAATACTTTTTCAGCGATTATTTGCCCCTGAATCGAAAGTATACAACATGAAATGGCTTCATCCTTTGGATTGTACACATAGAATTCTTTATCTGATATGGTAGGAAGGACTTTTACCTCTTTTCGAATAACTTCAAATTGTTTTATCGAATCCCCTCTTTGCGACTCAATATCAGGCAAAACAGCAATGGAAAAAGCAGCAGAATCTTTGTTCTCCGGCACCTCTTTATCCAAAAGCAAAGGCAAAGCCATAAGAGGGGGCATTGCACATGAAAGTAGCATAAACAGTATAATCGATAGCTTTTTCACAGAGTTTGGTTACATCAAATTCGGCGGAAAAGTAAACAAATTTTTCATATCTTTAATAAAAAAATGATATGGTAAAGAAAATGTTATCCATGCTGTTCAGCTTTTGTTTGCTTCTTGGGTGCCAAACATCCTTTACACAGAATGAAAGCGCGAATGAAACCCAACTCATCAAAGCCATCCGGGCCAGGGATATAAACACTGTGAAAAGCCTTATTGATAAAGGGGCTGACGTGAACGAAGCGAGCAACTATTTCACCACTCCCCTGGATGCAGCCATAGAGACGAATCAACTGGAAATTGTAAAAATACTGATAGAACATGGTGCTTCTGACCGCACCGGATTGAGCACTGCCGTGAGGGATGGAAACATCAAAATGGCTGAATATCTCTTACAGCAAGATTTTACAATTGGATCATCTCTTGTCAATGCTGCGGAGAACAACAATATGGAAATGGTAAGACTGCTGGTTGAACATGGTGCGGATGTTAACCTGAGCCAAAAGCGCAGAAATGCATTATTGTTGCCCAAGTATTATGTTTCGCCTATCGAGATGGCCGTTAAAAACAATAATAAGGAAATGACCCTTTATTTGATAGACCATGGTGTACCACTTGAGACTGCTTTGGATGAGGCATTTATAAAGGGGAAGAATGATCTGACAAAATCACTGGTTGACAGAAGTAAAGACATTAACTCATGCTTTCATAAGGCTTTTCGGGCGGGGAACATGGAAATAATACAATATTGCATAGAAAAAGGAGCTGATAAAAACAGCCGCGATGCAACAGGCAAAACCATATTATTGCTGGCAGCGGAAAGCGGAAATATTGAAAATATAAAGTTTTGCATTGAAACATTAAAGTTAAACCCTCACGATGTTTCTGCCAGCAAAGAGACAGCCCTAATGCTTGCTGCAAAAACAGGCAATATTGCCACGCTTAACTATTTGCTGGATCTGGGTATAACGTTGGAAGCCGAAAATAACATGGGCGAAACCGCAGTCTTTTATGCACTTGAGGCTGACAACGACAAAGCTTTTCAATTTCTTGTTCAACAAAAGGCAAACATAAAACATATTGCCAAAGATAAATCAACCCTGCTAATAAAAGCTGCACACGAGGAACAGGCTGACGTGATGGAATACCTGCTTAATAGTGGATTGCCGGTAAATGCGAAGAATAATAAGGGAGAATCAGCTTTTCAGATTGTAATAAGCGCATTTTTTAAAAATGATAAACTGATAGATTTGATGATTGAGAAAGGAGCTGACCTTGAAACTAAGGATGAAAGGGGAAGGACATTGCTGTTTATGGAAGCGGAAGATGACCACCTTGAAAAGGTGAAATCATTGCATGCCCGGGGTGCAAATGTGGATACCAGGGATAAAAAAAACAATCGTCCCGGAGTAAGGTCGGCAAGCATAGCACGCTACCTGATTGATAATGGAGCAGATATAAATGCTTCAGACAGCCGACATGATACCTATATGTGTCTGGCGCTGGACTTAAATGATCTGGAACTGGCACAATACCTGGTAAATAAGGGTATTGATATAAACCAGAATTGCTACTTTGATGAACCTCCGCTCATTAAAGCCATTGAGAAAGAAAGCATGTCGTTTATCCACTTTTTGGTGGAGAACAATGCCAATATAAATGCCAAAGGGTATTTTGGTAAAACGGTGATGGATTATGCAAATAACAGGGGAAATGCTGAGATTATTTCCTACCTGAAAAACCCGGATGCCGGTATAGCAACCTCTGATGTGCCCTTGAATGATGTGGATATTGAAAAGAAGCTGGAACAAGCCACAAACAATAAACAAGTGGATGAAGTGGAACGGATTTTAAAAGAAAACAAGCCTGCAGAATTAAATGAAGACCTGGTAAAACGAATAGCTTCTCTGGGTGCTGCTGAAGGGCGCCTGTATCTGGTCGACTTTGCTTTAAAAAACCTGGGATTGAAAGTGAATGATCCTGTTAACCTCAATAATCAGACATTGCTAATAATATCGGCAGAACATCAAAAGATTAACGCGGTGAATTACCTGTTAGATAAGGGGGCAAATAAAAATCATAAAGACTATTATAATAAGACGGCTCTGGACTACTCTACAGATGAGGAGATTAAGAGAATATTAAAATAAGTTTTCTCTACTATATCGATTTCAATCCCTAATTGTTGGTTACAGTGCCATTTTGGTTTTTTTTATGAAGTCTGTTTCAGGTATCAATTCTTATTGTTATATTGTAATTTATTTACACAATATCACTTAATTGAATTTCCCAATATAATCAGGAATCTAATAAATAAGCCTTAAACATGAAACGGATCATTATTTTAAACATCCTGGTACTGCTTTCAATGAACACTTTTCCCCAGGTTAAAAGTGTCGAGTTGAGCATTGATCAATCGGGTATAGATACTTGCTATACCACAACAGAAAATTCCTTTGGCAGCAATGTCATATCTCTTGCACCTAACCCGTGCAGCGGGTTTTTAACCATTACCTTCAGTAATGATGAAAATGTTAGTAATCTGCAAATTATGGTGCTTAACATACAAGGGAAAGTTGTATTCGATGAAAAGATGGTTCAACAAAAACAGTTCACCAAAACCATTGATATATCTCAACAACCCCCTGGAATATATATTTTGAAGATCGTTGAGGATACTAAAATTTTTTCAACAGAAATAATAAAAAACTAACCTGGCATGAAAATGAAACGTTTACTCCTCACGGCATTCATAATGGTAATGCCTGTTTATTTATTTTCACAGGGATATTATTTTGGCCCTGAAAATATATACTATGAAAACGATACCGTAAAAATTACCCTGAAAAACTTTACAGGTGCGCCGCAATGGCAAAAATCATATGATGCGATTAACTGGGAAGATATTCCCGGTGAAACCAGCGACAGCCTCTTTTTTATTGCAGATTCAACAACCTACTTCAGGGCCCGGGTAACAGCAGGCCAATGTAACTCGTTTTTTTCTGATACAGCCTCCATTAGTGTTATAAAAGTAAGCCCGAAAGTTGCCCTGATTGACACGAGTACTACAACACTTATAAGTGACAGTGCAGCAATCGAAAATGGCATATTTATATACCGCACAACCAATATTGAACAATTCGATACAGGTAAGGTGCTTGTTAGTTCTGTTGACTCCGGTTATATACGAAAAGTAACCAGGGTGACGGTCAGAAATGATTCTGTAATTCTTGAGACCGAACAGGGAACCCTTGAAGATGTTTTTGAAGAAGCCGAAGTAGGCGACTCCATAGTGCTTACCCTCGATGGCAAAAAACAGGGATACCTTAATGGTGTTCCAATACCTATGTATGTTATTTATGAGATTGAAGGAGCTCAATTAAAAAGTTCGGGAAGCGGGATAAATCTCGACAATGTAGTTTTGTTTTCGGGAACCGTTTCAGGTGAGGATTCAACAGGTTCATCAGCCAGCGCTACTTTGACTGTGAGAATTGATAATGGCTCAATTAATTTTGAACCCGTATTTGAAAGAAAATTAAAAATCAAGTGGTTTAAATTACAGGAATTCAAACTGGCTGCAGGTGGGGAAATAAGTCTCGATCTTGATCTGGCAATTGATTGTGAGGTTTCATACAGTTATGCCAAAGAAATTACTATTGCCAAATATGCATTTGGCCCGATAATGATCGGTCCTGTTCCTATGTTTATTGAGCTGTCATTTGATGCTGGCTTCGAAGCCGGATCGTCGTTATATGGCACTTTTGCCAAGGGATTTGATGTAACCAACTACGTATTATTGGGAGCGGCCTATGAAAGAGGTGATGGATGGACAGGTATTTGGAAGAAAAACGGAACATTTAATAATCACCCCATGGTTTGGGATATGGGAGGGAACCTGTCAGCAAAGGCTTATGTAAAACCGCAAATTTCTGTACTCATTGCGAAAGTTGCCGGCCCCTATATGAATGTGGTACCTTACCTCCGATTTGACGGTGGTGTAAGCCTGAGTGAAAGGACCTGGGAATACGAATTTGCCGGCGGGTTGGATGCCAACCTGGGATTTAAAGCCGAGATACTGGGAATTTCATTAGCCGATTACAGCACAACACTTGCGAATTGGGAAAGGATAATCCTGTCGGATAACGGAAGCTTTGCCAATGAAATACCAGCTCTTACCACAGCCTCTGTAACAGCTATAACAGATGTTACAGCAATATGCGGTGGAACTGTAACCGATGATGGAGGAGCAAGCGTTACTTCAAGAGGTGTATGCTGGAACATAACCGGAACTCCCACAACTTTTGATAGTTTAACCACTGATGGTGCGGGAAGCGGAAGCTTTATCTCAACATTAACCGGATTGTCACCTGCAACCACTTATTATGTAAGGGCTTATGCCACAAATGCTGAAGGCACTGCCTATGGCAATGAGGTAAGTTTTACTACCGATCAATATTTTGCTCCATCCATAACTGCTGATTCGGTAAAAGATATTACTGCATCAACTGCCACTATTTGGGCCAATGTAACTTCCGATGGCGGGCAATCCATTACTGAGCGGGGTGTTTGCTGGAATAATACAGGATTACCCTCACTGGCTGATAGTGTTCGGCAAATAGTGCCGGGAACAGGTATTTATTCCACTTCCTTATCAGGTTTAACACATGGAACTCTTTACTATGTTAGGGCTTATGCTATAAATGCAGTGGATACAACATATAGTAATGCATTGAATTTTAGCACCATACTATTGTATCCGCCAACAGTAACAACCGATTCTGTGAACAATATTTTATCCACGACTGCTACAGTATGGGCAAATGTAACCGGGGAGGGGAATGGATCTGTTAGTGAACGGGGCGTTTGCTGGAATAAAACAGGTATACCTACGTATACAGATAATATTCAAAGCAATGGATCCGGATCTGGAAGTTACATGGTCAATATGTCAGGATTAGAGTCAGATTCAACGTATTATGTCCGGGCCTATGCTATAAATGAAGCGGACACTGCTTTTGGCGATGAATTGAGCTTCACAACTTTATTTGCTGATTCTCTAGTCTTATCAACAGATTCAGTTTCCTTTATTACTGATAATTCCGTAAAAATATGGGCAAATATAATTTCTGAAGGGGATAATTCTGTTTCTCAGCGAGGCGTTTGCTGGAATACAGAAGGC
Source organism: Bacteroidales bacterium (assembly GCA_016926235.1). The sequence continues at coordinate 23,217 of JAFGOZ010000028.1, read as the reverse complement.
TCACCTACTATAGAGGATAATTATGAATGGAATGGTTCCGGAGAAGGAATATACTTTATAAAAGCATTAGGATTACAGTTTGACTCAACTTACTATGCAAGTGCCTATGCAATAACTTCAATAGATACAACATATGGTAATGAAATTAATTTTACTGTATCCGGTGATACAGTCACCTGCCCATCTACAGTAACTGACTATGATGGAAATACCTATAATGTTGTAAAAATTGGTTGCCAATGCTGGACCCAGGAAAACATGAATGTATCACATTATTCAGATGGAACAGAAGTACCACGTATTAATAGTTACAGTGCCTGGGTTGCAAAAAGTGATACAGCCAAAGCCTGGTGCTATTATGATACAACAGCTTCATACGGTAGTATTTACGGTGCATTATATACCTGGAATGCCTCAGTAAACGGAGATACAGGAAGTGATAGTATCCCTAGCGGCATACAAGGAATATGCCCTGTCGGATGGCATGTGCCCTCTTATGATGAATGGAGTATTTTAATAAATTATTTAGGGGGTAGTCAGGTAGCCGGGGGCAAAATTAAAGAATCTGGTACAGGTCATTGGACTAGTCCAAACACTGGCGCTACAAATGAATCAGGTTTTACAGCCCTTCCGGGAGGACAAAGGGAGAGAAGTAGTGGAGATTTTTTGGATATTGGTTATTCTGGCTCTTGGTGGCATGCATCTATGGTCCACTCCGTATCTTCCTGGTTCTTTAAACTTTATTATAATTCTGGAGGTTCAGGCGGCGGAGGGTTTACTTATAAAGGAACTGGATTGTCTGTACGCTGTATAAAAGATTGACAATAATTTAATCCAGGCAAGGTAATGATCGTATTGGATGGTTACCTTGCCTTTATTATTTATACGATAAACACCTGAAATTAAAAGTAAAATATACTTTTATTTTTTATTTCCTTCGTCTGGTTATTCCAAAATGACCACAAATTGTTTATATTTCCTCCCGAAAATTTTAATTTATAACTTTTATCTTTCAAATTAACATGTTAAAACAGTGGTTTATCATTAGTATCTCATGCATCCTCATCTCATCCAAGGCCCAGGATGCGATAGAAATACATGTAAAAAGAATCCGTGAAGACTTCAACAATATCCAACAAAATTTGAAAAATGACGAAGTACGGAAATACCAATATCTTGTTCCAACAAGTTATTCCGATAAAAGTCAGGATTTTACGGCATATCTCGATAAAGACAGGATTGTATTGCTGGTTTCGGAGTATAAGGAGGGGAAGTATCTTGAGCGAAACAGCATGTATTACAAGAACGATGAATTGTTTTTCATTTTTAGAGAAAGTACCGAAAAGGATGGCTCACAAAAACAGGAACGTCTGTACTACCTGGACAGTCGTCTAATAAAAGCATTAATTAAAGTAAAAGACACAACGGAAACCCGGCCGTTTGCCCAGATATCCAACGTGAAACACCCTGATGTAAAAACACCTTATGAATTCAGGGATGATCCCTACCAAAGGACGGCAATTGATTTAAACAATAAATACGGAACATATCCGGTTTTCCCTTCGGGCGTGTCAGATAGCATGAAAATAGTAACCATTAAAAAGGAATTTCAAAAAATAAACGCAAACAAAGATAAATACCAGGTAAAAACAGCGAACTATTACAGGGAAGACAGAACAGATGATAGATATATACTTTACATAACAAATATTGATTTTACCGGTTATTTTAATGAAAAAGGGCATCTGGTGCTTCTGACCTTTACTATTTGGGATGATATGTATGGTTCGGATTATGAATACTATTTCAAGGACGGGAAAGAATTCTTTCTTTGCAAAACCAATGATTTTGAGCCGGAAAATAAAAAATCCCATGAACAGTTTTATGTATACAATGGAATACCCATTTTAGCTATGGTTAAAAATAAAACCTATGATGACCCAACCCCTTTTTCAGAAATAAAATTTGTGAAAGATGGAAATAATGGCTTTCATCACTGTGGACTGGGCAAAAGCTACAAAGCGGAATTTTTTGAAGCTTTATATAGTGGGGAATACTAATGATTAATGTTTTTATCTGAAAATGATAAAGTCCATTAAAGTGTATTACGTTTTTATTTCTCTTGGTTTTAAGGTGTATATTGTTAACCGGCTTAGAACAATGCATCTAATAAGGGAATTGAAGTATATCTTGGGAGATAATAAAAACCAGCTATCAGCCAATCTTACTAAACGGATACATTTTTATACTATTCAAAGCTGTTTAGCAGTAAGTTGGTTTAGCTCCCTGAGAGGCTACAAAGCGACCAGATCTGAACGACAAAAGGCATTATACCTTGGAGCAATAACACCTATATTGGACGATTTGAATGATAAGATGCAATTGCCCTATCATAAAATACTTGAAAAGACTAATAAAGGATTGGCAAATAGCTCGGAATCCCTTGTCATTTTTAATTATCTCTATGAAAAACTATTTAAGGATGACAAGCACCCTATAAACTCCGTTTTGCAGGATATTGCCTTAGCTCAGGATGAAAGCATACGACAAATACTCCCCGGTAGATTAACTCAGGATGAATTAACGAAAATTACACAGGAGAAGGGAGGCAAAGCTACACTTTTTTACCGGATGATTCTGGATAATGAACTGGTGCCGTGTGAAAAAGATGCCATTTTCACGCTCGGGTATTTGCTTCAGTTGATTAATGATATGTTTGACGTGTATAAGGATTATCATAATAATCAACAAACATTGTTTACAAATACAGACAATTTAAATGATCTGGAAGTAAGATATGAGGAACTTTACAATAACATGGTTATGCAGTTTGTTAAGCTTTCCTATAAACCGGAAAACATAAAAAGATGTCTGGCTGAAATAAATATAATTGTTGCACGGGGAATGGTATGCCTTAATCAATTGCTAAAACTTCAAAAATCATCAGGTGATAGATTTAGCATTGGACAATATGAGCGTTATCAATTAATATGCAATATGGAGAAGTTGAGTAGTATCCTTTGCATGTTTCGTTATAGTTTTTTGATATTCAATAAAATACACGTATAAATTCACATATATTAAACTAATCTGCAAAAACCTTGTTTAATAAGCAAAGAATAACATAGTATTTTCATCAAACCATATTTTGCTATTGAATAATACTATTTGTATTTTTAAAAACAACAAATATGCCAATATTATTTTCGGATTATGAAGCAATACGAATTATTTAAACAAACATCTGTAAATGTTTCACGTCTCATAACTCACACGTATAGCACATCATTTTCTGCTGCAACACATCTTTTTGATAAAGAAACACGTCGTGCAATTTACAGCATTTATGGGTTTGTAAGATTTGCCGATGAAATTGTTGATACGTTTCATGACCATAATAAGCACTACCTCCTCCAAAAATTCAAAGAAGACTGGTATGATACATTCAAAAATAAAATAAGCCTTAATCCCGTTTTGTTTTCATTTTATAATACCGTACAGAAATACAGCATCCCGGACGAGTTAATTGATGCTTTCCTGCTGAGTATGGAAGCCGATCTTGAACAGATTGATTTTAAAGAAAAAATTCAGATGGATCATTATGTATACGGATCGGCTGATGTAGTAGGCCTGATGTGTTTAAAGGTATTTTGCAACGGGAATGAGATCCTTTATAATGAGTTATGTGTTCCTGCAAAAAAATTGGGCTCAGCATTTCAAAAGGTAAATTTTTTAAGGGATATTGAATATGATATGAATAAACTGGGAAGAAAATATTTTCCCGAATTTCAGAAAAATGAATTCTCCGCAAAGGATAAAAATAAGATCATTGAAAGTATTGATGAAGACTTTAAAAATGCATATACCGGAATTAGAAGGCTTCCAAAAAATGCCAGAACAGCCGTAATGGTTGCATACTCCTACTATAAATCTTTACTTAACAAGATCAGGAAAACCCCGGCCGATAAAATACTTGTATCACGCATACGAATTTCAAATTTCAGGAAACTATACCTGCTAATTATTACATGGTTAAAAGTAAAACTTAACCTGCTTTGAAATGAATAAAAACGAAGTAATATTAGTCGATTCAATGGATAATTTCCTGGGGACAATGAACAAAATGGAAGCCCATGAAAAAGCACGTCTGCACCGTGCTGTTTCAGTTTTTATTGTTAATTCAAAGGGCGAATGGCTTATTCAGCAGCGGGTAGGTCATAAATACCATTCAAAGAATTTATGGTCCAATACATGCTGTACCCACCCCTATCCTGGTGAGGATAACATAATTGCTGCAAGCAGAAGGTTAATGGAAGAAATGGGCCTTTCCTGCGAACTTAGACAGCTTTTTAGTTTTACGTACAGGGAAAAACTTGATAATGGCCTGACTGAGCATGAATATGACCACATATTTTTTGGTATTTCTGATGATATTCCGGAGATTAATAAAGATGAGGTTATGGATTTCAAATATGTGAAATATACTGTTTTACACGAAGATATAAAAGATAACGGCCATCAGTATACGGTTTGGTTTAAAAAAATACTTGAAAATGTGCAACAGCATATCGATGATATAATGAACAAAAAATAATAACGGCATGGAATTCTCCCTGACCAAAGAAGGACATGTAAAAAGGTTTTTTATCATTTTTTACCTCGTGGGTACAGCGGGTTTGCTTATTTCTTATACATACCCGCTGTTTGTTAAACTCATTCCATACTCTTTACTCTTAAACTTCATATATCTCATGTATTTTCATACAAAATTATCTTACAAATCAATTTCGGGATTTTTACTCGTCTTTTTACTGGGCCTGGTTGTCGAAATCGCAGGGGTAAATACAGGCAATATCTTTGGAACCTATATATATGGTAAAAGCCTGGGCATCCAGGTATTCAACACCCCCTTAATAATTGGCCTTAACTGGCTATTTCTGGTTTATATTACTTCTTCGTTACTGGAAAAACCGAAAATGCATGTATTATTAAAAATTGCAATTGCCTCATTGATCATGGTTGTAATTGACATGATATTAGAGCAGGTTGCCCCCAAAATGGATATGTGGTATTTTGTGAATGGTAAAGTACCTCTGAGAAATTATATTGCCTGGTATTGCACCGCATTTGTGATGCATGGGATAGTTAAATGGTTAAAAATAGATACCAGGAACAGCCTTGCAGGTTTATTGATGACTTGTCAATTTTTCTTTTTTATTATTTTATCAATATTTTTAAAATGATCCTGAAAGCCAGGCACCATTTTTTCATTTATCCTTTTTTTATACGATACTGCAGGTGGAAAATACGTAAGCATTTTTCAAATGTATCAATTTCAGGAGATTTTCAGGACAGGGGTTTGCCAATCCTTTTAATCTGCAACCACACTGGCTGGTGGGATGGCTTTTGGGCAGCATACTTAAACTTTAACCGTTTCCAACGTTTGTTTCATTTTATGATGCTGGAGGTCCAATTATGCAAGTATTGGTTTTTTAAATATACAGGGGGCTATGCAATTACCAAAAATAGCCGGAGTATTATTGAAAGTCTTGAATACACAGCCACCTTACTTAATGATAAAAACAACCTTGTGCTGATGTTCCCGCAGGGTAAAATGCACTCGGTATATGATACTGTCTTTCATTTTGAAAAAGGCATTGGGAAAGTATTAAGCTTGTTGGCTAGTAAGCCGGTCCATATCCTGTTCGCTGCCAACATGATCGATTATTTCTCTACTCCCCGGCCGGGTTTATATATTTATTTTGCTGAATATACCGGCAACGGATTCAATCATGCTGATTTAGAGACCTGCTATAACCTGTTTTATCAGCAATGCCTTAATAAACAAATAAAACTGGGGGAGTGAATGGAATACATTGCTTATTTTGTTTTGGCTTTTACAGCCATTCAGTTACTGGTTTCACTTATAAATGTGATGTTCAGGCAAAAGATCCGAGTTTACCCTCATCAGAAGGAGCTGGTATCCGTCTTAATCCCTGCCAGAAATGAGGAAAGTAACATGAAGGACTTGTTGGAGGGTTTACTCAACCAGTCGTATCAAACAATTGAAATCATAGTTTTTAATGATGAATCAACCGACCGGACAGCAGAAATTGTGAAGGATTTTGCCACGAAAGACCCGAGGGTAAAAATTATTGAATCATCCGGTTTGCCTGTTGGCTGGCTTGGTAAGAATTTTGCATGCCATAGCCTTGCAAAACACGCACATGGGAAATACTTCCTGTTTTTAGATGCAGATGTGAGGTTACACGGAGACTGCATTTATAAAACCTTGCACGCTGCAAACAAGTATAAACTGGGATTACTTACGGTGTTCCCAAAGCAGGATATGGAAACACCGGGTGAAAATATTACCGTACCAGTAATGACTTTTATTTTATTGACCTTGTTACCGCTTATATTTGTCAGAAAATCAAAATTTGTATCTCTTTCCGCTGCCAACGGACAATTCATGCTATTTAATGCAGACATTTATAAAAATTTAGAGCCTCATAAACATTTCAAACAAAATAAAGTAGAAGATATTGCCATAATTCGTCATTTTAAGAGAACCAAAATCAAAACAGCTTGTTTAACTAGTATGAATACCATTCGATGCAGGATGTATAGAAACTTTAAAGAAGCTGTGGACGGGTTTTCAAAAAACCTTATCATGTTTTTTGGAAATTCTTTTGTGTTAGCTATGTTATTCTGGCTCATCACAACATTTGGTTTTTTGCCGGTGATTATATCCATGCCTTCTTTTGTTATCATATCATATTTTGCATCATTGGTATTGATACGGATATTGGTTTCAATTGTAAGCCAGCAATCCGTTGTAAAAAATATCCTGTTTTATATTCCCCAGCAATTGTCCATGGGGATAATTATTAACAGGGCATTAAAGTATAAACATAAAAAGCAATACCAATGGAAAGGACGAAATATTACATAACGGTTATTATATTGCTGATAGCGATAAATAATCTTTTCGGTGTATATAAAATTCAAATTTATAACGCTTACATCAGCAATAATATGGCGGTTTGGAAAACTGCCATGGATGAAATGGAAAAACAGGTTGAAAAGACCGATGATTTCAGGCTTGAACTGGTTAATTACCAATACGGGTACATAGCATGGTGTATAGGCAACAATAATGAGGATGAGGCAAAAAAATACATCTCGCTGGCAGAAAAAAATATACATGCACTGGAAAGTAATGCCAGCCATGCTTCATACGCCCAATCTTACAAGTCAGCTATTTATGGTTACAAAATTGGCCTTAATAAACTATTAGGCCCTGTGATCGGGAATGAAAGCATTGAACTGGCAAAGCGGGCTATAATGAGCGATAACAGGAATCCTTACGGTTATATACAGTATGGGAATATACAGTATTATTTACCTTCTTTTTTGGGAGGATCAAAAGCAGAAGCATTAAAGTATTACCTGATGGCTGAAAAGCTAATGGAAAAGAATAATACTGAACTTACTTACGACTGGAATTATCTTAACCTGCTGACTACCATTGCAAAAGCATATACAGATATGCAAAATTTAAACCAGGCTAATGCATATTACGAAAAAATTTTACAAATTGAGCCTGATTTTCTTTGGGTAAAGAATGAACTATACCCCGAACTAAAAGCAAAACTGAATGGCTAAAAACAGTGTATTAATTGTAGGCGCAGGGATTTCAGGTCTTGCAGCAGCTTTACGGCTGGCAAAAAAAGGCTATGTAGTAAAAATTGTCGAGAAAAACAGCCAGGCAGGAGGCCGGCTGAACCAGATAAAAAAGGATGGCTTTACCTTCGACACGGGACCGAGTTTTTTCAGCATGAGCTATGAATTTGAAGAGTTTGCCAGGGAATGTAATATCCAATTGCCCTTTACTTATAAAGAGCTTGACCCGCTTTATTCTGTCAACTTTAGTAATAACCCCCAAACCTTTCATCTCTATAAAGATGTCCATAAGCTTGCAGGGCAGTTTAAAGATATTGAGCCCGATTTTGAAAAAAAGCTTATTAAATACCTTGAAAAGGCCGGCAAGATTTTTCACGATACGGTAGATGTGGTCATTAAGAACAACTTTGACTCCATCTTCGATTATTTTAAGTCCCTTATGCATGTAAATCCCGGGCATATACCTGCATTGACGCGAAGTTTCTGGAAACAGGTAACCCGGTATTTCTCCTCCAATGAAGCCCGGCAGATTATTTCACTGGTAGCGTTTTTCCTGGGCAGGACCCCTTTTGATACCATGGCAATATACACCTTGCTATCGTACACCGAATTTAAGCATGACGGTTATTACAATGTGGAAGGGGGTATGTATAAAATTACAGAAGGTTTGGTGAAGGAACTGGAAAAAGAAAACATATCCATAACCTATAATACCGAAATTGCAGATTACCGTGTAAAAGAGAATAAGCTATATTCCCTTGTCGATAACTCGGGCCAGGAATGGTCCGGGGATATATTCCTGATCAATGCCGATGCTGCCGTATTCAGGGGAAAAGTATTAAAACGGACTGATTTCTCTGAGAAAAAAATGGATACGATGAAGTGGACCATGGGATATCTTACTTTTTACGTGGGGATAAAATGTAAACTTCCGGAAGTGGGCCACCATAATTATTATCTGGGCTCAAATTACCGGGATTACGCAAAAAAAATACTTACCAGCCCGGGCATATTTGAAAAACCCTATTACTATGTGAATGTTGTTTCGAGGCATAACCCGTCATGTGCCCCGGAGGGCTGTGAGAGCCTGTTTTTTGTATGTCCTGTACCTAACCTCCTTTTTAAGAAAAACTGGGATGATAAGGAGGATATCGTGGACAGCATCATCGATGATTTTTCAAAAAGGATACAGAAAGATATAAAACCTGAAATTGTTACAAAAACTATTTACACTCCCGAAGACTGGCAAAACCGTTTCAACCTGTATAGAGGAAGCGGGCTCGGGCTTGCCCATTCCATGTTCCAGATAGGTGCATTCAGGCCAAAAAATTATGATGAGAAATTCAGGAATGTTTTTTATACCGGGGCTTCAACCATCCCGGGGGCAGGCTTGCCTATGGGTATAATCAGTTCGAAACTCGCGGTGAGCAGGATTGAGAAATATGTTAATAATGATGAGTAACACAGATTTTAAAAACTCCATTTCAACCGTAAAAATGCAAAGTGAAACTGTTGTTTTTCCAGCTCACCGGTTAGCATATTTGGAAAATTGCCCTGGAATAGTTGATAATTTGCTGCCAGGTTAAAGTTCTGGCTGATGGAATATGCCAGGTTTGGCCCCAGGTAAAATCCATTCAACTTTTTACCATTATAATCTTCTGTATCAAAAAATCCCATCACAGCAACTCCTCCGGTTACCAGTGGAGATATCGGGTAGGATACCTGACCCATAACAGAAAATTCGGAAAATGACAATTTCTTAACATCCTGGGTACCTGAAAAGAATTCCATGATATTTGACTTGATACTTGTAGGGATGTGGCTGTAAAGCGCTTCAAACTGAAGATATAGCGAATTGCCGCATGAATAGTCTGCGCCGGCGGATATATAAAATATCCCGGAGGTGTCTTCGATGTTTTCAATGGGGTGAAAATAACTCATCTCTCCTCTCACGGCAACATTTTTTATATTGCCTGAAAATCCCCCGCCAATCACATAGTCTGAGCTATTCAATACTCCTCCCAGAAATTGCATGTCATAATTCCACTTGTTTAGCCTTACAAGGCTTGCTGCTGTTACATTATTAGCACTATCCAGTTTAATGGCAGCTTCCAGCGAAGAGGCCATTCCGGTATAGTACTGAACCCTAATCGCATCACTTCCGGGCCTTTCAATATAGTCAAAATCAAAGAATGAGTAGGTGTTAAAAATGTCATTAGGGTTCCAGGCATAAGTCTGGCCCCAGTTTATCCGTTGGCGGCCAATTTTTACTTCCAGGTTTCCAATGGTATATTGGATCCAGAGCCTGTCAATCATGGAATTTAAAATGAAAGATTTTGGCAGGTGGTTTTCGGGATTAAGATTTTGTGCCAGGTCCATAAAACCTATATCGTCTGAAAGGCTGTTCTCAAAAGCATGGGTAGTGTCCATCTTTACATAATCCCCGTAAAAGAACCGGTTTCGAAGTTGCACGGATGCTGTAATATGCTCATTTGGGTACCAGAAAAAGTTGAGCCTGTTGTGGAAATAGTTGTTACTTATCCATTCATCTCCCATAATGGGCATACTCATCATGGATTGCATGTTGGAAATGTAGCCGTTCAGGTCAACCTTTTGGGGTTTTTCTTCCTGGCCGGAAATCTTATAGCATAAAAAAACAAAAATAGCAATGAAAAGATTTTTCATATTTTACAATAATACTATGGGGTTAAAGCCCCTGTTATAATTCTTTTATATTGCCGTTGGCTTAAGCCAACGGCAATATTGTATGGAAATTTCACTGGCTTCAGCCACATATAGTTTAGCAAGTTTAGATTTTAATAAGGATAAAAAATATAAAACAACACAGATATCGCAGCTAAGACCCAGATACCGGCTGACACTTCCTTCCCCTTTCCTGAGATCAGTTTAATGATGGGATACACGATAAATCCTGCTGTCATGCCAATTCCCAGGTTGTAGGTAAAGCTCATAAGGACTATAACAATGAAAGAAGGAATAATGTCAGACAGATCATTAAAGTTAAGTTTGGTTACCGGTTCAAACAACAACATTCCTACAATAATAAGAGCCGGCCCATATGCAAAGGCAGGCACGATAGCAAACAATGGTGCGAAAAACAAAGCCAGCAAAAACAGAAAAGCTGTGATTACTGAAGTAAATCCTGTACGGCCTCCAGCCTGGATACCTGTTGCTGATTCAATAAAGGTTCCTGTCGTAGTTGTTCCCATTAAAGCTCCGAAAACTGTAGCCAGCGCATCGCAAAGCATAGGCTTTTCTATTTCCGGCAGGTTGCCCTCCTTATCCAGAAATCCCGCTTTCAGGGAAACCCCCAAAAGTGTTCCCATGGTATCGACAAAGTCCATGACAAATACCGTGAGGATTACCGGGAAGAAGCCCCACTGCCAGATGCCTTTTAAATCCATTTTGAAGGCAATTTCAGCTATTTTTGGAGGCCGGCTTACGATTTCCTTAGGCAGGGATACTTCGCCTATAAAAATGGCAATCAGTGTTATAATTATCATACTTATTAGAATAGCACCTGGTACTTTACGTATCATTAGTATTCCGATAAGTACAATTCCCGCCAGTGCCAGGTATACTCCGGGTTGGGTTATATCTCCCAGTTGCACCGGGGCTCCGGGATTGCCAAGTTGTATTATTCCTGTTTCATTCAGCCCGATAAAAGTCAGGAAAAGGCCAATTCCCACTGCAAAAGCAATTTTTAAGCTGGCAGGGATGGCCTGAGCTAACCACTTGCGGATGCCAAAAATTGTAAGCAGGGTGAAAAGCACCCCACTTACGAAAATAGCTCCCAGTGCCTGCTGCCAGGTGTACCCAAGAAGCTTAACCACTGTAAAAGCGATGAATACATTCTCACCCATATAAGGTGCAATAGCAAAAGGTCTTTTCGCATATACTCCCATAGCCAGCGTGCCAAAAAATGCTGAAATGATGGTTGCTACCATGGATGGGCCGAAAGGGATACCTGCTGCTTCCAGTATTTTGGGATTTACTATAATGATATAAGACATGGTGAAGAAAGTGGTCAGACCGGCGGTTATTTCTTTTCGTATAGTAGATCCTGAATCAGTTATTTTGAAATATCTGTCTAAAAAGCTCATACTTAATTATTAAGAATTTATAATGTATAATGGAAAATGGAAAATGTTTTGTTGATTTGCATGGTCTTTAGTTTCTAGTTTGTTTTTGAGGATTTTATTATGGCCGTTAGAATTTTAATTATTTCTGTGCATTTATCAAGCAGATCATTTGCTACCTGTTTTTCAATCAGATCGCTATCTCTTAAAAGTCGCAACCAATATCTTGTTTCCCGAGCTTCTTTTAGTGCTATTGAAAATTTGCTTGTAAAATCCTTTTTAGATTGTGCACTATCACCTTCCTCAGAGTTAGCCCCGATAGATGTTCCACTTCTTATTAGTTGTTTGGAAAGCTCAAATTCTTTCAGGTCATCTTTTAAATGAAGATAAAGGGTTACAATTTTTAAGGCAAAATCATACGTTTTTGTCAGAATAATACTTTCTTTCTTCATTATGCATTATCCATTATTAATTATTCATTATACATACATTCCTCATTATACATTTTCCATTATCAATTATACATTAATTTATTTCCTCTCATCACTCACCACCTTCCCATCCTCAATAGTAATAACCCTGTGGGCTTTCTTTACCACACGGGCATCATGGGTTGAAAAAATAAAAGTAATGTTTTCTTCCTTATTTAGCTTTTCCATTATCTCAAGCAAGTTTTCAGTGCTTTTTGAATCCAGGTTAGCAGTAGGTTCATCAGCTAAAATGAATTTAGGCTTTGATGCCAGTGCTCTTGCTACTGCTACCCGCTGCTGCTGGCCCCCGGAAAGTTGTTTGGGACGGCTGTCCAGCCTGTCACCAAGACCTACGGCATCCAGTAATTCTTTTACCCGCTGATCCCTTTTATTTTTTTCCACACCCTGTAAATGCATTATAAACTCTACATTTTCACTGGCTGTGAGAACAGGGATAAGATTGTAGGATTGAAAAACAAAACCGATGTTGTTAAGCCGGAAATCAACTATTTTGCGTTCGGCTTTTGATCGTTTTATTCTTTTTGGAAGTGTAATAATGAATTGTAAAACCTTTGGAACAATAGTAATCTTCATCATTGTCTCAATAGCTTTATGATATTTCTTTTTCTTCCATTGTATTTGATTAAATAATTCGCTTATGCTTACATTGTTAACTATTATTTCTCCACTGGTTGAGTTATCAAGCCCTCCCAGCATATTCAGGAGTGTAGTTTTCCCGGATCCGGAAGGCCCGACAATTGCGGCAAATTCACCTTCATCAAAGTCCAGCGAAATACCGTTTACTGCATGAACTTCCACTTCGGTTTCATCGTAAACTTTTGTTACATCTTTAATTTCTACTACTTTCATGATTGTATATTTTTTAGATTTTTTCTGATTACTGACTCCTTTCTGCTTTAAAATTAATCTGTTCGCAAGGCCTCAGCAGGATTTAGTTTTATCGCTTTTCTTGCCGGGTATATACAAGCCACAAGGCCGGTAATTATAACCATTATGGTTACTTTTATAAAATAATCCCATTTGAGAACGGGGTAGATATGTGCACTGTAACCAAATGCTTCAAAACCTTCACCCCATGCAGCTGACATATCAATACCTTCTTTTGCGGAGAGTGTAATAGCAACATATGAAATGATCATTCCAATAATAGCCCCGACCATAGATAGAAAGATTGTTTCAAGCATAATCATAGAGAATACCCTTCTCCCGTTCATGCCTACAGCCATTAGCATGCCTAATTCCTTAACACGTTCCAGTACAGCCATTAGCATAGTATTGACAATGCCGAAGCCTAAAGCCAGCAATACAACTACCATTATCATATATAAATACAAATTCATCATGTCAGCCATTACGGCTACTTCGGGCATTATTTCCTTCCACCCCTCTACTTTTAAGTTTGGGTTAAATTGTTGAATCACTTCTACTGCTTTATTCGTGGATTTGCTTTCATTTAGCAGGACTGCTATTTCGTGAGTTTGATTTGATTTAATTCCGGACAGGGCTTCTAAATCCGAAGTTTTTACAAAAACGCTGGTCCCGTCAAAAAGTCCGTTTCCGGTTTTATAAACACCTACTACTCGAAAAGCCCCTTCAGCAAGGTCTCCATTAATATCCTGAAATGAAATAATGATCTTTCTTCTAAGTTTATATTCAATAAAGGCTTTTTTCAAATAATAGCCATATTTTTCAATTTCCTTTTTATCCAAAACTTTTTTCAGGTCTTTTTCCAGCTCGCTTTCAATTCTGTATTTGTTTCCTTTCAGTGAATCAAGTTTGGGGACAATATTCTTTTTAATTTTCTTATCATCTATTCTTGCTAAGGTTTCATCAGTAATTTCGTAAAAGGTGAGTTTCAGGTTTTTCGCCAGTTTTTCGCCAATTACAATCGGAGTTTTTCCTCCATTAAAGTACGTGCCCCCATTGGGTTGAATTTCATTATATAGATTGGTAACTTGTTTTTCTGCCTCCGGATCTATGCCATAAACAACTGCTCCTGCAGCATTGCCTGCTGTGCTGGCCATGGCAAATATTTTTAAGCGGGAACTTACCCCAACTACTTCCGGAATACTTCTTATGGAGTCAAGATAGGTGTCATAATCGTTTATTACATATTGCAATTCGTTGTTCTCAAGGTATTTTTCGTTATGAACCTGAACATGGGATATTTCGTTGCTTATTGCAGCAACAACTCTTTGTTCAACCATCCCGATTGCAAAAGCGACGCTATATATTCCTCCGAAAATGCCCACAGTGAAAGCAACAATTACTATTAAACTTCGTAATTTATTGCGCCATACATTTTTCCATGAAATTGAAGGTATCATTATATTTGATTTTTATTGTTCATTTATTAATCATTATGATCTCAGGGCTTTTATTGCCCTGAGCTTAGTTATAGAGTAAACAGGATAACTAATGGCGATAATAAAAATGATAATTACAATTAGCGACTGGCCTATCATAAAACCGCTTTCCAGGGCAAATGGCATAATGGGTTCCATGCCGAATTCCTCAACCATGGAAGCCATCTGGTCTTTTAATTCAATAGGATAATATACAAAGTAAAGAATAACAGGAATTACACCAATAATTCCGGATATTATCCCCACAAAACCCAGCATCACCATTTCAATAGCAACAACTAATCCCAGTTTTGTTTTTTGCATGCCCATAGCTATCATTACTCCAAATTCCCTTTTGCGTTCGGCAGTCATCATCAAGACGGTGCCAAATACTCCAAAACCTACTATCATGTATAATAATCCGAGGAATATAAATCCGGTACTTTGATCAGATTCAATTTGTTGAATCAGTTCTGGATTTAATTCTTTGTACGACATCACCTCGTATTCGCCGTTATTTAAGTTTTCTTTTAAGAACTCAGTAGTACTTGCAAGTTTTTTTGGATTCTTTAAGTTCATTGCCAATGAGGTTATCCTGTTTTCGGCACCAAAAAAGCTCTGGCATGTCTGGAGTCCCATATATACAATTCGTTTATCAAGGCTGGGATTTGGTATTTTTACTAAACCAACAATAGGGTATATACCAGCTGCGCTGGCGCCTTGATAACCCTGACTAATAAGAGTTAATGTGTCGCCTATGGAAAGAGAAAGAAATTTTGCCAGCTTTTCACCTACAAGAACTCCATTTTCTCCAGGGTCCAGGTATTTTCCTTTTACTATAAAATGTTCCGGATTGGAGAGATCTTTCTCCAATACAGGATCTATTCCAAGCACAATCACTCCTTTGGTTTGTGAGCCGCTGGAACCTAATGCAAATGATTCCAACCGGGGAATTATGGCTGATACATTTTCATGTGAAGCAATTGTTTGTTTCAATTTTTCAGTGTATTCCATCGTATTATCAATGGTTTGATCGTCCCAATAACCATTCTCATGAACCTGAATATAGCCTGAAAATATCTCCACCACATTCTTTGTCATCTGGTTATAACTTCCTACCTGCATGGATCGCATAATAATACAGAAAAACAGGGTAAAGAAAACAGATGCTACTGTAATTAGTGTGCGCCGCTTGTTTCTCCAGATGTTCCGCCAGGCGAGTTTTATGTATTCTTTCATGACAAACTAGTTTAATGTATAATGTAAAATGGAGAATGGAGAATGAAATCATTTACCATTCTCAGTCACTCATATTTTTTCTTTTGATGTTTTAACTATTGAACTAATTATTTTTATTATCTCAGAGCACTCATTTAAAAGATCATTGGCAGTTTTTTCTTCTATCATATTACTATCACGCAAAAGTCTTAGCCAATAATGGGTTTCATTAGCTTCTTTCAGGGCAATGGAAAATTTTGAAATGAAGTCCTTTTTTGATTGAGCATTATTCCCCTCCTCTGAGTTTGCCCCAATAGATGTCCCACTTCTAAGAACCTGCCTTGACAATTCGAATTCATTGAACTCAGATTTGAGATATAAATATAATTTAACAATCTTTAATGCAAAATCATAGGTCTTGGTCAATATTATGTTTTCTTTCTTCATATTGTATTTAATTTATTTCATTCTTCATTCTCCATTCTCCATTCTTCATTCTTCATTCTTCATTCTCCATTCTCCATTCTTCATTCTCCATTCTTCATTCTCCATTGTCCATTCTCCATTCTTATCGTACCTTCTTCATGTTTTGTTGAGAAAAGAAGCTTTCTTCAATATTCTGATTGAACTTAAAGTTTTTAAGAATCACTGTGGTGCTGTTGCCTTCTTCTTCGGCGGGGATCAGCACAAGTTTTGATGGTAACTCGCGGTCATCAAAGGTTTTTATATCCGATGCCAGCATGGTCCTTACCAGGTAATCATCCTCGTCGTAGTATTCTCCTTTCAATTGGAAATAGTCATTTTTGGATATCCAGATGATGATTTTTCCCCAAACTACCGCAACATCTTCATGCGGGATAAGCTGAATTTTATAACAATCATATCCCTGGCATTTTTCTTCGCCCAGCAGCTTTGCATCGTAATCATTGGCAATGGACGATTCCCGTAAAATGTCATCATTGGAATAGTCGCTGCCCATCCATCCCTGCGACATCATGGAAGGGGGAAGTTTGAGCATCCGCGAGATGGAAGGGTTCCAGCTCCATAATTCGTTATAACGTTTCAGGAATGTTTGTCCCTTTTCATTGGCCGGTGAGGTGATAAGCGTGAGGGAGAAGTCCTTGCCCAGCGACCAGCTTTTTACACTAAAGGTACGTTCCCATTTTGGCCGTTTAATGATAATGTCCATTTCTCCCTGGCTCGATTTCTCGCCCTGGAATTTTTCATCTGCTTTTTTTATGATCTCTTTTGCATCTTGTGCAAACACACTACTTATGCAAAACAGTGCGATGATTCCGGTTAAATAAAAAACTCGTGTCATAACTTCAGTTTTTGTTTATAATGTGCAATTATTTTTTCTTCGAAATATTCAAGAGGGAAGATATTAGGGCCCGCAAGATATTGAACAACAGCACCTTTTAAAAGAGACGAAAATATTAATATTTCACCTTCAGGGTCTTCACATCCGCAGGTTTTGAAAAATTCAAAGAGCAGCTTCATAATATTCTGGCCTGCATTTTCAAAATTGTGTTCAATGAGTTTCAACACCCTGGGTTGAAACATAAGGGCTGAATATAACCGCCAGTGGTCCTGGTTGTTTTTTACCACATGAAATGTCTGGTGGATAAAATATACAAACTCCTCTTTTGTCAGTATGCCATCTTTATTAGGATCAAAGTATCTCCAGAGGATATCGACCGATTCGTCCATAATTTCTTTTAGGAGGATCTCCTTGCTTTCAAAGTAATTGTAAAGCAAACCTTTTGAAATATCGGCCTTTTTTGCAATCATACTTATAGTTGTAGAATGAAATCCTTCTTCTGCAAAAAGTTGCAGCGCAGTATCCATTATTAACTTTCTCTTCTCTTTGCGAATTTCTTCAAATTGTATTTCTGTCCTGGGTGACATTTTATTTAATGATTTTTGATTTGTCGATTTGTTGAATTTTTATTTGGGAGGCAGGGTTTTGAAAAGTATTTAATGCTTTTGTTTTCATCTGCATAATTTTAAGACTGACCGTTCAGTCAATGTATGCTCATCTAAAAAAGCCATAATGGCTTTATATTAATTTTATGACTGAACGCTTGGTCAAAGATAAAACATGAAATATTAAAAGTCAAGTTTTTTTTAGATTATTTTACTTAAAAACTTTTAAAGGGCTGTATTTTAGATAAATACAACATTAATTGATCATCGTAAACTTAACCGTGTATTATTTTCTCCTGCAGCCACACGTACCATTAAACCCAACCATGTTTCATAATGCCGGTTTTCCGATTTTGACTGTATGATTTTAGTATCTGATTTATCAAAGAATGACGCGAGT
Organism: Bacteroidales bacterium; assembly: GCA_016926235.1. The sequence continues at coordinate 5,051 of JAFGOZ010000028.1, read as the reverse complement.
TGCATTAGTGTATTGGCAGCAGCAGGATTAAACCATTCCCTGGAGGAGTTAGCATCTTCAAAGCCATATGACATAGTGCTTTCAACCATTTCATCGCGATCATACTGCTCCATATGTTTCAATTTACCTTTTGCATAAGGCTCTACATATTCAACACTTCTTTTTACCGATGAGCCATTTGGGCTCTGGTATGAATACACGTCCAAACGGGTTTCAGAGCCTTCAAATTGCCTGAAAGTAATGCCAAAAGACACTAATGCCTCAAGCATTGTAACATGATTTTCCAGAATATTGCTTTGAGACAATTCGTAACTCGTACCATCAGGATAAAGAGACACTTCTACATATCTTTTAAATGCACTTACTGAATATTTTACATATTCCGGCTCATTTAACAGGTACCCAAGGGTGCCAATGTTTTTTATTCTCTGAGCTTCACTCCCATCCATGGGAAGATTATCATTACGCTTCTCCATTTCTGCAATATCAATCATCCAGTTTTCAATAGCTTCCTGTTCTTCAATACTGAAATATTGTTTAATAAGAAAATAACAATGAAAGAGGGGTTCCAGCTTACTTTCATTTTCAGGGTTACCTGTTGGAACATACTCAGTAGTCCATGCTTTTATAAATTTTTTCGCCTGTCCAATATACCCGGTGTCTCTGTCGGAACAAATTATGGAATAGTACAGTATTCCCAGGCAGTCCATGTCATATAGAGCCATTTCGGTTTCTATGCGGTCATCATCATCCCTTGAAAGTCCTGCATACCTCAATGTACCCTGGGGTTGCGGTGAAAGCATAAGTACCAGGTCGGCCTCCTGTTTAAGCATGTGCCAGAGATTGCGGGCCCGGGGATCATTATTAACCATTTGCCGCAACATTTCCTGCTGACTTCTATTCAGCAATACAATATGGCTTACATCAATTTCTGCAAAAACTTTGGTTCTTGCAATCATTAATAAAACTATTGCAAGTATTATTTTCCTCATCACCAATGCATTATCAATTAAGGGCAAAATGAGCCTTTCAACCCTAAAAATATAACCAAAATCCCGGTAATGAAATTTCTTTTATTAACAATAGACTTTTTTGTAATTTCAAACACTGTAAACATGCAAATTATGAAACATTATATTTTCTATCTCTTCTTTTTCACAATTATCCTGGAGTATTGTTCTAACCAGGACATCCGTTATTTTACTAATAAACCGGATGAGGTGACAATACCATATTTATTTAAGAGTAGCATATCACAGGGCCTACGAGTGCATTTATATAGCAACAAACTTGGGAAGTCTGTTCCAAAACAGGATTTGGATGCAACCTTTACCGTAGGTTGGGAGGAAGAGGGACTATTTTTTCTTTTTTTTATCGAGGATGACAGTGTTCTGATTGATGAGCGTTCTGTATGGAAGAGTGATGCTGTAGAAATATTTATTACTGATTCTTTCGGGAGCAACAACATGATACAGTACACGATTTCCTATTTCCCTGATGATACATTTCGTTGCATAATAGGCGACTACAGAAACAGGCGTGATTTAAGAAAAGATCTACCGGAAAAGAAATGTAATGCAGTTCTTACAGAAAATGGGTATACAATTCGCAGCAGCATTCTTTTTAAGGATATTGGGCTAGCTCCAAAAGAAGGAGATATAATCGGTTTGCAGGTATATGTCAGGGATATGGACAAAAAGGATGATGAAGATGTGATTACATATAGCTGGCATAATGGCAGTCAAACGTATCTTACACCTTTAAGCATGTTTCCGGTAAAGCTTGTGAAAGAAAAAACGGAGACACCGCTAATGTCGACAAAATACTATGTCCGGGATATGAATTCACTGGTTGTTACGGTTACAGGTGAGGAGAGGTTAGCAAGTAAAATATTAAGTATTGATGACCAGAAGGAAGTTTTTAAAATTGTTGATAATTATGCCCGGGCTGAAATGACCCTGCACTTAAAAGACCATATTGTTGAAAAAAATGTGTACGTAGACGATTCATTAATAAGTGTAATAAATACACTTATTTCTCCTCTCGAATTTTCCGTCCCCAACGCTGATCTGAAATTTGAGAATGAGATTCGTTACTATGAAATGATGGATCAGCTATTCCCTCCACCTGATTCAGCAATACTTTTTGCAGGTTCGTCCAGTTTCAGGAGGTGGCAAACACTCACGGAAGATTTTCAGGAGCTTACTGTTATTAACCGTGGATTTGGGGGATCAACAATGCAATATCTGTTGTATTATTTTCCTCGATTAGTAAGCAAATATAAACCTTCAAAGATACTTGTGTATGAAGGAGACAATGACATTGCATACGGACTTAGTCCTTCTGATTTTGTCAGGCAATGCCATGAATTTATTCATAAAGTCGAAACAGAGCTGCCGGGTACTGATGTTTACTTTTTATCCATTAAGCCCAGCCCGGCACGCTCAAAATATCAGGATAAGTATGTGGAGGCAAATAATATGCTGAAAGACTTATGCAATGAATACTCTTTTGTTTCTTACATTGATGTATTCACTCCTATGCTGGACAAAGAGTGCCAGGTCAGGGAAGATATTTTCACATACGATAATTTGCATTTGAATGATGAAGGCTATGCTATCTGGAGAGATGAAGTATTAAAGATATTGATACCATAAAGGGTTCACGCAAAAGTGCAAAGAATTATCCTTTACGGTTTTTGCGTGAACTATTTTTTTATTCAACAGGCATCAATATTTCTGTATCCACTACATTTGGATCGCTGCTGTAATATATTTCATATGCAGGACCTTTAGGTGTCAGGTCTGATTGCACTAAATATTCTCCCAATGATTCATAAGCCTTTTGGATATCCTCCATTGAGTAGTACTTAACCGAAACAGCTTTGAATCCTTCTACTTTTTTGTATTTGAATTTTTCACCCGAAGGAGCAGGGCTTTTAACCATAAAACCTACATCACTCCTTAAATTTTCCGGAGCTACATCCTGTGGATCATCGTAAAAAATTCCCAGGGCATTCGGACCCATTTCAATATTATTGGATGCGAGATATTCCATCAGTGACATAAATTCGCCAAAAGCCTGATCGTATGGACCTTTAAATTCGTAGTATACCATATGGAAACCATCTACTTCTCTTACTTTTGCTTCAAAAGCTTTTTGTTTGCCACCATCCTGGGCTGCAAGGCTAAGAGCAATCATAGCGCAAATACTTAATAATAAATGTTTTGTTCTCATGTTGAAAGTTTAAATTGTTAGTATTTTTTGTAAAGATACAATGGGAATGTGACAACCCTATGTCAGCAAGGTAGTAAAAAAAACGGAATTTTGTTATTTGAAAATGGAATTGACCGGTTAGTATGAGCAGGTATGGTTGAGGGGGTATGATTTATCACTTATTGTTAATAGGTAGCCAATAAGTTTTTATTCATCGTTAGCTGTTATAAATGACAAATTAATGACGATTAATTACCAGAAGGTATTAAGTGAAGGAGAAGGCAATGGAAAAACGAAGACACTATAATTACAGCAGCTTCGCGTATATATACAATGAATGATAACTTTGTGACTATTTGAGGCAATGATAAAAGTTTCCAAAAGGAATAGTGGCAAAGGCCAGTAGTCTTGCATTTCTACATCACATGTACATCCTGCTCTTTGAGCGCCATTTCAAGCAGGTTGAGGCCTTGTTCAATAAGCTTTGCATCAAGGGCATAGCTGAAACGAATGCGTCCGGGGGCACCAAACCAGTCACCCAGGTAGGTAATTACTTTGTATTTGTTGTAAAGTTTAAGAAGCATCTGTTTGTGGTTGGGCACTTTTGGCAGAACATAAAATGCACCTTCCGGTTTCCACAGATCCAGGCCAATTGTTTTAAGCCCGTCATATATCAGGTCACGGCGTTCTCTCCATATCTCAAGCTGCGTTTTAATATATCCCTTTGGGGCATTCATAGCCTGTAGAGCCATATCCTGCCCTACCAGGTTTGTATTCATGGAGGTATGGGTCTTAATTTCAATTACCTTGTTTACAATGTCCATATCGGCACCCCAAAGATAACCAACCCTTACCCCACACATAGCATAGGTTTTTGAGAAGGAGTTAACGGTGATTACATGGTCTCCTTTTATATGATAGTTTTCGCGTTCATAAATCAGATCTTTGTATACTTCATCGCTTACTACGTATATGCCTTTATCTTTGGTTATTTCTTCAATCTCCTTAAGAGTATTGATATCTTCAATACGTCCGGTAGGGTTGCTGGGAGAATTGATCAGAACGGCTTTACATTGTCCTATTTTTTTCTTGAAATCGTTCATATCAATACGTCCATCGATAAGATCGGTGTAAACAGGCTCCATTCCGGAATACTCCACTATGGGTGGGTAAGAATAGTAGTAAGGACGTGGCAACAGCACCTTACCGCCCTGCATGGCCCTAAAAATAAGGTCGAGTGCTTCGGATGCACCATTGGTAATCACAAAATTATCTGCTGATGAAGTAGGATATTCTTTCGAAAGAGCTTCACGCAAAGGATATTCTCCCTGGATTAATCCATAACGCAAATCATTACGAATATTAATATTTTCGATCGCTTCCTTTGGAGGAGGCAGATCAGGTTGCCCTGAGCCAAAACTGATGATTCCATTTCCCTGTTTACCAATAAATACGGAAGGACTTTTAAGATCTGTAAGCATGTTCATACTAAGTATGTTTCATTTAAATAATCCGCAAAGTTAGTATTTTTTAGATGATTGGTATGGGAAAGGGGGAAATAATTGAGACGGAAGTCCGGAGTCGGAAGACCGGGGTTGTGTGGCAGTGGCAGTGGCGTGGCAGTAATGTCTAATAGAGGCTAAGGCTGAGGAGAAGGTGGAGGAATGAGGCTCTGTGGCCTCTGCTCCTGCTTTGTGTTCTACTATATAACTAGATTCAATTTTAAAATTTCCCTTATTATTTTAGTGAGAAATCATTATGCTCATTAGATGACATTCTGCTATTCCGTTGCAGGCATTTATAGAACTATAAATGAGGATCGCAGGTGCAACGGT